>NZ_JAKZJI010000002.1:0-181880 GCF_031142805.1 Streptococcus sp. IsoGale022 | reverse complement strand
AGTGGTAGGGGAGCTGTTTCGCTCTAAGGGCTTTGGAGCTGTTTCTATGCGAGAGATTGCAGGGAGCAAGCATTAACTGGTGCTTCTATGGCGGGGTTGGGTTGCATTCTTCTTATTAGTTACAGTAAATTGCCAATCAGTATGACAGCTCTTTTATCACTTTACCTGATTAAACTTCTATTCGCTTTTAGTGTAAATCACTATACGACCGCTTGGAGTAAAGATTATCAATAAAAGTATGCGAGTCTAAAATATGATGAACAGAAAGGAATCTCTATGTTGAAAAGAATCTTTATATTTATCCTTAAAACAATCACTTGGCTGGTAGGACTCTTAGCTCTGGCCTTATTGGCTATCTTTCTCTATCACCGCTTTCAAATAGCTCAGGAAAGCAAACTCATTGAGAAGCCGATTGGTCAGCTAGTCGAGGTAGAGGGTAAGAAGCTTAATGTCTACACTGCCGGAAAGGGCAAGAAGACCTTGGTTTTTCTAGCAGGTCTAGGCACCAATGCTCCGGTGCTGGATTTCAAGGCTCTTTATTCCAAGCTAGAGGAGGATTATCGCATCGTCGTGGTAGAACGTCTAGGCTATGGTTACAGCGATGATGGGAACGATGACCGCTCATTGGATAGACAAGTGGAGCAGACACGTAAGGCCCTCAAAGCTGCTAAGATATCCGGTCCTTATGTTTTGGTTCCGCATTCGATTGCCGGTTTAGAAACGATTCACTGGGCCAATCATTACCCAGAAGAAGTAGAAGCTATTATCGGGCTGGATATGACCATGCCTCATACAGAGGTGGCCGACCAGCAGAAATTTTATGGTTCTTATCAGACTATCCAGCTGGGGAGAATGCTAGGCTTAGCTCGCCTACCGATTTTCTTTGATGAAAATAGCAGCCCAGCCATAAAGTCTGGGGCCCTCAATGATCAGGAAAAAGCTATCTTTAAAGCCTTGTTCCACCAGCGGTCAATCACTCAGGCGGTCATGAACGAAGTCAAGAATCGGAAGAAAAATGTTGAAACGATTAACAAAGAACCCGTGCCGCAGATTCCGACTCTTATCTTTGCGGCTGTCCAGAAAGGCGGAGAAGCTCCCAAGCTAGAGGAAGAGTTTGTTGCGCAAAATGCCCAAGCCAAACTTGTGACATTAGAAGGCTCCCACTATATCCATGACGAAAAGCCAGAGGAAATCGCCCAGCAAATAAAGGAATTCTTGAAATAATAAATCTTGAAAAGTATTTAAATTTCAGTTAGACTAAAGTTCCTATTAAAAATACATCCTTAAACAAGGCTGAGATATTCATATCTCAGCCTTGTTTCTATTTCACAGATGCTCCGTTAGTCGCGATGACTTCCTTGTACCAGTCAAAGGATTTCTTCTTGGAGCGCTTGAGTGTTCCCTTGCCTTCATTGTCCCGATCCACATAGATAAAGCCGTAGCGCTTCTTCATCTCGCCAGTGCCGGCTGATACCAGGTCGATACAGCCCCAGGTCGTGTAGCCCCACAGCACTACACCGTCCTCATTGATGGCTTCCCGCATGGCCTTGACATGGGCCGCCAGGTAGTCAATCCTGTAATCATCAGCAACATAGCCATTTTCATCCGGACTATCCACTGCACCCAGACCATTCTCCACGATAAACATGGGCTTTTGATAGCGATCCCAGATGGTATTAAGCGTAATGCGCAAGCCCAGAGGATCAATCTGCCAGCCCCACTCAGAGCTTTCCAGATGAGGATTCTTGAGAGAAGCGAAGATATTGCCCTCCGTCAGCTCATTGACCTTAGGATCGCCCGAAGCTACCCGGCTAGAGTAGTAAGAGAAGGAAATGAAGTCCACCGTATGCTCCTTGAGAAGCCGCAGGTCTTCTTCTGTCATTTCAACAGTGATGCCCTCACGCTCCCAAGCTTTCTTGGCATAGTTGGGATATTCGCCACGCGCCTGCACGTCGATGAAGAAATAGTTTTTCCTATCTTCCTCCATACCAGCCCATACATCGCGTGGATGACAGGTGTTAGGATAATTTTGGCCCGCTGCCAGCATACAGCCAACCTTATTTTCCGGGTCAATCTCATGAGCCAGCTTAGTAGCAATGGCTGACGCGACCAGCTCATGATGAGCCGCTTGGTATTTGACCTGCTCTTCATTTTCACCTTCTTCAAAGCAGAGCCCCGCCCCCATAAATGGTGCATGGAGAATCATGTTAATCTCATTAAAGGTCAGCCAGTACCTGACCAAGCCCTTGTAGCGGGTAAAGAGAGTGCGGCAGAGACGCTCGTAAAATTCCAGCATCTTACGGCTGCGCCAACCGCCATATTGCTCAATCAAGTGCATGGGACAGTCAAAGTGAGTAATGGTCACCAAGGGCTCAATGCCGTACTTGTGGCATTCCTTAAAAAGGTCTTCGTAAAATTTCAGGCCAGCTTCATTGGGCTCCAACTCATCTCCTTTCGGGAAAATCCGGCTCCAAGCAATGGACAGACGATAGGTCTTAAAGCCCATCTCGCCAAAGAGGGCAATGTCCTCCTTAAAGCGATGGTACATATCAATAGCTTCCTTGGCTGGGTAGAAATAGCCTTCCTCAAAGTCAAACATCTTTTTCTTACCCGTGATGATGGCCAAACGGTCCTCACCAATCGGCACCACATCTACGTTGGCCAGCCCGCGACCATCCGCATCATAAGCGCCCTCGCACTGGTTGGCAGCTGTCGCTCCGCCCCACAAGAAACCATCAGGAAAAGTCAGTTTTTCAGTCATATCTCTACTCACTTTCTTATTTTGATTGTTCATTTACTTATATTATACCGCAATCTCAAGACCTTTACTTGTGAAATACTGCGAAATAGTGATACTATTCTAGTTTTTACCAACTTATTTTCACTCTGATTCTTTCTCCAGCTCTTTAAAATAAACTCATCTTTTCTCCAATGAGCCCAGACATCAAACAAGATTTTTCTGCAAACTGAGAAAAAGAAAAAAAGAAGACTGAAAAAAACAGTCTCCTCCTATTCCTTTTATTTTAAATCAAGGCAGTAATTGCAGTTACTAGCCCAAAAATGATCCCTGGTGCATTTGCTGCTGCAAGCGGAATATCTCTTTCTTGCTTGAAAAGGCCGTAGTAGACCCAGAGGCTACAGTTAATAGCCGCAACAAGTGGTTGAATGAAGTTTCCTTTTTGCCCAGCTAGATTATTCATGATTTGTGGAAAATAAGACACATACATCATCACGGACATAAAGGTTGCAACCCAACCTAGTATTCTCATTTGATTTTCAGTCATTTCCAAAACCTCTTTCATTTTTGCTGTATCTTATTCTATAATCTTCTTTCTTATCACAATCTTGTGATAAGAAAGAAGAGTGAGGTTAGAAAAAGTATATATAATCAGAAAAACGCATATTACTATGCATTGAAAAATCTTGATACTGGGTGTTTTATTGCTGAAATATTTACTTTATTTTCTGATAAAACTGACTTTTAAGCCAGATTCAATATTTTCCTAAATCTACAACTTGTTGATATCTACTTTCATCATCAATATGATGGGCAATTTCTAACATCATAACAGGAAGAGAAAATAGTAGTTCATGTACCATGAGGGCGTTTTCTTTATCTAGGGTTGCGGTCACTTCATCAGCCAATAACAGATTTTTTCTACGAAGAAGAAAACGTGCCAATTCAATCCTTACTCTTTGTCCCCCAGAAATATTCTCCCCGTTATTTTTGATAATAAAATCCATCCCACCCGTCAATTCAAAATCTAGTTTGACTTGTTTCAAAACAGCAAGCAACTCTTCCTCAGAAAATTCTTGTCCTAAGGTCAAATTATAACGCACTGTATCATTAAAGAGAAATGGATGTTGACTAATAATTCCTATACTGGATACAAAACTTGATGTACATTCATTAACAGTTGTAACGCCGATAATTTCTCCCTCATCTGCTATTTCTTCTCCAGTAATGAGTCGAAACAAGGTTGACTTACCACAACCACTCGGTCCTTTGATTAAAACTTTCTGACCTGCTTGAACATCCAAATTTAGATGAGTAAAAAGTTGTCTGTCACCATAGGATTTACTTAAATTTTTAATGTGTAGAGCATTCAATTCTTGCGCATCTTTTTTATCTATCTGTTTTACATCTCCAATTTCTAATACTCCAAAAATCTTATCTGCTGTCGTTTTTGCCCCTTGTATATCTACAGCATCATACATAATAGTCTGAATAGGGCTCACTAGCTGACCTGCTGCGATGTACATGGCAACAAGACTTGCCACTGACACTTTCTGCCCAGCCATAGCAAAGTAAAAACCTAAAACAAGTGGTAAAACTTGGCTTAAAAAGACCATGAAACCGTTGCAAAAGAAAATTATATTATGGGTAAAGCAAAATTTTTGAATGGCTAGTTGATAATGTCGATTAATCTTCCAAAATCTGTTCTGATTTTCAGAAATTGCTTGGTTCATGAGTAGAGTATGTGCTCCTCGGATACTATCAGATACTTGATTATGCACTTCTACTCTGCCTTGAGCCATGTCATCACCAGTATGTTTGAGTCTTTTACTCATCAAGAACTGAGGAATAGGACGTAAAATAGTGAAAAAGACAAAAATACTACCTAGTAACAAATTTTGCGAAATAATATAGATCGCTGTTAGTATTGCTACAAAACTCCAGCAAATGATATTGACGTATTTTTCTAAGTAATTATCCCCCAAATACTCCATATCTTGTGTGAGCATGGTGATTTTTTCATCTTCGTTAAAATCTTTTTTTATCATCAGCTTGTCAAATAAATCTGCCCTCATATTCATTTGAATTTCACGTCGAAAAACATTATGTGTATGATTACAAAAGAGCATTAAGCTATACAAGACGAAGTATACTGTAAAGCCAAAAATAGCAAACTGTATGATTTTAGAATAAGTCAGTTCTCCTTGATTTAAGGACAAGGCTTGTGATACGACTAAGGGTTGAGCAAGAGCTAAACCTCCATTTGCCAGTGCACCGATGATAGTATAAAACTTCGTTTTCTTATCCAGATAGTGAAATATTTTATTCATAATGCCCTCCTAGAAAAAGAGAGAGGCTAGCACTCCTCTCCATTTTTATTATATAAACTTAACAAATATTAAGAATTGTAAACTCTAGTATCTCATTATTCCTATCTTCTATCTGTTTTAAATATTTGTTTACCTCATTTTCTTCAAGTAAATATTTATTCTCTTCCAAATAGGCAATATATTCACTTTCCGTTGTTTTATTTTCTTGTATATTCTTCTTCAATTCATTAGTAATCAAAAATGAATGATTATTTTTGGTATTAAAATATACACTACCATCTTCAGTATCATACCTTAAGACATATCGTGATAATTTCATATTACCACCTCTTTATTCTTTGATTTCTTTAAATACATTGTATACCTATTAAAATGATAATTCAAGCAAAAGTCAGAAAATTAGAAAAGGTCTACATTTTAATAATTTTCAATCAAGTACAAACTAATTTCAAATCTCCTTATCTACTACTATACATGCCTTACTATCACATTTCTGTTCGTAGAGACACAATCTCGCTATTCCTTCCTCTGACGATTCTTATGTCCAGCGCCATACTTAAAACGGTCTATCACGAGACTGTTTTAATCCGTTACCTCACGATAGTCAAGCTCAGAAGTCACTATTAGGTTTACCTAAAAAAGACCGGGTTTCTCCGATCTTTCAATTGTTCATATTCTCACATTCTGTTTTAAGAATGATTAAGGTCAACTTCAAATGACTAATCGTCCTATTTCATTCGATAAAAATCAATGACTAGACCAGCAGGTCCTCTAACTAATAAGGACTCTGTTCCCCAATCAGTTACAGCTGGGCCATGTAAAATCTCGGCACCAAGCTCTTTCAACCGTTTGTAGTTCTGCTCTACATCCTCAATCTCGATGTGAAGAATGATGCCTGACTGAAAATTTTCCAAAGGAATCAAATGATTCTCTGACAACATGAGACAGTGACTGCCAATCGTGAACTGAGCAAAACTGTCGTCAACATAGTCTGACTTTTTATCCAAAATACGTTCCAAGTCAGCACAGACTTGGGGAACATTTGAAACGATAATATCTAATTGATTTAAATTCATTGACTATTCTCCAGAAAAAGACCAGATTGCTCCGATCTTTTCAAGTTCCGCTCTAAGAAAATCAAGTTATAAACAAGACATCGAAGCGCAGGCAGTACTGCTATGCAGCAAGATGAAGATGACACAGTTTAAATTTGATTTTCAGCGAGAGGAATTATTTAATTGCGCGTGATTGCAACCCTTCTTCTTCCAAGAAGAGGCGGAATGGTACGAGTTCTTCTGCTTCGTATTTTTCCTTGAAGGCTTTGATGGCTTCTTCTGAGTGAAGTTTCGGATCAAGTTCAAGAACTTCTACTGGAAGCGGACGGTGTTGCGTGATGCGGGCATCGATGACAACTGTCTTGCCTTCTTTGTTGAGCTTCACAGCTTCTGCAACGACTGCGTCGATGTCTTCGATACGGTCTACCGTAAATCCAACAGCGCCTTGAGCTTCAGCGATTTTCGCGTAATCAGCGTTTGTGAAGTCTACACCAAACAAGTGTTTGTTTGTGTCTTCGTATTTGTTCTTGATAAAGCCGTACTCAGCATTTGAGAAGACAAGGTTGATAACTGGAAGGTCATATTGAACGTTTGTAATGACGTCTGGGTAGCACATGTTGAATGCTCCGTCACCCATGATATTCCATACTTGGCGATCTGGATTGTCTTTCTTAGCAGCGATACCACCAGGAAGGGCGATCCCCATTGTCGCAAAGAGTGGAGATGTACGCCACATGTTCTTAGGAGTCATGTGAAGGTGACGAGTAGATGTTTGAGTTGTGTTACCTACGTCAATAGAGTAGATAGCGTCTTGATCAGCATATTTGTTAACTGCATTGTAAACTTGGTACAATTGTAATTCACCCTCAGTTTTACCTTCGAGTTTGTTCATGTAATCACGCCAGTTTTGGTTGTTCTTCACATTAGCACGCCACCATGGAGTAGATTCTACTGGATTTACTTTGTCAAGGATTGCTTTCGCTGCTTGACCTGCATCACCAAGGATAGAAGCATCAAGGGCATGACGTTTACCAAGTTTGTATGGGTCGATGTCAACTTGGATGAATTTTTCAGTGTTCTTGAAAGCTTCGTAAACTTCAGCAAATGGGAAGTTTGAACCAAGGAAAAGAACTGTGTCTGCTTCGAAGACAACTTCGTTAGCTGGTTTCCAACCAACACGGTAAGCAGAACCAGTCAAACCTTCATAGTTCCATTCAAACGCTTCAAAGTTTTTACCAGTTGTGATGATTGGTGCTTTGATTTTTCGTGACAATTCCGTAATCACTTCACCAGCTTTAACACCACCGTAACCAGCGTAGATAACTGGACGTTCAGCATTGTTCAAGATTTCAACAGCTTTGTCGATTTCAACTTCGTTCAAAGCAGGAGCGATGAATGAACGCTCGTATGAACCTGAACCGTAGTATGAGTTTTCGTCGATTTCTTGGAAACCGAAGTTTACTGGGATTTCAACAACAGCTGGACCTTTTTTAGAAACTGCAGCACGGCAAGCTTCGTCAATAACTTTTGGCAATTGCTCAGCATAAGCGACACGTTTGTTGTAAACAGCGATACCGTTGTACATTGGGTTTTGGTTGAGCTCTTGGAAGGCATCCATGTTGAGTTCATTGACTGGACGTGATCCAAGGATAGCAAGGAATGGAGTGTTGTCCATAGCTGCATCGTAAACACCGTTAATCAAGTGAGTCGCACCTGGACCACCTGAACCAACTGCAACCCCGATTGAGCCGCCGAATTTAGCTTGCATGACCGCTGCAAGAGCACCAGTTTCTTCGTGGCGAACTTGCAAGAAGCGGATATCTTTGTCTTCAGCCAAAGCATCCATGAGTGAGCTGAGTGTTCCTGATGGGATACCGTAGATGGTGTCTACGCCCCATGTCTTCAATACGTTGAGCATTGCTGCAGATGCAGTAATTTTTCCTTGAGTCATAATAACTCCCTTTCAATAAAATAAATTTTCAGTTGTTGAAAACATTTCCATTTGTGAATGAAAACGCTTCAAGAAACTTTACTCTATCAATTTATCATGTTTTTTCGCTCTTGTATAAGAATATGCTCATAGATGATATAGAACTATTACATAACACAAAGCCCTAAATTTTTTCACAAAGTCCAATGTGTTTTATAATAATTTTCATAATCCCTTTGAAATCAAGCATCATTCACAGAAAACTTTTGTAAGTTTAAGAAAATAAAAAAGCTCTGTTCTGGCAAAACAGAGCTGTATTCTTACTAAGAAACTACAAATATTCCTGCAAAATCTTGGACAGGGCTCCATAGCCAGAAATGGTCAGATGGAGGCCGTCAGTTGTATAATCTGGGCACAACTGGCCTTCCTCGTTCAGAAAAGCATCGTAGAGCTCGATAAATTGGACATTCATGTAGGCGTTAGCCAGCTGGCGATAGGCTTGATTGAGAGCCTGAATCTTTTCATTACTGCGGACATAGACCGTGCTCTTGTAGGCTGGAGCTTCATTGACCGGCAGGACCGACAGCAAACGGATCTGAGCCAGAGGATAATCACGAGAAATCTCCTGAATAATGGCTTCCAAATTGGCCAACGTTTCTGTCTGAAGCATCTCCTTGCCAATGTCGTTGGTACCTATCAGAATAAAGACCTTATCCAAAGCCTGCCCAAAGAGATGGGCATCCAAATGCTCTAAAAGTAAATCGGTTTTATAGCCCCGAATACCGCGGTTGACCAGTCTTTTATCCGTCTGTAAGAGTTCCTGGAGCGGATAGTATTCCACAATAGAGTCTCCGATAAAGATGATGTCTGGCTCCTTGACAGAGAGTTGATTGAGCTCTCTGTAGTTTTGCTGCAATTTTGCCTGCTCCTTGAGAAGCCATTCTTCTAGTAATTGTACTGCCATTATCCTTTTTCCTCTTCTAAGTATTGCTCAAGCACCTGTAGAACACCGGCATCTGTATTGGCTGGTGCTAGGTAATCTGCCACCCCTTTGACTCGCTCATCGCCATTCTCCATGGCATAAGAAATACCTGCTATTTCCAGCATTTCGATATCATTTTCACTATCCCCAAAAGCCATGATTTCCGAGCTTTGAATCTGCCACTTAGCCATCAGCTGCTGCAAGCCCCAAGCCTTGTGCATCCCATCTTGGAGGATGTCAATGGCTCCGTAACCACTAGCAACAGCGCTCAATCGGCCAGCAAAATGCTGATTAATCAAACGAGCATGCTCTGCTACTGCAGCCTCTTCTACCATCATACTCATTTTCAAGACCTTGTCAAAGGGATAATCCTGAAGGCTTGGCACAAAGTTCATCCGCTTGTGGAAAAGCTGGGCCATTTCCTTAGTCATAACCTTTTCAATCAAGGGAAACTCTGTCCCCTCCTGAACAAAGCCGCCTCTTTCAGAGGTCACAACAAGCTGATGCTCCCTTTCATGACCGGAAAAATAAGCCAGCGCATCCCTTATCAATCCGGCTTCCCAGAAGCTGCTCATACATAGCTGGTTCTTTTCA
This sequence comes from Streptococcus sp. IsoGale022, assembly GCF_031142805.1. Classification (NCBI taxonomy): domain Bacteria; kingdom Bacillati; phylum Bacillota; class Bacilli; order Lactobacillales; family Streptococcaceae; genus Streptococcus; species Streptococcus sp. IsoGale022. Next base: position 172,252 of record NZ_JAKZJI010000002.1, on the reverse strand, counting down.
AAAATCCGCGCTCCGTTGGCGACTACCAAAGTCATTCGTTCTACCAAATCTCCCAATAGCAGACGCATCCGTGGAATTTCATTACCAGTAGCCACCACAAAGCGAATGTTTCTCTTATCTAGCTCATCTAAAATAGTAGTCAGACGCGGCAAATCCAGCTGTCCCTGTCCGTCCAGCAAGGTTCCATCCATGTCTGTCGCTATCATCTTTATAGTCATCTTTTTATCCATTTCTATTTTTATCATCCAATTTGGATTGCCCCTTTTCCAGCAAACTCCAGTTACCACTGGCTTCGTAGGCGTTGATTATCTCCCTAGCTGTATCCGTAATCTCTTCTGGATAGTTCAGGCTCTCTAGTGTATTAACCGCATTCTTGGTCAAAGCGCTGCCTTGCTTAATCTTATAGTCAAAGACAATCTCTCCTGCTATATATTGACTGTCAAAGTGATATTGAGCATTGAGCTGACCAGAGGCTGCTACCAACTCCACATCATGACTCGAAATCATGTAAAGACAGGGCTTCTGAGCTAGCCAATCAATGATTGCCAGCCCTGCACCTATCCGCTCAACAGTATTGGTTCCCTTAAAAAGCTCATCGATGAAAAAGTAGTGCAAGCCCTCTTCTTCCAAGGAATCTATCATGCGCTCAATAGCCCTGCTCTCAGCGATAAAGTAACTATCCCCAGAGCCGATGTCATCGGTCACATCCATTGAGCTCAAGACATGACCATGCTGCAAGGTCATCTTCTCTGCGCAGGCAAAGCCTAAGCCCTGAGCCAAGATAGCATTGATAGCTGCTATTCTCAGGTAAGTCGATTTTCCAGAAGCATTATCACCACTAATCATCATATTCTTAGAAAAGTCCAAATCATTGCTGACAGGTCGCTCTAAGAGTGGGTGATAGAGACCCTTGCCCTTCATTCCAGATGAGCTTGTAAAACTAGGTTTCGCATAAATTGGCAGGCTTTCCTTGTAGTTAAGTACAGCAATCGCTGCCTCTAAGCGACCTAGAATCTCCAGCACTTGCCTAGCCTGTTGATTGGCCTTGACCAGACGATTGGAGATATAGGCCTGAGCCAACTGAGGTATCAGCAAGACGGAGTTGAGATAAAGATAGAAAATCTCCAGCTCAGAGGCACCCGACTGGGGCCGAAAGACTTCTCCAAAAAGCTTTATTCGGCTAAAAGAAGCCAACGCTTCTTTCAGGGCAGCTTGCTGGGGCAAGGGCAGGCGGGCAATCTTTTTACCAATATAGAAGATCCGTACCAGATAGCTCATGCTGTCCAACTTCATCTCGAGCGACCAGCGTGTGGCCATGGAGTAAACAATATTAAAGGCCATGCTGATGATGGGAACTATGTATCCCAGACTTGGATTGATAAAATAGAGGAAAGGAGAAAGTAGCGGAATCGAAGCCAAAAACAGGTAAAAACTTCCCCTGTGATTAGCTTGCGCTGGTTTATAGATCAGTTTCTTGGCTTGATTGTGATTTTTCTTGCCAATCTCAGAAAAAAGTAGCTGCAGCTGACTGCGCACCTCTGCATGCTGGGCCAAATAGGACTGCAAATCATCAAAGTCCTGATCTGCCTCGAAATGTAGCAGGCGAAGTTTGCTGTAAAGGTACTCTGAACCTAGACTGGATTGGGCTGCTGTATCAATATCCTGAAAAATATCAAAAAAGTCCAAATCTCCCCAAGTCTGGTCGTCCACCAGACTATCATAGGTTCCAGCTTCTTCGTCTAGCAAAAAAGACTCATATAGACTGGATTCACTGTCTGGCCGGCAATCCACCCGCTCACGACTTCCCCAAGCAGCAGCTAAACGCTTCTTAAAGCGAAGCTTTCTCCGAATAGCAGAGGCTATGACAAGCACTAGTACCGCCAAAAAGCCCAGTAATACCAAGATAAATTGTGACATAAATGTCCTCACCCCTTCCAGAAAACCTCTGACTTTTAGACATATTATACTACTTAAAAAAGTAAAAAGAAAGGCAAGAAGAAGCCGTTAGGACGGTCGATTTTACAAAGGGCACTTTTCAATCCTCCAGTTTTATATTATAATCATAGCTATATTCCTGTCGTAAAATTGGAGGTCCTCATGAGCAAAAAAGAAGTCGCATTCCCACGCTACCAGCAGATAGCTGTCGCTATTGCCGAGCGAATCGTTGACGGCAAATATCCCATCGGCAGCAAGATCTATGCCCGCTCTACCCTAGCCAGCAACTTCAATGTCTCCCCTGAGACAGCCCGCAAGGCTATCAATGTGCTGGTAGATCTGGAAATCATGGAAGTCCGCCATGGCAGTGGAGCCTTCATTTCCTCCAAGGAAAAAGCTCAGCAGTTTCTCGAAACCTATAAAGATGTCAACTCTCTGCAGGACCTCAAAAGCAAGCTCCACCAGAGCATCCAGCGCCAAGAGGAAGAATTTGCCAACTTTTCCCAGTTGCTTAATCAGCTTCTCAGCCGAACTAAGGATGTCCAGCAGCGCTTTCCTTTCAATCCCTATGAGCTCCAGCTCTCAGCAGACGCCATCAACCTAGGAAAATCTATCAATGAGCTCAATATCTGGCACTCGACTGGCGCTACCATTGTCGCAGTCCAGCAGGGCGACCAACTCCTAATCTCGCCTGGTCCTTATACCAAGCTGGAAGCCGGCAATACCATCTACTTTGTTGGCAACGAATTATCAGTCGGTTTGATGCATAATTTATTTTTTAATGAAATTGAAACAAACAAGTGAAACAGCGCTTGTTTTTTCTTTGTCTAAAAAACAGAATAGACAGGAAAATCCGCTGTCTGACAAGGTTTTTGCGGCTTTCAAAAATATTCCAGAAAATCACTCTCCCTTTTTTATAATAGCCGAAAAAGGCCGGCCTGACAGTCTTTTGGGTTTGACAAAGTGACCACACGATGTTATACTGTGATGGTCTTTTAAGTGACAACTTATCAAAATAAACATGTAGTCACTTGTGCAAAAGGAGAAATACGTTGAATAAACTAGAAGTAAAACATTTGACTAAAATTTTCGGCAAAAGGCAAAAGCAGGCACTAGAAATGGTCCAGCAAGCCAAAAGCAAAACGGAAATTTTAGAAAAAACCGGTGCTACTGTCGGAGTTTACGATGTAAACTTTGAGGTTCAGACCGGAGAAATTTTTGTCATCATGGGACTGTCCGGTAGTGGGAAGTCTACTCTTATCCGCCTGCTCAACCGATTGATTGACCCGACATCAGGCGACATTTACATCGACGGCCAAGATGTGGCTAAGATGAACGAAGAGGAGCTGCGTGAGGTTCGGCGCCACAAGCTCAACATGGTCTTCCAGAACTTCGGACTCTTCCCGCATCGGACTATTCTAGAAAATACTGAGTTCGGCTTGGAAGTCCGAGGTGTTGATAAAGAGGAGCGCACGCGCCTAGCTGAACAAGCTCTGGACAATGCCGGTCTCCTGTCCTTCAAGGATCAATACCCTGATCAGCTCTCTGGTGGAATGCAGCAGCGGGTCGGCCTAGCTCGAGCTTTGGCCAACAATCCTGACATTCTGCTCATGGACGAGGCCTTCTCAGCTCTAGACCCTCTCATCCGACGCGAAATGCAGGATGAACTGCTGGATCTGCAGGCAGAGCATGAGCGTACCATTATCTTTATCACCCACGATCTCAATGAGGCCCTGCGTATCGGTGACCGCATTGCCATCATGGCTGACGGTCAGATTATGCAGATTGGAACTGGTGAGGAAATCCTGACCAATCCAGCCAATGACTTCGTTCGAGAGTTCGTTGAGGATGTGGACCGCTCCAAGGTCCTGACTGCCCAGAATATCATGACAACGCCACTGACCACCAACATTGACATCGACGGACCAACCGTGGCTCTCAATCGCATGAAAAAAGAAGAGGTCAGTATGCTGCTGGCTGTGGATAGGAAGCGCCACCTCAAGGGCAGTCTGACTGCCGAAGCCGCCCGCGATGCCCGCAAGCAGCATCAAGCACTGGCTGAAGTCATTGATAAGAATGTCCGCAAGGTCACTCAGGAAACCCTGATTACTGATATTTTCCCGCTGATTTACGATTCACCAGCGCCTTTGGCCGTTGTAGATGATAAGGACAAATTAGTCGGCGTTATTATCAAAGGTCGAGTCATCGAAGCCTTGGCCAATACTACTGAATCTGAAGAATAAGGGAGGTTCGCATTTTGAATATTTTACAACAGCCAATCCCCGTTTCTCAATGGGTTGAGGCCTTTACTAACTGGGTAACTGATACCTTCTCCGGACTTTTCTCAGTCCTTCAGGCTATCGGAAATGCCATCATGAATGGAATGACAGACACCCTGCTCTTCATTCCGCCCCTGCTCTTTATCGCAGTCATCACTATCTTTACCTATTTGATTTCCAAGCGTAAGCTGGGGCTGCCCCTGCTCACCTTCCTAGGCCTGCTCTTTGTTTACAACCAAGGCCTCTGGGAAAATCTCATGAACACTGTGACCTTGGTCATCGTCTCCAGTGCCATTTCCATTATCATCGGTATTCCACTGGGAATTTGGATGGCTAAGAGCAATCGTGTCGAAGCTGTCATCAAGCCCTTGCTGGACTTTATGCAAACCATGCCGGCCTTTGTATACCTGATACCAGCCGTTGCCTTCTTCGGTATTGGTATGGTGCCTGGGATCTTTGCCTCTGTCATCTTTGCCCTGCCACCAACTGTCCGCTTTACCAATCTAGCCATTCGTCAGATTCCAACCGAGCTGATTGAAGCGTCAGACTCCTTCGGGGGCACTGGCAAGCAGAAGCTCTTCAAAGTCGAGCTGCCTCTGGCTAAAAATACCATCCTAGCTGGGGTTAATCAGACCATCATGCTAGCTCTGTCCATGGTCGTTACTGCCTCTATGATTGGAGCACCAGGACTGGGCCGTGGCGTCCTCTCTGCCCTGCAGCATGCCGACATCGGTTCGGGCTTTGTCAATGGGGTATCTCTGGTTATCCTGGCCATTATCATTGACCGCCTGACCCAGAAGCTCAATCAGCCTCTGGCTAAAAAAACACCGGTCACTGCCAAGGAAAAACGCAACAAGATTATGCTCTGGTCTGCTCTGGCTGCTGTTATCCTGACAGCCTTTGTCGGAAATCAAATGACCAAGCTTCAGCAAAGCAAAAAAGAAAAGGTCAATCTTGCCTATGTTGAATGGGACTCCGAAGTTGCCTCAACCAATGTCGTAGCGGAAGCTCTCAAGGAAATGGGCTACGATGTCACCATCACACCGCTGGACAATGCCGTTATGTGGAAGTCCGTTGCTAATGGCGAAGCCGATGCCATGGTTTCTGCCTGGTTGCCGACCACCCACGCTGCTCTCTATGAGGAGTACAAGGACAAGCTAGTGGACTTGGGGCCAAACCTTGAGGGCGTTAAGACAGGGCTAGTCGTACCAAGCTATATGGATGCTGACTCTATCGAAGACCTGTCAGACCAAGCCAAGAAAACCATCACAGGTATTGAGCCCGGCGCTGGTATCATGACCGCGACTGAGAAGACTATGAAAGAATACAGCAATCTCAGTGGCTGGAATCTTTCTTCTTCCTCAACAGGAGCCATGACCACTGCTCTGGATCAGGCTATCAAGAATAAAGAAGATATCATCGTAACCGGCTGGTCACCTCACTGGATGTTCTCCAAATACGACCTCAAATACCTCAAGGATCCTAAGGGAACCATGGGCGGCAAGGAAGCTATCCACACTATTACTCGAAAAAATCTAGACAAGGACTTACCAGAAGTCAACAAGGTCCTAGACAACTTCAACTGGACTCAAAAGGACATGGAAGAAGTCATGCTTAAGATTAACGAAGGCAGCTCACCAGAAGCTGCAGCCAAAGAGTGGATCAAAAACCACCAAAAAGAAGTCGAAAGCTGGAAGAAATAAAAGCATAGAAAAAAGGGATGAATCAAAAGATTCATCCTTTATTTTATAAGGAGCCATTCTATTTTGTTTAAGTCATTCAATCCTGATAGAGACTGTCTCCATTTGTCGCGATGACTTCTCTGTACCAATCAAAAGATTTTTTCTTATAACGGGCTAGAGTTCCGCTACCGTCATCGTTGCGGTCAACGTAGATAAAGCCGTAGCGCTTGCTGAGTTCTGCCGTGCTGGCTGAGACCAGGTCAATACAGCCCCAAGTTGTGTAACCTAGCAGTTCTACGCCATCTTCCAGCGCTTCTCCTACCTGCTGCAAATGCTGTTTGAGATAATCAATGCGGTAGTCATCTGCAACCGTTGGGCCAGTTGAACCATCCACCAAGGCATCCTTGGCTCCGAGACCATTTTCCACGATGAAGAGAGGCAGCTGATAGCGGTCATAAAAGCTATTTAACACCAAGCGCAGGCCAACTGGGTCAATCTGCCAGCCCCATTCCGAGCTAGCTAGATGAGGATTCATGATACCACCTAAAAGATTGCCTCGGCCGGAAGAATAATTTTCCGGATCATGAGCCGCAACCACACTCATATAGTAGGAGAAGGAAATGAAGTCCACAGTATTTTCAGCCAAAAGCTCTTTGTCACCTGGCGCAAACTGAATCTCGATCCCATTCTCCTTGAAGAAACGATTGATATAGGCAGGGTATTTCCCACGCGCATGGATATCAGAGAAGAGGTAGTTTTGATTTCCAAATTCCCGTGCTGCCAGCACATCTTCTGGCTTAGGCGTCATAGGATAGGCCGGCATAGCTAGGACCATACAGCCAATCTTAAAATCAGGATTAATCTCATGACCGATTTTCGTTGCCAAGGCAGAAGACACCAGCTCATGATGGACTGCTTGATAGAGGTCCTGCTTGGATAGTTCTTCAGCTGGCGTGGCAATGCCTCCGCTCATAAAAGGCGCATGGAGGACAGAGTTGATTTCATTAAAGGTCAGCCAATACTTGACCTTATCCTTGTAGCGGGTAAAAACCGTGCGGACATAGCGCTCGTAGAAGCCAATCAAATCGCGGTTGGCCCAGCCATTGTATTGACGCGCCAAATGCAGGGGCGTTTCATAGTGAGACAGGGTAATCAGAGGCTCAATGCCATATTTGGCCAGCTCATCAAAAAGATCGTCATAGAATTGCAGGCCAGCTTCATTGGGTTCCAGCTCGTCTCCGTTTGGGAAAATCCGAGACCAGGCAATGGAAGTCCGGTAGACCTTGAAGCCCATCTCTGCAAAGAGGGCAATGTCCTCCTTATAACGATGATAGAAATCAATCCCTTCCAGCTTGAGATTATCTGGTGTCGGCCCCTCGGTAATCAAAGGATTGCGGTCACCTGGCTTGGCTGGCACTCCACCTTTTGGAGTCACATCCTGAACAGACAGGCCTTTTCCATCCAGATTATAGGCGCCTTCATACTGGTTGGCTGCAGTTGCACCGCCCCAGAGGAAATTCTGCGGAAATTTACCCATTTGCATTTTCTCGCTTTCGTTTTTTTATATTTATATTATAATAGTTGTCAAACATATTTTCTAACACAATTATCTTAATAAATTGTACTATTCCATGAAAGAGTGTCCCCATGATTGATTTAGGCCAACTACATAAAAATACCGTTTTTAAAAACCAAGGAACCCCTTATTCTCTGACCCGCACCATCACTGAGAATGGTCATCCAGATATTCTTTTCCACTGGCATACCGATGTTGAAATGATTTATGTCCACGAAGGAAAAGCACAATTTCATATTGACGACGACTACTTTAACAGCGAAAAAGGTGATATTATCCTGATCCGCCCCAATGCCTTGCACTCCATCCACCCCATCAACGACGAGCGCCATTATATGGACGCCATTAATTTTCATCTGGATCTGATGGGCTACTCTGCCATGGATCAGGCCAGCATCAACTATCTGCAGCCCCTCTACAATGGTCAGCTGGACTTGACTCATGTTATCAAGCCCAATGATACAGCCTATGCGGAGATTCGCCAGTGCCTCTTAGCAGCTATGGAAACAGGCTATTTCCGCAAATCTCACTACGAGTTTCAGCTCAAAGCCCAACTCAACCAACTCTTCTACCTGCTCTTTGAGAACGGCTATGTCATTTCCAAAGACCTGTCACCCGAAGGCTACCGCAAGGAAGAAAAAATTCGCTCCATCATTGACTACATCAATGCCCACTACCAAGAAGACCTAAATATTGACCAACTGGCTGGCATCTGTGGCTACAGCTCCACTCATTTCATGAACTTCTTCAAGAAGCATCTGGGCGTTTCCTGCATTGAGTACCTGATCCAATTCCGCTTGCGAAAAGCAGCCGAACTCCTGCAGCACTCCAATCTCTCTGTACTGGAAATCTCCAGCCAAGCAGGTTTTAATAACCTGTCCAACTTCAACCGCCAGTTTAAAAAATACTACCAAATGACACCCAGCCAGTATCGGAAGAAATGAAGCTCTAAATAGAAAATAAAAAACGAATACCTACTAAGCTAAGTGAACTTTGAGGTATTCGTTTTTTATGCTGATGTCAAAGAAAGGCAGAAATAATAGTATGTTTTTACATATAAGTCAGCTAAGACCTAAGTCTTTCGATTGTTCTCCTTACGACCTCATCGTTTTTATACTAGCAAGTTCAGCAGAAGATTGAAGAGCCCCAGCCAAAAGATAGCTAGCAACAAATTGCGTCCCTGCTTTTCCTTGAAGAGATTTCTTCTCAGAAACAGGCAGAAAATCAACAAGACCAGGGAGCACACTAGCAACAAAAACAAGATAAACATAGGTATAAGATACAAAAGCAACCACAAACCAAAATACATTTCATTTTCTTTCCAATAACATAATAGACGAGCTCGAAAGCGGTCAGTTTCATTCATTAACAGTTCTATAATCCTTTTTAATTATAACAAAATCTTAAATTTCAAAACAGCAAAAACCAGATTGGTAAATCCAATCTGGCTAAAATCATATTCAAGCAATTTATTGCCCCGGCCAATTCAGTCCAACATGAGAATTCATTTCCTGATAGGCGGTATCAATCCGTGCTCTGGTTTCTTGATCCAGTTTGTCTCGATACTTGCCACCTTCGACAAAGTCGTCCAAAATCCAGGTCTGATAAGTGTATAAAGGTAGACCGTCTGCCGAAGTAGTGCCTTTTTCCACTCGGCTGACCCAGCTCGGATGAGCCTGGGCACTTTTTATCTGTGTGCCCTTTGGTGTCTTTTCAATGGTAACATCCATCAGCACTCCGCGCTCGGTCCAATGAGCATTTTCAATTCCCTCCATGGTTTCAATACGCTGATTGGAAATGAAATTCCCCATAGAATACATGATCAGCTTCTTCTGGCCGTCTTTCTCTAAAATCTCTGCCGGCTGAACCACATGCGGATGCCCTCCAAAGACGATATCTGCTCCCCAGTCAACCATTTTATGGTAGAGGGTCATCTGCTCCTCTGTCGGCTCCAGCTGGTACTCTATCCCCATCTGAGGCATGACGACTGTAATATCTGCTTCCTTTTCTGCCCGCTCAATCTCGGCTCGCATCTTTTCTTCATCCAGATCGGACAGTCGATTGTCATAGTCTTCCTGACTGAGAAGCCCCTCCATGCCATTGTAGCCATAAGAGTAGGCTAGCAGTGCAATCCTAATGCCTTTTACTTCCTTTATCAAGAGCGGTGCCTGACTGCGGCTTTCATGCGGATAAACACCGACGGGAGTGATTCCCTCTTTTTCAAAAGCCTGAGCTGTAGTGAAAACTCCCTCCAAGCCAGAGTCTAAAATGTGATTATGAGCCAGATCCATCACCTGATAGCCAGCATCCTTGATTGCTGGAACTACGGCTTCTGGAGCATTAAAGAGCGGATAGCCATTCAAGGGATAGTCCGGCCGAATCGTGCCTTCAAAGTCCCCTAAGACCAAATCTCCCTGCCGAAGCCATTCCTTAGCATAGTGGAAATTCTCAGAAAAATCATAAGTGCCATCTTCTTTCTGAGCGCTCAGATAAAGGCCATCGTGATAAAGCAAATCCCCAGTTGCCATGATGCGAACCGTCTGATTCTGAGAGGAATCTGACTGCTGCTCTTTCTTACTAGGAGACAGAAAGGTAAAATCCTGCAAATGTTCTGACAAGAGGATTAAGCTGGCTGACAGCCCTACTACGGTCAAAAGCACTCCGACAAACTGGCGATTGCTAAGCTGTTTTTGAAAGATTTTGGGACGAGGAAATGGAAGTTCCATAAACCAGTCCCGCCAAGCTTGGTAGGCATCTGTCAGGAGAGTATGCTCCGTAGCAAAAGCAGATATCTTCTTCCAAAGTTCCTGAAAAAAAGTCTGAATCTTCTCCCAAAGAATTTTTTTATCCATCACATCTCTCCGCTTTTTCTTACTTGATAATAGTGCATCAATATTTACTATATTGTACTATTTTTACCGTCAAAAGGAAAGCAAAGCAAAAAGCAGGAGCGGGGAGAAGCGTGCTACAATCTCCAAATTGCGGCAATCTCTCCCACTCTCCTGCTTCATTTTCTATTTTTTCAATTCTAAGAGCTGATCAACGAGCTGAAAATCGGCTTTCATTCTTACCCAAAACTTCCTAGATCTACCGTCAGCACTTGTCCATCTCGGACAACCTGTCGCCCTGCAATGTAGACGTCCTGAACATCGCTGCCTTTGACTGCGTACACTAGGTGCGATAGCATATTTTCCAAAGGATAAAGATGAAGTCGTCCCTTAGGTTGAATGACAATGAAATCGGCTTGTTTGCCCGTTTCCAGACTTCCGATTGTCTTCTCTAAGCCCAGAGCTTTGGCTCCTTCAATGGTCAAAGCTTTCAAAGCCTGCTCAATCGTAAACTGAGTCGCATCGCCTGCCCGCATCTTCTGAAGGAGGGCTGCAGTCCGACCTTCTTCAAACATATCCAGATTATTATTCGAAGCGACGGAGTCCGTCGCTAAGCCAACGGTCACCCCAGCGGCTAGTAAGTCGGTCACCGGAGCTACACCGGAAGCCAGCTTGAGGTTGCTGATAGGATTGTGGGCGATGCTGACTGGTGAAGCAGCTAAATCCGCAATCTCTGACGGATTTAGTTCAACTCCGTGAGCAAAAATGGCTGACTGCTCCAAGTAGCCCAGGCCTTTTAAGAAAGCCAGAGGCCGTTTACCATAACGCTCAAGGATGATTTTATTTTCTTCCTGTGTCTCAGCTACATGGATATGAAGCTTCAAGTCCTGCTCACGCGCTAGCTCAAGACTGCCCTTGAGCAGTTCTTCTTCACAGGCATAAGGCGAATGAGGCGCCACCATGACCTGAAAATCTTCATCATTGTAGGAGAGAATTTTCTCAATAATGGCCCGAGTACGAGCCAGAGTCTCTTCTGCCGTTTCCGCCTCTGAGCTAAAGAGTGTTGGTGAGAAATAGCAACGCATACCAGACTGCCGCACAGTCTGATAAATCCGGTCAACATCCACTCCCTGAGGATTATACATGTCGTTAAAAGTCGTTGTTCCTGACAGCATCATTTCAGCCAGAGCCAGCTGAACAGCCTGGGTCGTTAGATCCTCCGTGAATTGACTTTCTGCTGGCCAGATATAGTCCTCTAGCCATTCATGCAGATTGCTGTCATCACGAATCCCGCGCAGCAAGGTCATGGCCGAGTGAGTATGACAGTTAACCAGTCCTGGCATGAGCCAAGCACCTTCATAATCCACTGTTTCACTGCATTTCCCTAGCCAGCTTTCATCATAGGAACCGCAGTAGGCAAGACGGTCGTCCTCAACCACTAGCAGCCCGTCCCGGTAAACATGAAATGCGCTGTCACAGGTCACCAGATTGACATTTGTATAAGCTTTCATCCGCCATATCCTCACTTTCCCAACACTTGGTTTCAAGAGATTTTAGCTATTATAGCAAGCCTAATCTAATTGTGCAAGTCTTTTTATAAAATTATGGCATAAAAAAGAGCCCCAGCTGAGGCCCTAGTTGTCAATCATTATCTATGACTAATCTTCCGCGTCAGGAAATCCCCAACAAACTGAATAAAGAAGATGAGTAATAAAATGAGAATAGTCGCAAGAATGGTCACATCATGGTTGAAACGCTGATAACCATAAGTCAGAGCGACATTTCCCAGTCCACCGGCACCAATCGCTCCAGCCATAGCAGTCTCCCCAACCAGAGAGATCAGTGTAACAGTCGTCACACGAATCAAGTCCGGCAGACCTTCCCGAAGGTAAACACCGACAATGTCCCAGAAGGTTGCTCCACTAGCCTGCGCTGCTTCAATGACTCCTCGGTCTAGTTCGGATAAGACCACCTGAACCTGACGGGCAAAGAAAGGAAAGACAGCCAACGAAAGAGGCACCAAGGCCGCTGTCGGTCCAATCCCAGTTCCCACAATAATCCGAGTAAAAGGATTGATAAGGGCTAGGAGAATGATGAAAGGAATAGCTCGGAAGATTGAGGTAACTTTGTCTAGGACGAAAAAGACAAGTCTATTTTCCAAAATACCTCTCGGCCCTGTCAAGACGAGCAAGAGGCCGGCGATAAAGCCTAGAATCCCTCCGATAAAGAAAGGAATGATAGTCATATACAGGGTCAGGTAAATAGCTGTTCCCCAACCAGCCTGCCCAGACCAGCCCATTCTATAAACATTGGGCATAAATTGTTGAATCATCTGTAGCATTAGTTACTCCCTTCTTTCAGAACATGCAGCTCTACTCCTGTTTCGCGCAGACTTTCCTGCACCGCCGTCAGTTGCTTGGCCTCTCCAGATAAGATAACGACCATTTCTCCGACCGGTACATGATCTAAAATCTCAATATTGGCGTGAAGAATATTGGCAGATATTTGATACTGCTTGTAAATGTCGTTTATAATGGCTGTGTCCGTCACCACACCTGAATATTTCAGGTGGGCCAGAATGGAACTTTCCGGCAGTTTTTGCACAATCTTTTGCTGGTTGATTTTGATCATGGCCTCATTGATACCGGTTGCGGTCGTAATGAAATCTTGGGTCAGATCATTCTTGGGATTAGAGAAAATATCCAGAACTGAGCCTTCCTCAATCAGCCGACCATTCTGCATGACTGCTACCCGGTTAGCAATGTCCTTGACAATCTGCATTTCGTGGGTAATGAGGACAATAGTCAGGCCCAATTTTTGATTCAAATCCTGCAATAAAGCCAGAATCTGCTTGGTTGTCTTAGGATCCAGAGCGGATGTGGACTCGTCCGAGATTAGGATTTTGGGATCATTGGCCAAGGCCCGCGCAATAGCCACCCGCTGCTTCTGACCGCCAGACAGCTGGGCAGGATAATTGTCCGCCCGATCCGCTAAGCCTACCAAGTCTAAAAGCGTATGAACTTTCTTCTCTTTTTCAGCAGCTGATAAAGGTGAATGCTTAAGCGCAAAGGCAACATTTTCCTTGGCTGTCATCTGAGCCATGAGGTTAAAATGCTGGAAAATCATCCCAATATCCTTACGCTTTTGGCGTAGCTGAGCCGCAGTAAGCTGAACCTGATGATGATCATAGAAAACCGTATCATCCACCGTAATCTTACCGGCAGACGGCACCTGCAGCAAGTTAATGACACGGACCAGAGTAGATTTCCCGGCACCAGAATAACCTACAATTCCATAAATATCTCCCTGATTAATATGAATGGTCACATCTTCTACGGCCCTAATGTCTCGCTTTTTTTGATTAAAAACGACATCAATGTGATCCAATTTGATAATTTCTTTGCCCATAATTTCCGATTCACTCCTTGATTTGTCCAATATGAGATTTAGCCACTATAGCCTTTTAATTTGCTTTCCGCCTGTCACTTGACTAGGGAAATGTGATGCCACAAGCCGCAATCTTTACCGACCTAACCCAAAGCCAGATACTGTTCAAACTAAATGACCATAATAGCAGATAAAGGGCTGGAGAAGCTAATCTCCGCCCTTCTTAATCATTTCATTTATTCAATACAATGACCTTCTGCTGGTAAAAATTACCACACTGGCTGATCCATACCATCTGATGATTCTTCGATAACTTTTTTCACTTCATCAGTGTGGTAAGCCTTGATAATTTTTTCAATCGCGTCAGCCTTGTCTGATTTCTTCCAATCTGCTTTCGCTGCAATCAGGTTATACCATTGTTTTGAGTTTTCATTAGCTTCTTCTTTGAAGAGGGCCTTCTTGTAGTCAATGCCTGCTTCACGAACGAAGGTATTGTTAACAACGGCAGCATCTGCTGAAGTCAGAGAAGCTGGTGTTTGAGAAGCATCCAACTCAGAAATTGTCAGATTCTTCTTGTTTTCTTTGATATTGGCAACAGTTGCAAGTTCCTTACCTTTAACATCAAGCTTGATCAAGCCAGCTGATTCAAGAAGATAAAGAGCGCGACTCTCATTTGTCGCATCATTTGGAACGGCAATCGTACCATTTTCTGGGATGTCTTTCACATCTGTATATTTATTTTTGCCGTCCTTTGTACCAGAGTAGAGACGAATAGGAGCGATATAGGTATCCGCAACAGACACAAGGTCTGCTCCCTTCTCTTTGTTCCAGTTTTCAAGGAAGTTGTAATGTTGGAAAGCATTGATATCCACATCACCGTCAAGCAGAGCTTGGTTAGGCTGAGAGTAGTCGGTAAACTGCGTATACTCTAACTTAATGCCTGCATTTTCTTTGTCAAGAATCTCTTGAACCTTGTTCCAGCGCGCTTCTTCTGTATCACTCAGGCTCATTACCCCAACCTTGACGGTTACAGGTCCGTCTGCTGATTTGCTCTCCTTGCTAGAAGAGCCTCCGCAAGCTGCCAAACCCAAGGCTGCAAGGCCTACTAAGCCTACTGAAAAGATTTTTTCAAATTCATCATTGATTCTCCTTTAATGGATAAAATTCTAAATCTTCTATTTTATAAGATTACTTCTCATTTTACCATGTTCAAGGAGACTTGGCTTATATAAATAATTTATCGCCGTGATAAAAAATTTATATGACTGATTGAAACATTTGAGTTGATTTCATGCCCTTTTACTGCATGAAAGTCAGCAGATATCCATATCCTTCTGCTTCCATTTTTTCTTTTGGAATAAATTGCAGAGCAGCTGAGTTGATACAGTAACGTAGGCCTCCTGCTGCTTCTGGGCCGTCAGTAAAGACATGCCCCAGATGGGCATTGCCAGAACGGCTGCGCACTTCGATCCGCTCCATGCCATGGCTCTTGTCTTCATAATATCGCAGAACTTCTCTGGCAATAGGCCGGCTAAAGCTAGGCCAGCCGCAGCCAGATTCAAACTTGTCACCAGCAAAAAAAAGGGGCTCTCCAGTCGTCACATCTACATAAATCCCTTCTTCAAAAGTGGCATTGTAGGCATTATGGAAAGGACGTTCTGTCGCACTAAGCTGTGTTACCTGGTACTGCTCTTCTGTCAGCTGCTCTTTCAGTTCCTCATCAGTAGGCTTCTCGTACTGTCCTGGATCGACCAAGGGCTGATAGGCATCATTAACATTGATATGACAGTAGCCACCGGGATTTTTCTTGAGATAATCCTGATGATAGTCTTCTGCTAGGACATAGTGGCGCAAAGGTTCTAGCTCAACAGCAATCTTTTGTCCCAACTGCTTTTCTTGCTCAGAAAAGACCTGCTCAATGACTGTCTTATCGGCTTGATTGGTATAGTAAACGCCTGTCCGATACTGACGCCCTACATCATTTCCCTGCTTATTGACTGACAGAGGATCAATAACTCGGAAATAATAGAGCAGGATTTTCCGCAGGCTGACCCGCTCTTCATCATAAATCAGATGAACCGTCTCTGCATGATCCGTCTGGTGAATCAGCTGGTAGTTAGTTGATTCCACCTGTCCATTGGCGTAGCCCACTGTAGTCTCCTCAACACCCTTAATGCGGGAAAAGTAATCTTCCAATCCCCAGAAGCATCCGCCTGCTAAATAAATTTCTGCCATGAAAACACCTCATTTCTTTGCATCTATTTTCTCATAAAAGGAAAGGAAATTATAGCGATTTGATTAGAACTTTCTTCAGAATGATATGAGAAAGCTGGGTCTTAATGACCATCAACCCAGACTTATCCATCAATTTCAGTGTCAACATATTGTTATTTAGCAATATTTAGTCTTTGTTTATCAGTAAAATACACCATAATCATCTACCCTTTAGTAAATCACTTAATTTTTTTGATACAATGCTACCACCAATTTCTAATTTTTTTGATACATAATCTTCATTGATAGTATCTTTAATATACAAATCTTTGTCATTGTTAATATGTGTAGTAATCACAATACCACCCATTGGATGAAGTTCTACGAAATTATAATCAATTTTATATAACTTTATAATACCCGTTTCAGTTAAATACTGACTATCTAAATTCTTTATCCCTTCTTCAATTAATTGTTTTACTTCTTCACTTCTTACAACTTTAAGCATCTCTTCCCTTTGCTTATCTTCTTGCATTTGCTTATTCATACTACAGCCTCCCATAAAAATAATAATTCCAAAAACTCCCAAAATAGATAGTAATTTCTTCATTTCTACATAACCCCCTTTACCTCTTTATACTATAAAATGATTTAATAGGGAATGACTCTATATTACAATAAAATTATCGTAGAAGATTATACGAGTCTGCTTAACCAAACTAGAGCAATTCGTAAATAAGGTGGAAGGACAGCGTGACCAGTATTATCGTAAACTTGAGTGACTGTGCCAACACTTCTATCCTATTTATCTTTTACTTCACGATTAAGAGAACTACCGTTATCTTCAGTCATAGCCGTCTGAAGATTTTGATCATTCATATATTTTTGGATCATTTTACATTTTTCTTTAACAAAGCTGATAATTTAGGTGATACGGTATATCCATATGTTTCATACTCTCCATTGTCATTTTTTATCAATCCAAAATGAAAGTCCAACTCTTTATTGTTATTAAAATACAATCGAACCATCAGTCCCCCCATCGGATTATATTCTAACGTCTCAGTATCAATTTCATAAGATTGAATAACTCCTTCTCTTGTTAAAGCATTAGAATCATTCGCTCTCATATGTTCTTCATAAACCTTTCTTGCTCCTTTACTAGTCGCAATTCGTATCATCTCTTTTTTCTTCTGGTTTTGGTATATACTAAATCCTATGATAACCAGTCCCGTAACCACTAGAATACTGAGTACACTCCATAATAATTTTTTATTCATTGTAATTTCCCTTTCACACTATCTTCTCAATTTATTTTATTTGTAGTATAACCCAGCTTTAGGATATCCTTTAAAAGGTGGAGGTTAGTAATTCTCAGATATTACCATCGCTTTAAAAAAGATTGAAGAAAAACTTCAAATCTGGAGCTTTCTTCAATCTGAAATAGTCGTATTTTAATTACCCCTCAATATATTTCAATTTTCCTCGGAAATCTTCCAAGCTTTCATAGCCTTTTTCTTCCATAATAGCCTTGAGTTCTGCAGTGATACGCTCAAAGGCTGGCACTCCTTCTTTATGAAGAGTTGTTCCGACCTGCACCATACTGGCTCCACAGAGGATATGCTCAAAGGCATCACTCCCCGTTAGAACGCCACCAGTTCCGATGATTTGGATTTCCGGTTTAAGGCGTTGGTAAAAAGCATGGACATTGGCCAGGGCGGTCGGCTTGATGTACTGACCACCGATACCGCCAAAGCCATTTTTCGGACGAATGACCACTGACTCATCTTCTATATAAAGACCGTTTCCGATAGAGTTTACACAATTGACAAACTTGAGCGGATAGTTGTTAAAAATCGCCGCGGCCTGGTCAAAATGCACGATGTCAAAATAAGGAGGCAGCTTGATGCCTAGGGGCTTTTTGAAATAAGTAAAAACTTCTGACAAAATCTTTTCCGTCGTTTCAAAGTCATAGGCAATCTGCGGCTTGCCAGGAACATTGGGGCAGGAGAGATTGAGCTCAGTAATGCCTTTAAAGTCACTTGCCTGCACTTTCTGAAGAATGGTGTGGGTTTCTTCTGGCGACATACCGACCAAAGAGAGGAAGAAAGTACGATTTGGTTCGCCTTCCTGGAGTTCCAGCAGGTAGTCAAGATAGTAGTCTAAACCATTGTTAGGCAGGCCCATGGAGTTGATAGACCCCAGCGGAACATCCTGATAGCGCGGTTCTGGGTTTCCCAGGCGAAAGTCCAGCGTCGCCGTCTTGGTCACAAACGTTCCCGCAGCAGAATCTTTGACTTCTGCCAATTCCTCTTTTGTCATGCAGGCAACCCCAGCTGCATTCATCAGGCAGTTATCAAAATCAAAACCAGCAATCTGTGTAGATGTCGAAACCATAGTAAAACGCTCCTTTTTCTTCTGAAGGCGAGTGCCTTTAGCTCATTTCCCCTATTATATCACCAAACTCCGTTTTTTCGTTTTTTTAACCGGCAATTCCTGACTAACGTTCGGAAAATATCCAGTTCGATTGACCCTCTTTCTGAAATATTTCAGAAAACAAATTGTGGAAATTTTTAGAAAATTCAACTTTTTTCTTTACAAGGGAAAAAAAGTCTGCTATAATGTTCCATGTAATAAAATATGACATTTAAAAGATGTCTGTTTTAAAGATTTAAACACATCCTCGTCATACAAGTTGCAAGCAGCTTCCGACAGGATGGTTTACTATTTTATTTAAAGGAGAATGACAGATGACAACTGCTAAAGAATATATCCAAAGCACTTTCGAGACCGTAAAAGCACGTAACGGACACGAGGCAGAATTCCTTCAAGCTGTTGAAGAGTTTCTCAATACCCTGGAGCCCGTTTTTGAAAAACATCCAGAATACATTGAAGAAAATATCCTAGCACGTATTACTGAGCCTGAGCGCGTTATCAGCTTCCGTGTTCCTTGGGTTGACCGCGAAGGTAAAGTACAAGTTAACCGTGGTTACCGCGTACAATTTAACTCAGCAGTTGGTCCTTATAAAGGCGGACTTCGTTTCCACCCAACTGTAAACCAAGGGATCTTGAAATTCCTCGGATTTGAGCAAATCTTTAAAAACGTCTTGACTGGCTTGCCAATCGGCGGTGGTAAAGGCGGATCTGACTTTGATCCCAAAGGTAAGACTGATGCTGAGGTGATGCGCTTCTGCCAAAGCTTCATGACTGAATTGCAAAAACACATCGGCCCATCTCTTGACGTTCCAGCTGGTGATATTGGTGTCGGCGGACGTGAAATCGGCTACCTCTACGGTCAATACAAACGCCTTAACCAATTCGATGCTGGTGTCTTGACTGGTAAACCTCTTGGATTTGGCGGCAGCTTGATCCGTCCAGAAGCAACAGGCTATGGCTTGGTTTACTACACAGAAGAAATGCTCAAGGCTAACGGCCAAAGCTTTGCTGGCAAGAAGGTGGTTATTTCCGGTTCTGGTAACGTAGCCCAATACGCTCTTCAAAAAGCAACTGAGCTTGGTGCAACTGTTATCTCTGTTTCTGACTCAAACGGTTATGTTATCGATGAAAACGGTATTGACTTCGATCTTTTGGTTGATGTCAAAGAAAAACGCCGCGCTCGCTTGACAGAATATGCTGCTGAAAAAGCAACTGCTACTTACCATGAAGGCTCTGTATGGACCTATGCTGAGAAATATGACATTGCTCTGCCATGCGCCACACAAAATGAAATCAATGGTGACGCAGCTAAACGCTTGGTAGCTCAAGGAGTTATCTGTGTATCTGAAGGTGCCAATATGCCGAGCGACCTGGATGCTATCGCTGTTTACAAAGAAAATGGTATCTTCTACGGACCTGCCAAAGCTGCCAATGCTGGAGGTGTAGCTGTATCCGCTCTGGAAATGAGTCAAAACAGCCTTCGCCTCTCATGGACTCGTGAAGAAGTTGACGGACGTCTTAAAGGCATCATGACCAACATCTTCAACACAGCTAAAACGACCGCTGAAACTTACGGACTTGGCAAAGACTACCTGGCTGGTGCTAACATCGCTGCCTTCGAAAACGTAGCCAATGCTATGATTGCGCAAGGTATTGTTTAACTAGTTGATACATCCTATCGGAGGGTAAATCATGAACTTACGGCCAATGGAAGTGAGAGACAATCCAGCTGTAGCGCAGCTCATTCGAGCCAGCCTAGAAGAATTCGGGCTTGACAAACCAGGAACTGTCTACTTTGATTCTCATCTAGATCATTTGGCCGACTATTATCAACATCAAGAGAGGGCAGCTTACTTTGTTCTGGAAGATGAAGGTCATCTCGTTGGCTGCGGTGGCTTTGCACCTGTGTCTGATAAAATTGCTGAATTACAAAAACTGTATGTCACTAAAAACAGTCGTGGCAAAGGTTATTCCAGTCGGCTGATAAAGCAGATATTCCAAGAAGCCCGCCTAGCAGGTTATGAACAGCTTTATCTAGAAACCACTACTGAACTGGCTACGGCCGTGACCGTCTATCAACACTATGGTTTTACATCACTGCAACAACCAATTTCTAACGCTGCCGGCCACCCAGCTATGAATATCTGGATGATAAAATCCCTCTTATCCGATGAATAGATATCGGTATACCCTGGCTGTCTCAAGAACATCATGACCGACATCTTCAACACAGCTAAGACTACCGCTGAAACTTACAGGCTTGGTAAAGACTACCTGGCTGGTGCTAACATTGCCGCCTTCGAAAACGTAGCCAAGGCTATGATTGCCCAAGGTATTGTTTAAGATTCATTTGCTCAATCCTCAATCATTATGATTGGGGATTTTTATGTTGGCTTCAAAAAAGCTCACTATTTAAAATAGTAAGCTTAAAATCAAGATTTATTTTACTTCTACTAATGCAAAAGACAGGCATTCAACTATTTCATTTACTGTCTCATCTATATCTAGGTCCTCATTATCATTCAACATCATTGGAAGAACATAAGAAAGACTCAAGGCTAAAATATAGCGAACGATTCTTTCGTTTGACCAATTTCTGATGAGGCCCTTTTCTTTAAACTGATTCAGAACTGGACTAATTGGCCTAATGATAGAGTGAACAATAACATTCCCTAACTGGTTAGAAATAGTATTATCAATAAAAGAACGACTCAAGAGAATTTTAACTTGCATTTGATTCTCCTGAATAAAAACTAGTCTATCACGAACAATACTTCTCAAAAATACTGAAAAAGTCTCTTGGTTTGCTGTAAATTTCTTCTTAGAAAAATCAGCAATCACATCTGGAATAACTTGCTCAAGAAAAGTCGATAAAATTGCTTCTAAGATGCCTTCCTTAGTCTTAAAGTAACTAAAAACCGTCCCTTCTGAAACTCCAGCTTCCTTGGCGATAAGACTGGCTGTTGTGTTTTCAAAACCAATTTCTGAAAATAACTTTAGACTTGATAACAGTACTTGACGTTGTTTTAAACTCAAATTGCTATTTTCTAATGTCTGGGCATACTTTTGTTCTAAACTTTCCATCACTAGCACCTCTCTGCTACTCTCTTACTTTTACAACTTTCTTACCTCGAGTGTGTCCCAATTTCAGACTACGATATGCTTCTCTAACTGACTTTAGAGAAAAGTCATACACTTGATCAATATTTAGCTGAACCTTACCATCTGAGACCATCTCCGCTAGAGTCTTAAAATCATCATATGTAGAGTGTCTCGGACCCGTGAACTGAGCTCCTCTTATTATAACATATGGAGAAGGTACTAGAGTTCCGATCTCACTCCCCTTCAAACCTAGACTAAAAGCTAACTTAACGTAATCACTTCCATAGCAATCCAAGAATTTTGTAATCGGCTTTGGAGTTGCTGATAGAAGAGCATTTTGGATGTTCTCTTCGTAAGCTACTGGTATGGCACCTAAGGACTTCAGATATTCTGAATTCTTCTTACTTGCAATTCCGATAACCGTTGCACCCTTAGCAACTGCATACTGTACTGCAATACTTCCAATACCACCTGTCGCTGCTGAAATAACTACAACATCTTTAGAATTTAACTCAATTTTTCTAAAAGCACCACCCACAGTTAGAGAGGCTACACCCATAGTAGCTGCGTGGTTCATATCAATCATCTTTGGTTTTAATACAATTTCCGATACATTGACACAAATTTCTGTTGCCAAAGCTCCCCTCTTGGTCCCCAATCCAGGGTCACTGATCATTGATCCAAAAACCTTATCCCCTACTGAAAACGTATTTACTCCTTCACCAATTTCTGTGATGACTCCAGCAAAATCCCTACCAACACCTCTTGGAAAAAGAGATGATTTTGACTCAAACCAACGACTGGGATTCCTTAGTTTCGCAATAAAAGATAAAAATCTAAGTGGCTTTGCACCCTCAAAAGTTTTATAATCAATAGGATTTAAACCAACAGCATGAACTTCTACCCTAACTTGATTCGCTTCTAAAGAATCAGATTTAATATTCACCAAATTTAACACTTCTTCATTACCGAAACGACTATATTGTATTGCTTGAACAACCATTTTATAAACTCCTTTACCCCTCACGTATTGAGTGAGTACTCAATCATTTTTTGATTATACGTTTATTCTTCAAAGATGTCAACTATACTGTTCCCACAACATCTAACTAAGTTAGATGTTCATAATAAAAATGGATCGAATTTCAGTATCTTGGTAAATAAAAAAACTGCTGGCTTAATAGCTCTATATTTCCTTATAAAAGATTATAAAACTAGAACTCAAAGAAATCCGACTGCTTATAAAAGCGGTCGGATTTTTATATATCTAATTTTTCAAAAAACTTGCCTGATGACTGTTTTTCTTTTAGCTTCTCCAGCAGCTCATTCTCCAGAAAAGGACTTAGTTCGTCAAAATCTTGACAAACCTTAAAGACAGTTTCTCTGTCCAACTGGCCAAAAGCGAGTTCGTAATAGTCCTTATTATGATGCCAGTTCGGGTCATAATTGACATCTGTTCGCTGATAGTAAACGATGTTTTGCTTTGGTGTCAGGTAAAGCTTCTGCGTCAGAATGCTTTTCTGATCTTTGGACAGCTTGCTACGATTGAAAATCTTGACACCTTGAAAAATCTTGCGCTCATGGATACCTTGATTTGTAACTTTCAATTCGACTCTTTTATAGTGCATATAGTCACCTCCAGAAATTACCTACATTATATCAGGTTCAGGCAGATTTTCAAGCAAAAATGTGTCATTGCCAAAAGTCTTTCGTCGCCTCTAAAATCTCTTCTGTCGATGTTACTGTCGCTTCAATAATGCTCTTGCCAGTATTTTTCAGATAGGCTTGTATCAAATGATAGCCATAAGCATAGCCCGCAGCATAAGGCATTCCAACTGGTATCTGACCCTGTATCTCAGCGATTTCATCACCGTAGAGATAAGGAGCCATTTCCGCCATCCCCGTTAGCTGAAGCTGACTTGAGATGATGGGCTTAATCTCCTCTAATTGCTCTGAACTGGTTGAAGTTACCCAAGGTCCAATGAGCTCTTTACCATAGAGCTCGGCAGCAAAAGACTCTGCCAATCCTTCACTAACTACCCAGTCTGCTAATGTCGTCTGCTGATTCCATTTGATAAATTGGAAGCGGACATTGTGATTGCACTCGTGGGCTAATGCCGCCTGCACACGTGGCAAAGTATAGTCATTTGGTAGTAGACTAAGCATGAGGTAGCCTGGGATTCCACCATCTCCGCTGTAACCCTTATTGAGCTGTAGCATAGGCTTGTCTGGATTGCCCAATAAAATAGTAAAATGGTAATCTTCAACCTCTAAATCATAGCCAGCCTGTTCAAAAAGACCAATACTCCTTTTGATGGTATCCTGGCAGTCTTGCCAGAGTTGATCAGAGCTCAGAGAGTCGATAGCTGGTCTATCCTTTTCCGACAGAGTTCCAGGCATCTGATTCATAAAGCCAAGTAGAAATAGAGCATCAAATCCTCCAGGATACTTCGCTTTTAAAGGAATATGCTGAGTTTGGTATTTAGGAGCAAATGGAGCGAGTGTTTTCGCTCGAAAACAGCCCTCCCTTTTATCAAATGGAAGTTCAAGCAACTCCTGATAAACTTTATCAGAGCGAATAATATTAATTTGCATAGTGTTCTCCTTTTCTAATTTTCACCAGTATACACCCTCCCCTAAGGTCATAGTCAAGAAAAAGATTTGAAACTTTTGTCTCAAATCCTCTTTCATCTATAACATTTGCTGCCTCCACTTTCAAATCTGGGTGCGGAAAGTAGCAAAGGTATTAGAGTAATAGGATAATTTTCCCTATTGCTCCTTCTTTTTCTCTTGCTTTGGCTTGCTTTTCTCCTTTTGCCACTTAGCATTTTCGTAGGTCACGGTATAGGTATCCTCATCGCCACCTTCCCCGTCAAAAACCAAGTCAAAGCGAATAGACTTGCCTGGCGCCAGATTGGTGCCGATTTGTGTATTGTCAAAGGTTGAGCCGTCCAAAATATAAACATTTTCCTTCTTGTCATAAAGTCCAAAGTCATAAGGACTGACCAGAATGGGCTTTTTAGAAGTATTTTCAACTGTGATAGTCGCAACGACAGCTACTCCTGTTGACTCATCGCTCATGACTCGCTTGCTATCTTCCACTGCCGAATGAACTGTCACCTTGAGTCCGCTGGAAAATTCAACTGTTTTCTCAAAAGCATGGCTGGAATAGGTCTCTAAAGGCGAGTTATGGTAGCCTGTGAGAGACTTGAGATGGTCATTTTCCTCCATGAGGCCAATCGTAGTGATGACGAGGAGAATGCTAAGCAAGGCCAGAAGAAAGATGATAATACCAGACACCAGAGCTGCCCAAAAGAGACCCTGCTTGTGGAGAGGACGTTTTAAACGGTAAACAAGATTGTCCTCACTGACAATCTCCTGCTGAATTCGCTGATTCATATGGACCTTTCTAAATCAATAATTACTTGCCTTTTGAAAGGGGTCCAAGCGTCGGAAGCTCAATCCCCTCTCGCAAAAGCGCCTCATGGTAAAGACGGTAGAAGATATGGTAAATAGAAATCTGCATACCTCCCTGCACTATCATACTGATACGGAAGTTGAACTGGCCATTTGAAGCCATCTGCGGCCCCAAGATATTCGGTTCCTTGAGAATCTCTGGATGTTCTGGCACAGCTTCTTCATTGACCTTGGCAATGATGCGGTAAATCTCGTCCAAATCCGTCTGGGCATAAATGGGGATATCAATCAAGACCCGCATATCTCCACGGGAAAGATTACTGACAACCATGATATTGCGGTTTGGAACAAAATGCAGCGTTCCGTCCGCGTCCCGTACCTGCGTCGTCCGAATCCCGACACTGATTACTGTTCCAGCGATGTTGATAGGACCGTTAGTCAGGCGAACATTATCACCGACATCTAACTGTCGCTCGAGAAGGATAAAGAAGCCATTGACCAGATCCGACAGGAAGCCCTGAGCTCCCATCCCAATCGCCACTCCGGCAATCCCGGCACCAGCCAAAAGGCTGGAAACCGGTAGTCCCAAGATGGATAAAACCCAGTAAATCAAGAGAAAATACAAGACATAATTAAGCAGATTCTCAATCAGACGAGTAATGGTTTTTTGTCTGGCTACATCCTGCTTGGATAGCTTGAGAGAGGGGGCAATGATCTTGGTCACTGACAAATGCAGGATTTTCTTAACGATGTAAAATAAGATAAAAAGCAGAAGTAAAGAGACCAGCTTGGAAAAAAGGTCATCTGCAATCTTGCTCCAGTCAAACTGCTGGATATAGCGGGAAAAGACATTTCCGGTCTTAGACATAGGCTACCTCCAAAAAGATTACTACCATTATACCACAAAGACCAATCAGCGCGGACATAGAATGGTTAGTCCGACCTAGCATTGCTTTCACTCCCTTTCTATCGTATAATAAAATAAGTATCCAAGACAAGAAAGGAACTTACATGCTCCATCGCTTCATCACCATTTGGAATAAAACCAATCTAATCAAGCGGATTTCCATCGGTATTAGCATTGGTGTCCTGCTGGCTATCATCTTCCCCCAAGCACAGGCCATCGGACTTCTGGGCCAAATCTTCGTTGGCGGTCTCAAGGCTATCGCGCCACTCCTCGTCTTCGCTCTGGTGGCAAACGCCCTGTCCCAGCAGCAAAAAGGCCAGAAAAGCAATATGAAGACCGTTATCTTGCTCTACCTTCTGGGAACCTTTGCGGCGGCCCTAGTCGCAGTCCTAGTCAACTTCTTCTTTCCCATTAGTATAGAGTTGGCTTCGTCCTCCCAAAAGGTTTCTCCGCCAGATGGAATCGGACAAGTTCTCAGCAATCTTCTGCTTCAGCTGGTGGACAATCCCGTCAACGCCCTCATCACCGCTAACTACATTGGTATCCTGTCCTGGTCTGTCATCTTTGGAATTGCCATGCGGGAAGCTAGCCACCACAGCAAGGAACTGTTGCAGACCTTGGCAGATATCACTTCTAAGATTGTCGAGTGGATTATCAATCTAGCCCCTCTTGGTATTTTAGGCCTGGTCTACACGACCATTTCCGGAAAAGGCTTCCAAGCGCTACAAAGCTATGGCATCCTGCTGCTGGCCTTGATAGCCAGTATGCTGATTGTCGCTCTGATTATCAATCCTTTGATTACCTTTATCATGCTGCGGAAAAATCCCTATCCCTTGGTCTGGCGCTGTTTGCGAGTCAGTGGCGTGACTGCCTTTTTCACGCGCAGCTCTGCGGCAAACATCCCCGTCAATATGAAACTCTGTCGGGATCTGGGGCTCAATCCAGAGACCTACTCGGTCTCTATTCCTCTGGGAGCCACTATCAACATGGCAGGGGCTGCTATTACTATCAATACCCTGACCTTGGCTGCTGTCAACACGCTGGGTATCAGGGTTGACTTTGGCACGGCTCTAGTTCTCAGTATTGTAGCGGCAATTTCTGCCTGCGGGGCTTCCGGCGTAGCTGGCGGTTCGCTTCTGCTCATTCCGGTCGCCTGCAGCCTCTTTGGGATTTCCAATGATTTGGCCATGCAGGTAGTCAGCGTCGGTTTCGTTATTGGTGTCATTCAGGACTCTTGCGAGACAGCCCTCAACTCTTCTACTGACGTTCTCTTTACAGCTGTGGCCGAGATGAGCAGCTGGCCAAAAGAAAAACGCTATTAATTTCGACAAAAAACCTCTAGACTTCCATCATTACGGAAAGCTAGAGGCTTTTTTATGTGTGAAAATTAATTCTTTCGATGCTTGTCAAAATATTTCTTCGTCTCACTGATGACAATTGGAGACAAGACTAATAAGGCAATCAAGTTTGGCAAGGCCATGAGAGCATTGACAATATCTGCAATAATCCAGACCGCCTCTAGACCCACAAAGCCACCGAGTACAATCATAAGGACAAATAGCAGACGATAAACGCGGATATAGCGCACCCCAAAGAGAAATTCAAAACAGCGCTCACCATAGTAGTTCCAACCCAAGATAGTCGTAAAGGCAAACAGAACTAGAAAGACTGAAAGCAGAACTGGACCAAAATTAGCAAAAACAGTCGCAAAGGCTGCCTGAGTCAGGGACACACCGTTGAGATTGCCATCCCAGACCCCTGTGATTAAAATCGTCAAGCCTGTCAGACTACAGATAATCAAGGTATCGATAAAGGTTCCGGTCATGGAAATCAAGCCCTGTTCTACCGGTTCCTTAGTCCGAGCTGCCGCCGCTGCAATGGGCGCTGATCCCAAGCCAGATTCATTGGAGAAAACTCCACGCGCAACCCCGTTTTGAATGGCCATCTGGATGGTCGCACCGGCAAAGCCACCGACAGCTGCTGTCTGACTAAAGGCTGAACTAAAGACCAGCTGGAGAGTCGGCAGTAATCGATCTAGATTGACCGCTAGGACAGTCACAGTCCCCAAGATATAAATCGCTGCCATAAAGGGCACAACCTTGGTCGATACTCGAGCAATAGACTGGATGCCGCTGAAAATAACCAGAGCTACTAAAATAGCCAAGATAGAAGCTGTCACAGCTGGAGGCAGCTGAATGGTATTCTGCATGGCCTCTGTGATGGAATTGACCTGCGTAAAGGTCCCAATCCCCAAAAGAGCCACCAAGATACCAGCTGTCGCGAAAAAGATGGCCAGCGGGCGCCACTTCTCGCCCATCCCTAGTAAGATATAGTGCATAGGACCTCCTGCCATGGCTCCATGAGCATCCTTGCGCCGGTACTTGATAGCCAAGAGACCTTCGGCATACTTGGTCGCCATTCCAAAGAAAGCAGCTACCCACATCCAGAAGAGGGCACCCGGTCCACCGGTTTTAATGGCTGTTGCCACTCCGATGATATTTCCTGTCCCAACAGTCGCGGCTAGAGCTGTACATAGAGCCGCAAAGCTAGAGACATCGCCTTGATGCTCCTCGTCTGATACAAAAATTAGCCGAAAGGCACGCGGAAGACGAAAAATCTGCAGCAGGCCCAGACGCAGACTGAGATAGATACCAGTACCGACCAGCAAAATGAGCAGGGGCGGACCCCAAACCAAAGAATCCAGACGATTCAATATTTCCAACATGATATAAGCTCCTTTTCACACCGAGAAAAAGAAAGAGCACATGAAAAACATGTACTCTGGATGTGCTGGAGTAGGGAAATCCCTGCCTCTTCGCTCTGTCCTTTTACCTGAGAGTTTGAGCGGTTCTAAACCGCCTTGCCCCTTCGGTGCCATTCATGGTCTCTCCAGAGTTCCGTCCATTTCACAGTCAGAGACGCCTACCTCTTTCTGAAAAACTTCGTTCGGTGTTGATTATTAATTTTCTATTATTCTAAAAGAACATTCGCCTTTTGTCAATGTTTTATGAAATTTTTTGAGCATGTAAACGTTTTTTGATACAAAAAAGAAGCCTAAAGGCTTCTTCAGACCGAAGGCAAACATTCCAAATGGTGTTTGTCTTCGGTCTGAAATTCTCTAGCTAAGTAGAGAATTCTTATTTTTCCAAACAATTTTTTAAAATAAAAATAGATTGAGGAACATCTGAGAAAACTTGGCTTAAAAATTCCAAATGTTGCTGATCTTTGCTATCTAAAGCTACGGTGTGCTTGACATTTACAGTGCCATCATCGTTCTCAATGATCTGATGACCAAAAAGGATATCTCCAAACGGGGTCGCTGTTTTATCCCAAAATTCCTCAAAGGACTTGACAAGTGTCAGCTGATATTCCATTGGGGGCATTCCTTCGAGTTCCATCATCCCACAAGAACCTGTCTTAAATCCACCATTTAATGTAATATTTTTTAAATCTTCTTCCCATTCATACCACTTTTCAATATTTTCATAGTAGGACCATACATCTTCTTTTGCTGCTTTCATGCTTAAACTGAAACTAAATTCCATTACAACAACTCCTTTATAATACGTATACTTATTGTAAGTATATTTACAATATTTGTCAAACATTTTTTCTTTCTAGCACTAGTATTTCTTCTAAAATAGTCTACTTGTTTTGGTTCTGCTTTTCATACTGATAAAATGGGATAAGAACGATATCTTGGTCGTATGGCTTGATATTCGCTCTCTTGTTTAACCATTTAGGCAATAGTGCGATTCCTTTCCCGTTCTCAACTAAGCTGATAATGTTTTCAAAAGAATCAATTTCTACAACTGATTTTAAATGAGCAAACCTCATTAAGCTTTGTTTTCTAAAAGGACAATTTTCATCTTTATTAACGAATATGGGCATTCCCTCACTAGACTTTATGATACTCGAACAAGCATAAACTGACTCAATATGTCCGATAGTCTCATCATAATGCTTTAAATTTTCAATTTTTTGAAAGCAAAAAATTTTATCAAAGTCTTCCTGATGAGCAATGATTGGTATATCCGAAGTTTTTTGGATATTAATCTCACTTTTATCCAAATCAATTGTTTGCGAATTATTAATATCGTGATTGAATAACAATTCTGAAATTAAGATGGATATTTTCGAAGTTTCACATTTCTTTTTTAATTTCTCCAAATTGTTAGAAGTTTCCTTACAAAATTGATAAAATAAGTCTCCACTTTCTGTCGGAATTAAACCATTATATTTTCTGTAAAATAATTTCGTATCTAATTCAGTTTCAAGCACCTTCAATCTAGCACTGAGATTAGATTGCGCATATTGTAAGATCTTTGAACTTTTGTTTATTGATCTTGTCTCATAGATTGTCACAAAAATGCTCATATCATTAAAATTCATTTAAAATACCTTATCACTTTTTATGATAATTATATCATTTTTAAGTATTATTCAACATGATATAAATCATTTATACTGTCAATAGTTAATTAGAAAAGAGGTACTGCAATGCAAGCAATGCAATATACTATAAAATTACCATCAGATTATGACATGGATATCATTAGACAACGTGTCCAAAATACAGGTCATTTAATGGATGGGTTCGACGATTTGTTTTTCAAAGTTTATTTAATCTCTGAAGAGTCTGAAGGCCAATTATTTAACAGTTACTGTCCGCTATATGTTTGGAAAAATACCAACGGAATGACAAAATTCATATTTGATGGTTACTTTGATCATATTTTAAATTCTTTTGGCTGGCAGAATATTGAAATCGGAGTGACTTCATCAGTCGAAATATCTGATCATTTTAATTCAAGTAAATATGCTACATTGGAAATCATTGATATAGAAGCATCTGAAAGTTTAAAATCCTTTGCCATTCACGAGCAAATGCAAAACAACGAAAGCGGCAAAGTCGTTATTTTCAATCCTGATAAATGGAAAAAATGTATTTTTACTTTTTATACCAATAAACCCGATACACAACTACCAACATTTGAAATTTTGCACATTTCACAATAAGCGCCTATGATAAGTAATAGGGAAACGCCTGAGCAAATACTTCCTTGCTATTTTGCACACTCTGAGAGTATACTTGCTCTTCTGTATGACCTTTACTGTCATCAGCTAAATGAAAAAATCGTTACGTCATGTAACGATTTTTTTATCTATGATATTAACTCAATTCCGCGATAATAGCCTTGAGCTGGTCTTTGGTGTGAACACCTGCGACTTGCTTAACGACTTGACCGTCTTTCTTGAACAGAAGGGTCGGAATGGACATAATGCCAAATTCACGGGCAGTATTTGGATTTTCATCCACATCCATTTTAAGGATTTTCAATTCATCCTCATGGACTTCTCCTGCCAACTGCTCCAAGATAGGTGCCTGCATACGGCACGGACCGCACCAAGTTGCCCAAAAGTCAATCAGAACCAGTCCATCTTTTGTTTCTTCTGTGAATGTTGCATCTGTAACTGCTGCTACCATAAATCTTCTCCTTTTATTGCTTACTTTTGATAACATTTTACACCAAAAACATCAGAAAGAAAAATATTTGCTACGGGTAGGACCTTAGTCACTCAGTGAGAAATGGTTGGTCATGAGATTGCTGGCATCCAAGAGAACTTTCTCCAAGAGCTGGTTTGTCGCTTCTTGCACCTTATTGCTCATGGCTTGATTTTCAGCCTCAAAGTCCACAGCCTCGCCCTTGGCCAGAGCCCGGTCTACCCGACCAATCATTTCATGTCCCCAAGCCATAGTCTGCTCTTGGTAATCATCCAAATCACCGACATGACTGCTAAAATGAGCATCAGCCAAACCAGCAATCAAGCGATTGGCCCAGTAGAAGGAATCTGTCGAAACCTTGTCCGTCGTATTGGCAAAGTAGTCTGGCGTTGTTGAGACTTGAGTAAAGAAAGGAACAGCTGTATTGTAAGCCATGGAGCCATAAGATAGCCACTGGATACCCGTCGTTTCCTGGGGTTGATTAGGGCGCAGCTGCAAGATGGCTGTCTGACTGGTCCGATTGATGCCAATAGTCCGGAAGGCCCGTCTGCTGTGGCGATCGCCCTCTGCTCCGTAAGGATCATAAGGCGAATCCTGATAGTGACTGCTCAGGACATACTTGATATCTTCGATCGTGATCTTGCGGTAAGGCTTGCGGCACCATGGAATGAAGAAACTCCTTGGATCTTGCTCCACTTCTGGATTGAGAAAACGCTGGATATCCCAAGCTCGCGGTGTATTGTAATGGCGGTCCTTATCCTTCTGGCTGCCAAAAGCATAGCGTGGATTGAAACCCTCGTCCGAGTAATTCAGATTGAGATGGTTTTCCTTGATAAAGTTTTTGAGATTTGGATGACAGAGGAAGTGCTCTGGATTGTTAAATTCAAAGTAATCACTGCCCAGCTGATTGGGATTGGTCACATAGGCATCATCTGGCACGCGCCGCGCCATCCAATGGTGGCCGCCAATGGTTTCCAGCCACCAGATTTCATTGACATCTGAGATAGCAATCCCATTGGACTCATAAGTGCCGTACTCCTCTAGGATTTTCCCTAAGCGTAGAACCCCTTCTCGAGCCGTCTTGATATAGGGAAGAACCAGCGTAAGGATATCTTCCTCGCTAATACCTGACTCTACCAAAGGATCAGCTCCCAGCACGCGGCTATTGGTCGTAATTGTTTCTGTCGCGCTAACAGCAACGTTATAGCTGTTAATTCCAGCTGCTCCCCAAATCCCGTCCTTGGGAACTGCATCTGGTACTGCCGTATAGCGGACTGGATTGTCCGGCAAATCCATCTCAAAAGAGGTCAAAACTGACTGATAATGGCGGGGCTGGTCTTGTGGCTCCACTACGACAAATTTCTTGGGCGTAAAGACCCCATTTTGTGAATCCTCTGTACGAGCGACAATGGTTGAACCGTCGTAGCTGGCCTTCTTGCCCACCAAAATAGTCGTGCAGGAATCTGATGCATGCTTTATTCTCATTATTTCCCCTCCGAAACACTTTATGCTGCTTACATTATAGCAAAAAGCAAGCCCTCATAAAAGAACCTGCTGCTATCTCTTCGCTGAAACTTCCAATACCCTATTCGATTTTCAAAACATAGGTATGCTCTTTGTAAAGCTCATCAATATCAAAATGCTCCAAATCTTCTTTCCTTGAGACAATATAATGCCCTTCTCTTTGATAATAGCCTAAGGAATTTCCCAACTTATCTGTCAGACAGATTGTCTGCTGCTTCCTATCAACGCTGAAAGAAAACGGTGTTTGATCTTTGGGGCGTCCAACAACTAAATAATCTTGACAAATCAGCTTGCCGCCCCACTTCTGGTAGAGGTAATTTGCCTGCTCTCCGTCTCTGGTAAAGATGATCAAGGCCTCAACTTTCTTTTCATGCAGTTTCTCTCGAGCAGTTTGAAAGAGTCGGCCGGCTATCCCTTGATTCTGAAAATCAGGATGGACAGCCAGATTAGCGAAGTAAGCTATCTTTTCTCCTGGATAATATGGATAAGAACGACTTGCTTCTTCGGTGTAAATCCCAATATCTAGAAGCCCTACAACCTGATCATCTTCCACTGCTATGAGCTCAATCGAATCTTGGTAAGGCTCTTCAGTAAACTCATCCTTGCTGCGGCTCACATCATCAAAGAAAGGCGAAAAGAGATAACTCAAAGCTTTTGTATAAACCCAACTTTTCTCATAAGTCGAGTTATAGATTTGTATTTTCATTTCTGGCCTCTTACTTAAATATCACAATCGTCGCACCGCTGCCGCCGGCATTTTGCGGGGCATAGCCGAAGGACTTGACATGTTTGTTGCGGCGGAGATATTTGGTCACCCCTTCACGGATGACGCCGGTCCCGATACCGTGGATAATATCCACCTGAGCCATGTTATTGAGGAGAGCCTGATCGATAAAGGCATCCAGCTCTTCCATAGCCTCTTCATAGCGTTTGCCGCGCAGATCCAGTCTGGCTTTGGGGCCAGCAGTATTGGCCCGCTTGACCACATTGACCTGCTTGCGCTTAGGCTGCTGGTCCTTTTCAGCCTTGAG
Source organism: Streptococcus sp. IsoGale022 (assembly GCF_031142805.1). Classification (NCBI taxonomy): domain Bacteria; kingdom Bacillati; phylum Bacillota; class Bacilli; order Lactobacillales; family Streptococcaceae; genus Streptococcus; species Streptococcus sp. IsoGale022. Next base: position 138,428 of record NZ_JAKZJI010000002.1, on the reverse strand, counting down.
TAAGTTGAATTCCTGCTCTTCCAGAGTCATCTTAATCAGACCGACCTGAGCTTCCCAGCGGCCGTCCTTGAGCTGCTTGACCAAGGTTCCCCGCTGACCATAGCTGGTAACCAGAATATCATCCCCCACCTTGGGCTCCCGATTTTTCTTGGCCTGTTTGAGCACCTTATTCTTTGATAAATCAACCGTTTCTGGTGCCAACTTTTTAAGCTGAACCTTAGCTTCAATAATCTCATGTGGTTTGAGACTAGACTTATCATGGAGATTTTTGAGAATGCTCTCACTCTCTGACAAAGCCAAATCAACGATTTCCTGGGCTTCCACCCGCGCCTTATTGAGCTCGGTTTCCTTTTCTCGATTGAGCTCATTATATAGCTTTTTGAGGGCTCGGTTAAATTTGAGATTTTCCTGCTCCACCTCGCGGATATTATCCAAGCGCTTGCGGCTCTCCAGCGTCTGCTCCTCTAGGCGCTCAATGATTCGATTGACATCACTGTCTGTGTCAGTCTGCTCTTGGGCATGGCCAACGATAACTTCTGCCAAGCCCAAACGCAGAGCGATTTCAAAGGCATTGGAGCGGCCAGGCACTCCCTGCATAAAGCGATAGGTCGGCCTTAAACTATCTGTATCAAATTCCATGCTGGCATTCTCTACCCAGTCCGTCTCAATTCCATAGGCTTTTAGCTCAGGATAGTGAGTCGTCGCCATGGTTTTAATTTGTCTTAGTCGCAAATCTTCCAAGATAGCAATAGCCAGAGCTGCACCCTCCTGCGGGTCAGTCCCAGCTCCCAACTCATCCAGCAGGACCAAGCTATCGCTATCCACCTGCTCTAAAATAGAGACGATATTGGTCATGTGACTAGAGAAAGTTGACAGGCTCTGCTCAATGGACTGCTCATCACCAATGTCTGCAAAAATCTGACTGAAAATCCCGACGCGGCTCCCCTTGTCCGCCAGAATCGGCAGACCTGACTGGGCCATAATCTGAGCCAAGCCCAAGGTCTTCAGCATGATGGTCTTACCACCCGTATTAGGCCCCGTAATGACAATCTCTGTCAAGTCTGGCCCGAAATGCAAATCATTAGCCACTGCATTTTCAATCAGGGGATGGCGGACACTGAGCAGTTGGATATCCTGCTCCTCCGAAAGGTCTGGCACCACCGCTCCCGTCTCCTGCATGAAGCGGACCTTGGCACGCACCAAATCCAGATGTCCGATAATCCAAGCATTGTTGGCAATTTCAGCTGCATGGGGACGGAAGAGGTCTGATAATTCCTGCAAAATCCGCTGAATTTCATAACGCTCGTCTGCCCGACTGCTGGCAATTTCTTCGTTGAGATTGACAACCGCTCTAGGCTCGATATAGACGGTATTCCCGCTGGCTGAAATATCGTGAACCACACCAGAAATGCGGTTACGATAGGTATTTTTCACAGGCAGCACATTGCGGCCATTCCGGCTGGCCACTACCTGATCCGCCAGCATCTCTCCCTTGTTTTTGAGAATCTCTTGCAGAATTTCCCGCACCTGGTTTTCATTTTCTTGAATTTTTCGGCGGATACGGCTCAAACTTTCGCTGGCAAAGCTTTCAATAAAGCCGCCATCATTAACAGCCTGCAAACTTCCTTGCAGCTTAGGGAACACAGCTAGATTATCAAACAGACGGTCCAGCTTTTCCAAGTGCACATTTTCCAAGTCCTCATAAAAGGACTTGAGCTCCTGAGTCACAGCCAAGACGCGCTTGAGAGCCAAAAACTCCTCAATATTCAAGTCGCTTTCCAGCTCCAAACGCTTGGTCAAGGCAGTAATATCCTGAGTCGCAGCCAGACTAAAGTGCGGATACTGCACAAAAATCTGCTGCATATCTGTCATTTCCAGAAAAGCTGAGGCTAACGTCTCCTTCTTGCTAGTCGGCAAAAGCAGACCCAGCTCCAGCTGCCCCTGCTCTGTCAAAAGATAGGGAGCAAAAAGTTCTTTTATCTTCTTAAATTCTAAGGTTTCTAAAATTTTTGTGTTCATAATTTTCTTTTCTAGTAAAAAAGAACCCAGCTAGCAGGCCAACTGAGTCGTCTTTTATCCGATAACTTGATTCACCCAGAGATCTTTGAGGATATTGGATGTGATAGGGGTATACTTGACAATAAAGCGAATCATGAAGCTGCTATTGAGCCGCTCCTGAACCATCTCCATCGGCACCGTCGCTAAAATAGTCAGGCACATTCCCAAAACAAAAATAGAGATACAAACAGCGATGGCTCCGCTGGTCACATTGTACCATTTGGTATCCAGCTTATTGGGGTAGGGAATCAGATTCGCAAAAATCCCAAAAAAGCGCCCAAGGATATAGACAGCCGTAAAAATAATGAGATAGGCCAAACCAGCATAAAAAACCTGGTCCAACTGAAAGAGCTGGGAGCTAGGGAAAAAGTAGGTCGAAGAGCCCTGAGTTGCGCTGGCATAAGGCACCCAAAGGCTGATAAACTTAGCCAAGCTCTTATAAAAAGCTCCAGCCACCAGCATAGAAACCATGGTCGCAGCAGCATAATAGCCCTGCAGAACAATGCCACGCGAGTAGCCAATATAAAAGCTCCAGGCCAATATTAGTAAAATAACAATAGAAAACATTATTTCTCCTCTATTTACCCGACTTTTCTCTCAAATCACTGAGCATTTTGTGACGAAAATCTTCTAGTTCTTTTTCCTTGTCGTCAAACTCAATCTCGCGGCTAAGCTGGGTAGATAGGCTATTGACCGCCAGCAAAATCGCCAGGACTTCATCATCTGCCGCAGGCATCTGCTCTTTGATAGCCTTGTATTTTTCCTTTGCTACCCGTTCTACTTCTTCCATAAAGAGATTATCGTGTTCTGTTGTTAGAGTTAAGGTCTTGTTTCCAAATGTAAATTTATATCGATTCAAATTTGCCATAAAATCACCTCATTGTATTATATCAAAAAAGAAGCCCTTTGTCAGTTATAAAAACACTTGGGACAAGACAGGGACTTTCTTTTTCATCTTTTTTGATATTGTAAACAGCGGTATTCTCCTACAAAATTTTTGTAGGTTTTTCAATCTTATGTCTTTCGACTTTTCCTTTTTATGGTACAATAGGGGGTATGGAAAGTATCACCCTCAGTCCCAAACAGCAAGAAATTCAGGCTTTTGTTGAGAAATATCAGGACCAGCTGGCTCCCAGCAAGAACCCACATATTCAATATTTCTTCCGGCTGAATCAGGCGACGGTCAGTGTCTTTAGCTCCGGAAAAGTTCTCTTTCAGGGGGCAAAAGCTGTTCACTACGCTGGCTTTTTTGGCCATCAAGCAGGCAAATCCAGTTCTAGTCCTGCTTCTCAGAATTTTGCCCTCATTGGGACAGATGAGGTCGGAAACGGCTCCTACTTTGGATGTCTAGCCGTCGTAGCTTCTTTCGTCACTCCAGACCAGCACGACTTTCTGATGAAACTGGGCGTTGGCGATTCTAAAACCTTGAACGATAGCAAGATTCGCCAACTGGCAACGGTCTTAAAAGAAAAGATTGCCCACCAAGCTCTGCTCCTATCGCCAGAGAAGTACAACGAAGTCATCGCTTCTGGCTACAACGCCGTCTCTGTCAAGGTGGCCTTACATAATCAAGCTATTTATCTACTGCTGCAAAAAGGCATCAATCCTGAAAAAATCGTCATCGATGCCTTTACCAGCCAGCAAAACTACAATAAATACCTAAAGCAGGAAAAAAATCATTTCCCAAATCCGGTAAGTCTGATTGAAAAGGCTGAAGGAAAGTTTCTAGCTGTTGCAGTCAGCTCTATTATCGCTCGTGACCTCTTTCTGGAAAATCTAGAAAATCTCAGTCGAGAGTTAGGCTATACCCTGCCTAGCGGAGCCGGAAGCAAGAGCGACCAAGTTGCCAGCCAGATTCTTCAATCCTATGGAATGGCCGGTCTGCAGCATTCTGCTAAACTCCACTTTAAAAATACTGAAAAAGCACAAAAACTTCTAGAAAGGTAACCTATGAAAAAATCAAATACTGCTGTTGTCATTCTCAAAGAATGGGGACTCTTTATCTTCTTTATCTCTGTCATTATCCTGTCAAGGCTCTTTCTCTGGTCCCCTGTAAAGGTAGATGGCCACTCTATGGACCCTACGCTGGCTAATGGGGAATACCTGCTTGTCCTCAAACATCAGTCTATTGACCGCTTTGATATCGTTGTCGCCACTGAGACAGATAATGACGGAACGACCAAGGAGATTGTCAAACGGGTCATCGGTATGCCGGGCGACACTATTCAGTATGAAAATGATACTCTTTACATCAACGGCAAAAAAACAGACGAGCCTTACCTGACGGACTACATCAAGAAATTTAAAGAAGACAAGCTCCAATCAACTTATACTGGGGACGATTATGATGATAATGGTGAGTTTTTCAGAAAACTCGCTGCTCAGGCTCAAGCTTTCACTGTTGATAGTGAAGGCAGCCCTGTCTTCACCATCAAGCTTCTGGATGATGAATACCTGCTTCTGGGTGACGACCGGATTGTTTCCAAGGATAGTCGCCAAGTCGGTACCTTCCAAAAAGAACAAATCCAGGGCGAAGCCAAGTTCCGCTTCTGGCCGCTGCTGCCCTTTAAAACCTATTAAGCATACCGAACTCAGTTGAACATCAGCTGGGTTCGTTTTAAAAGAAGAACCTATAAACTATGGAATTTTACTTTTCAGGAACGATTGAACGGATTATTTTTGAAAATCCCAGCAACTTTTTCCGCATCCTGCTCTTAGATATTGAGGATACAGATGCCGAGGATTTTGAAGATTTTGAAATCATTGTCACCGGATCTATGGCAGATGTCATGGAAGGCGAAGATTACACTTTCTGGGGCAGTCTTGTCCAGCACCCCAAATATGGCCAGCAGCTGAAAATTTCCCGCTATGAGCGAGCCAAACCCAGCAGTAAAGGCCTAGTAAAATACTTCTCCAGTGACCATTTCAAGGGCATCGGGGTCAAGACTGCTCAAAAAATCGTCCAACTCTACGGAGAAGATACTGAGGACACCATTGACAAGATTTTAGCAGAGCCGGAAAAGCTGACCCAGATAAACGGCTTAGCAGCTAAGAACCGCGAGGCCTTTGTCGCCAAGCTCAGACTCAACTACGGAACTGAGATGGTACTAGCCAAACTGGCAGCCTACGGCATTCCCAATAAGCTGGCTTTTCAAATCCAGGATACCTACAAGGAAGAAACGCTGGATATTGTCGAAAAATATCCCTATCAGCTGGTAGAGGACATTCAGGGAATCGGCTTTAAAATTGCTGACCATCTGGCAGAAGAGCTGGGTATTCAAAGTGATGCCCCTGAGCGTTTTCGGGCTGGCCTTGTCCACACCTTGCTGACCCAGTCTATGGAGCGGGGAGATACCTATGTCGAAGCTCGTGATTTACTAGAGCATACCATCGAACTCTTAGAAAGCTCACGTCAGGTAGAGCTGGACCCCAGTCTGGTCGCTGACGAGCTGACTCATCTGCTCGAGGAGGATAAGGTCCAGAATGTCGATACTAAAATCTTTGAAAACAGCCTCTTCTTTGCTGAAGAAGGAATAAGGAGTAATCTAGTCCGTCTGCTGGAAAAAGGCAAGCAAGATTCTTTCGACCAAGATAAGATTACTGCGGCTATCCAGCAAGTGGAGGAGAACTCCGGCATCTCCTATGACAGCATCCAAAAGGAAGCCATCCGTCAGGCTATCAATCAGAAGGTCTTTATCCTAACCGGCGGACCGGGCACTGGAAAAACTACCGTTATCAACTGTATCATCGCAGTCTACGCCCAGCTTCGCAGTTTAGATCTGCGAAAGGTCAATGTTCTGCCTATTCTGCTAGCGGCTCCCACTGGGCGCGCCGCTCGGCGCATGAACGAATTGACCGGTCTTCCTAGCGCCACTATTCACCGCCATTTGGGAATGACTGGCGATGATGATACCAGTCATTTGGATGATTATCTGGATGCTGATTTTATCATTGTGGATGAATTTTCCATGGTGGATACTTGGTTAGCTAATCAGCTCCTCAGCAATATCTCCTCTCAAACCAAACTCTTGATTGTCGGAGATGCGGATCAACTTCCGTCTGTCAGTCCAGGTCAGGTTCTGGCAGACTTGCTGCAGATACCGACTATCCCACAGACCAAGCTGGAAACCATCTATCGGCAGAGCGAAGAGTCTACAATCGTCACACTAGCCAGCCAGATTCAGAAGGGCATTTTACCAGCAGACTTTACAGAGAAAAAAGCGGACCGCTCATATTTTGAAGCTAGAAATGAGCATATCCCGCCTATGATTGAGAAAATCACTAGCGCAGCCATTCGCAGCGGTATCCCAGCTCAAGATGTTCAGGTATTGGCACCTATGTATCGGGGGCCAGCCGGCATTGACCAGATTAACAATCTTATGCAAAATCTCATCAATCCTGTAGAGAAAGACGAGCTGACCTTCGAAGCTCCCGACTGTCAGTATCGCCAAGGAGATAGGGTTATCCACTTGGTCAATGACGCTGAAAGCAATGTCTTCAACGGTGACTTAGGCTACATCAGCGACCTGCTGCCTGCTAAGTACAGCGACTCCAAGCAGGACGAGCTGACCATTGACTTTGATGGCAATGAACTTGTTTATCAGCGCAGCGAGTGGTATAAGATTCGCTTGGCCTACGCTATGAGCATCCACAAGTCTCAGGGCAGTGAATTTCCCGTGGTCATCTTGCCCATCACCAAGAGCAGTCACCGGATGCTGCAGCGCAATCTCATCTACACCGCTATCACCCGCGCCAAGAGCAAGTTGATCTTACTTGGGGAAAAAGCTGCCTTTGACTATGCTGCAAAAAACACTGGCACCGCCCGTAAAACCTATCTAATCGAGCGCTTTGGCGACTTTCTGCAAGCCGAGAGCAATATTCACAATCCTGTGGATAAAATGAAAACGCCTGTGGAAAACTATGTCCTGACTGAAGAAAACTTCCAGAAAATTGACCCCCTAATCGGCCTGACCGAGGAAGATATCCACAGTATATTCAGCACATAAATAAAAAGGCTGGGACAGAATTAAATTTTTTAGTTCTGTCCTATCGCCTTTTTTTATGCTTTATTTTTCTGGCTAAAGAGCTGCAGGAGCTCGTCAGTAAAGATATCCATGCCGACCGAGGTCATCATAAACTGCAGAAAATGGAAGCGTTCTGGCAGTTTTTCAGGATCGCTTTCAAAAACGGTCTCATTCATCCAGAAGTTCACCAGCAGCAGAAAGACTTCCGCAGTCTGGTCCGGATACTGAGTCTGGATAGACCCATCTGCCATGCCTTTTTTGATAATATTGCTGACCAGAGGGGCGCCTATCCGCAGATTGTCCCGCATCATGGTCAAAATAAAACCTGCATCCTGCTCGTACTCATCCACAATGCCGTCTATGGCCCGGGCTGTCTGACTTTCCAGATTGGACTTGAGGATGGCTTGCAGCTGCTCCCTGCCGGTCAGATTTTCCGTAGCCTTGAACCACTGCTTCATCTCTTCTTCCATCAGCTCCTGCCGGCTCCTAATCACCGCAAGGACAATCTCATCTTTTGACTTGAAATGATGGTAGATAGCCCCCTTGGAGATGCCCGCCGTCTGGGCGATGTCCTGCATACTGGTCTTTTCGGACCCCTTTTGGATAAAGAGCTGGGTTGCTGTATTTAAAATTTTTTCTCTCATGGCCTGGGATTTGTCTTTTCGCTGCGCCATTCTGTTCCCCTTTGTTTCTAATATAGCTTTATTCTACCAAAAAAGCCGGAGAAATACAAAATCATAAAAATATCTTTAAGCCTTGTCTTGCTGATCCCTTTGATACCAAAGATAGATACTGTAAGCCGCCATCAAGATATAGCCTAGGAAAAAGAGGGGATTTTCCGTTCCCTTGCCTACAAAGATGGCTTCGCCAATAGTATTAATGAGCCCATGAAAGAGGACACAATAGAGGACAGACTGACTGACCTTGTAAAGAGCTGCCAGCCAGAAACGGCTGAGCAGGCAAGCGGCTGTAAAGACCAGAAAGGAGGTCCCCGCCTGACTGCTGCCGGGCATAAAGAAGAGGGGCAGATGCCAGACAGCCCAGATTAACCCAGTTGCTACAGTTGCCAAAGGGAAGGGCAGGATCTTCTCCATACTTGGCTGCAGGAAGCCCTGCCAGCCAATCTCTTCATTGCCGCCTGTCAGAAGAGTCGTTACCAGAGCCAGAACCAAGACATTCAAAAGATTCAAACCTGGCAGCGGCCTGGTCACAAAGGCAATGGAAATCGTGTATAGCCCCACAAAAATCAATAGATAAGGCCAGCTTCTTTTCCTAGTAAACTTGATAAAAGCCAGCATTTCTTTCAAAGACTTACCTAAGACAAGCTTGGCACTTATAGCAGGACCAAATGTTCCCACTATCATGAGAAGCGGATAAAGCAGCGGCACTCGTTCTTTCAGCACAGCTGAGAGAATCCACGCAGACCAGCTGATGCCAAAAGTCCAGAGCAGAAAAATTAGAATTTGCTTGACAGATGAGGAATCTTTATAGTTTCTAGCTTGCATCTTTCTCAGCTCCTTTCCGATTACCCTTCCAGTACCACCAGCCGACCAGCAGAGCGGTCATGAGCAGATTAGCAGCCTGGAAGCTGAGATACCTTCCGCCATTTGTAGCACTGCCGACAATCGTCGCCTGAGCAAAGTTAATGCAGCCGTGAAAGACCATGCAGGCAAAGACAGAGGCCGTCTGCTTGTAGAGAACCGCCAGACAGAAACTGAGCAGGATACAAAAGAAAATATAGAAAGGCAAAGAAACCTGACTTTGACTCGTTCCCGGAATCAGCCAGAGGGGCAGATGCCAGGCCACCCAGACCAGAGCCGTGATGACAGTTGCCAGAGGGAAGGAGAATTTTTTCTCCAGAGCCGGCTGCAGCACTCCCCGCCAGCCCAACTCTTCATTCCCACCCCCAGCAAAGGTGATAAAGGTCCAGCCCAGAGGAAACATCAGAATGGCATTCAGAGGCGGCAGGGCTGGATTGGCGATAAAAAGGGTCAAAACCCGAACCAGACAGAAGGCCAGCATATAAATCCACCAGCCCTTAGCATGAGAAAAGATAAAGTCCAGCATCTTCTTAGGATGAGAAATTTTGAGGCTGATAAAAGTTCCCAAGGCCGGTCCGAAGCCACCGATGATAATGAGAGCATAGCCCAAAGGCTCAGCCCCGCTGGTCAGCTTCAGGGCGGCTAAAATATACAGAATCAGCCAGGATCCCCAGCTAATACCAAAGGTCCAAGCTAAGAAAGGCCAAATATGCCTTGTCTCTGGCTCTACATGTGTTTGTGTTTTCATATGATTACTCCTTTTTCTTTGGCAGAAGAGCGATCGCCAAGATTTTTAGCTTGCATCTTTCTGAACTCCTTTCCGATTGCCCTTCCAATACCACCAGCCGACCAGCAGGGCGGTCATGACCAGATTAGCAACCTGGAAGCTGAGATACCTTCCGCCATTTGTAGCACTGCCGACAATCGTCGCCTGAGCAAAGTTAATGCAGCCGTGAAAGACCATGCAGGCAAAGACAGAGGCCGTCTGCTTGTAGAGAGCCGCCTGACAGAAACAGAGCAAGATACCAAAGGAGAGATAGAAGGGCAAAGAAATCTGACTTTGACTCGTTCCCGGAATCAGCCAGAGGGGCAGATGCCAGGCCACCCAGACCAGAGCCGTGATGACAGTTGCCAGAGGGAAGGAGAATTTTTTCTCCAGAGCCGGCTGCAGGAGGCCCCGCCAGCCCAGCTCTTCGTTCCCGCCTCCAGCAAACGTGACAAAGGTCCAGCCCAGAGGAAACATCAGAACGGCATTGAGCGGCGGTAATACAGGATTGGCGATAAAAAGGGTCAAAACCCGAACCAGACAGAAGGCCAGCATATAAATCCACCAGCCCTTAGCATGAGAAAAGATAAAGTCCAGCATCTTCTTAGGATGAGAAATTTTGAGGCTGATAAAAGTTCCCAAGGCCGGTCCGAAGCCCCCGATGAAATTGAGAGCAAGGCCCAAAGGCTCAGCCCCGCTGGTCAGCTTCAGGGCGGTTAAAATATACTGAAGCAGCCAGGCTCCCCAGGTAATGCCAAAAGTCCAGGCCAGAAAGGGCAGGATATGCCTTGTCTCTGGCTCTACATGTGTTTGTTTGTTCATACGATAACTCCTTATCAAATGTAGAATAGTGAAAAGTCATCCGAAAACTGGACAAAGGCATCCTTTACTCTCAGTCTTTCAGATGATTGCCTGTTTTGAAACGCAGATTTTTAAAATCCGACCATTCGGTTTGTTTTGTTATAAAAAATAAAGACCTGCGCCAAATAGAAAACGTAGTCTTTTAGTCCTTGCCTAAAATAAAAAGCAAAGATAGACTAAATAATGCTAAAAGTTATGTCAGCACCGTTTAGCTACTGCCTGCTGCTTTTAGTTTCTAAGTTGTCCTGACTCTGATGCTTAAAACAGGTCATCTCTCTGCTACTTGCTCCTTTCTTTATTTTGCAATCGCCGGATATGCCAGAGATTGGAGGCAAGGCTCAGACCGCCTACTGCCATAATACCCAGTCCTCGCCATGGGCTAAAGACAGAAGTCAGCAAGCCACCAGCAAGGACAGCATATCCAGCTTTGACTCCCCACTTAGAATAGCGTATGCCATTCTCACCCTGTGACATCTTTTTCAGCTTTTCTGCATGCTGCTGCAAAAACTCTTTCTGACCTTCCAGCTGCCGATCCATCTCCTGATTCAACTTGAGGATGTGCTCGCTTGTTTTTTCTACTACAGATTTCTTCATTTCTGCTCCTTTCTTTTCAAAAAACCGACCAGACGGTTTTTTATTTTATAGACCTAGTATAACAGACACAGAAAACTTTGTCCAGTATTTTTTCAAAAAAGATTATTTTTAGTCAATGAAAATCATCAGACAACTTAGAAACTCGTCACAAGCAACTCTCTCATACTAAAAGCTATATCTAAAAAAGCCCGGTAACGAACCAAGCCTTTATCTTTATTCAAACCCCGTCATTGTCAGTCCTAGCAGACGGATACCTCGTGGTTGCTCTTCCAAGCTATCATATATCTCATGAGCCATTCGCTCGATTTGCTCCTTGTCTCGAGTGGCTAGATTCAAACTTTTCCTTTTAGTCATGGTGGAGAAATCTGCATAACGGATTTTCAGAACGATGGTTCGCCCTTTCTTATCATGCTTAGTCAAGCTATTTTCTACCTTCTGCGCCAGCAGGGTCAGCTCTTTCTTGATATCCTCCTCACTATAGAGCAGTTTGGCATAGGTCCGCTCCTTCCCAATCGACTTACGAATACGATTGGATTTGACCGGACTATTGCTGATGCCACGCGCTTTCCGGTAGAGATCAAAACCAAAGCGACCAAACTTATCAATCAAGGTCATTTCCGGTATCTTGAGCAGATCTGCACCAGTATAAACTCCCATTTCATGCAGTTTCTCAACGCTTTTCTTACCAACTCCATGAAACTTGGCAATGTCCATAGGAGCCAGAAAGGCCTCTGCTTCCTCAGGCAGAATAACAGTCAGACCATGAGGCTTCTCATAGTCACTGGCAATCTTGGCCAGAAACTTATTATAAGAAACGCCTGCCGAAGCCGTCAGTTGCAGCTCATTCCAGATATCGTGCTGAATCAGCTTGGCTATTTTGACTGCAGATTTAATCCCAAGCTTGTTTTCCGTTACATCCAGATAAGCCTCGTCGATGCTCATGGGTTCAATCAAATCCGTATAGCGTTTGAAAATTTCTCGGATCTGCAATCCGACTGCCTGATATTTTTCGTAATTCCCCGAGATAAAAATCCCCTGGGGGCAACGCTCATAAGCTTCCTTGGAGCTCATAGCCGAATGAACTCCGAACTTTCTGGCCTCATAATTGCAGGTGGAGACGACACCACGACCGCCAGTCAAGCGTGGGTCGCTGCCGATAATGACTGGATGCCCCTTTAACTTAGGATTATCCCGCTCTTCCACCGAAGCGAAAAAAGCATCCATATCAATGTGGATAATCTTCCGAGATGTATCGTTAATCAGTGGAAAAATCAGCATGCCCTCCTCCTTTCTCCTGCCATCAATCTCAGCTTACAGGCTTTCACAAAGTCGGCCCTTTTTGCTCAAATAAATCTGAAACAGTTTTTCGTTCTGTCAAAAAGTATTTTAAAAGTAAGATTCTTCGTCAGTAATTTTTATATGACATTTTAATTACTTTTATTATAACTTTTTTACCCATTTTTCCAAAATATTTGAAAAGAGTTATGTTTTTCAAATCTATAGTACACATCCGCGACTTTTTACTTTCTGTATTATAAAAGAAAGTCTTTCTTTCTGCCGAAAATGGTTTGTGAAACCGATTACCGTATGATATACTTTACTTATAAATGTAACAGTTTATGTTGCTAGAATAAAGAGGAAAATCAAATGGTTGTAAAAACAGTTGTTGAAGCTCAAGATATTTTTGACAAAGCTTGGGAAGGCTTCAAAGGTGAAGACTGGAAAGAGAAAGCAAGTGTTTCTCGCTTCGTTCAAGCTAACTACACACCTTATGATGGAGATGAAAGCTTCTTGGCAGGTCCTACTGAGCGCTCACTCCACATCAAGAAAATCGTAGAAGAAACAAAAGCTCACTACGAAGAAACTCGTTTCCCAATGGACACTCGTCCAGCATCTATCGCTGATATCGACGCTGGTTACATTGACAAGGACAACGAACTAATTTACGGTATCCAAAACGACGAACTCTTCAAATTGAACTTCATGCCAAAAGGTGGTATCCGCATGGCTGAAACTACTTTGAAAGAAAATGGATACGAACCAGATCCTGCTGTTCATGAAATCTTTACTAAATATGTTACTACAGTAAATGACGGTATCTTCCGTGCTTACACTTCTAACATCCGCCGTGCTCGTCACGCCCACACTGTAACTGGTCTTCCAGATGCTTACTCACGTGGACGTATCATCGGGGTTTACGCACGTCTTGCTCTTTATGGAGCTGACTACCTCATGGCTGAAAAAGTTCGCGACTGGAATGGTTTGACTGATATTGACGAAGAAACAATCCGTCTGCGCGAAGAAATCAACCTGCAATACCAAGCACTTGGTGAAGTTGTAAAACTTGGTGACCTTTACGGAGTAGATGTTCGCCGTCCTGCTTTTGACGTTAAAGAAGCTATCCAATGGACTAACATCGCCTTTATGGCTGTCTGCCGTGTTATCAACGGTGCTGCAACATCTCTTGGACGTGTACCAATCGTTCTGGACATCTACGCAGAACGTGACTTGGCTCGCGGTACTTACACTGAATCAGAAATCCAAGAATTTGTTGATGATTTCGTTATGAAACTTCGTACAGTGAAGTTTGCCCGTACAAAAGCTTACGACCAACTTTACTCTGGTGACCCAACCTTCATCACTACTTCTATGGCAGGTATGGGCAACGACGGCCGTCACCGTGTTACTAAGATGGACTACCGTTTCCTTAACACACTTGACAACATTGGTAACTCTCCAGAGCCAAACTTGACCGTTCTCTGGACTGACAAACTTCCATACTCATTCCGTCGCTACTGTATGCATATGAGTCACAAGCACTCTTCTATCCAATACGAAGGTGTGACAACAATGGCTAAAGACGGCTACGGTGAAATGAGCTGTATCTCTTGCTGTGTGTCTCCACTTGACCCTGAAAACGAAGAACAACGCCACAACATCCAATACTTCGGTGCTCGTGTAAACGTTCTGAAAGCCCTTCTGACAGGTCTCAACGGCGGTTACGACGATGTTCATAAAGACTACAAGGTATTTGACATCGAGCCTATCCGTGACGAAGTTCTTGAATTCGAATCAGTTAAAGCAAACTTTGAAAAATCTCTGGACTGGTTGACTGACACTTACGTAGATGCCTTGAACATCATCCACTACATGACTGACAAGTACAACTACGAAGCTGTTCAAATGGCCTTCTTGCCAACTTACCAACGCGCTAACATGGGATTCGGTATCTGTGGATTTGCCAACACTGTTGATACCTTGTCAGCTATCAAGTACGCTACAGTTAAGCCAATCCGTGACGAAAATGGCTACATCTACGATTACGAAACAATCGGTGAATACCCACGTTGGGGTGAAGACGATCCTCGTTCAAACGAATTGGCTGAATGGTTGGTTGAAGCTTACACAACTCGTCTGCGCAGCCACAAACTGTATAAGAATGCAGAAGCTACTGTGTCTCTTCTGACTATCACATCTAACGTTGCTTACTCTAAACAAACTGGTAACTCACCAGTCCATAAAGGAGTGTACCTCAACGAAGATGGCAGCGTAAACTTGTCTAAATTGGAATTCTTCTCACCAGGTGCTAACCCATCTAACAAGGCAAAAGGTGGCTGGTTGCAAAACTTGAACTCACTTGCTAGCTTGGACTTCAGTTACGCAGCTGATGGTATTTCTCTGACAACTCAAGTATCACCTCGTGCGCTTGGTAAGACTCACGACGAACAAGTAGACAACTTGGTAACAATCCTTGATGGTTACTTTGAAAACGGTGGACAACACGTTAACTTGAACGTTATGGACTTGAAGGATGTTTACGAGAAGATTATGTCTGGCGAAGATGTTATCGTTCGTATCTCAGGTTACTGTGTAAACACTAAGTACTTGACTCCAGAGCAAAAGACTGAATTGACTCAACGTGTCTTCCACGAAGTGCTCTCTATGGACGATGCTTTGAGCTAATAAACGACTAAAGACTTACAAACCATTTGAAAGAAGATTGGAAATCCCCAATCTTCTTTTTTGTATCTATGGGTCCAAATGGCTGCCAACTTGATGATATTTTTAAGAGGCTTTATGGTATAATGGTTCTATTGCTATACTAGGAAAAGGATTGGGGAAATGACAGAGAAAGGTATCAGGGAAGAAGCCAAAGATTTCAATCTGGCAGTAGATGTTATCATGCTAGCCGGAACTCTGCTGTTGCAGAGCGGATCCGAGACCTATCGGGTAGAAGACACCATGATTCGCATCGCACATTCACAAGGGATCATCGACTGCAATGCCTTAGCAATGCCAGTGGCTATTTTCTTTTCGATTGAAAATACAAATGTTTCACGGATGAAACGTAATCTCAAGACCAACTACAACATTGAGAAGGTCTGCGATGTCAATCAGGTATCCCGTCAGTTGGTAACAGGAGAAATTAGCCTTCAAGAGGCTTTTGATGAGCTGAATCGCCTCAAGGTGAAGGAGCTGCCCTATAACAACAAGCAGCTGATTGCAGCAGCAACGCTCAGTGCTCCCTTCTTCTCCATCATGTTTGGTGGAAATTTCTACGATGCTTTGGGGGCGGCCATTGCTACCTTCTTTGGCTTTGCCTTCTCTTTGTATGTTGACAAATATATCCGTATCCCTTTTTTGACAGCTTTTGCTGGAGCCTTCGTCTTTGGACTGCTGGCTCATATCTGGACACGCTATTCTGGTTTTAATTCCACAGATGATTTGATTATTGCGGGTTCTGTCATGCCTTTTGTGCCCGGCATTGCTCTCACCAACTCTGTGCGTGACATCATGACCAACCATATCAACTCTGGGATGAGCAAGCTCTTTGAATCGCTCCTCATCACTCTTGCTCTCGGTGCAGGTACCTCTGTCGCCCTCCTTATTATGAAATAAGCCTATGACAATCTTGACTTTCTTACTGCAAGCAGTTGCCAGCCTGCTGGCCATCATTACCTTTTTAATCGTTCTAAATGTCCAGCGCAGTATGCTAATTCCTGGCGGAGTGCTGGGCATGGCTATTTGGCTGCTCTATCTCCTGCTCAAAGGACCGACCAACGTCATCATAGCAACCTTTGTGGCTGCTATCGTCGGTTCCTGCGTCAGCCAAATCCTCAGCATCATCTATAAAACGCCCGCTGTTGTTTTTATTTTGGCTATTCTAGCGCCTCTGGTCCCGGGCTACATTTCCTATCGGACGACTGCCTTCTTTGTCACTGGTGACTACAGCCAGGCTATGATTAACGCCACTCTGGTGGTCATTCTGGCCTTGGTCATCTCGATTGGCATGGCCAGTGGCACTGTCGTACTCAAGCTCTATCATTACTTAAAAAAGCGTCAACCCAAACTCGCATCTGATAAACAGTAGAAGCATCTGCTGTTTTTATTTTGGAAAATACATCTTAAGCCTGATTTAGCTGAGATTGGATGTTTTTGTAAGAGTTTTATTCCTAAGTATGGTAAAATAGTCTTCGGAATATACTAGAATAAAAGGATTTAAAGAGGTCTTATAATGACAATCGGAATCGACAAAATCGGTTTTGCGACCAGTAATTATGTCTTAAAATTAAATGATCTAGCGGCAGCCCGTGGGACTGACCCAGAAAAGCTTAGCAAAGGACTCTTGCTCAAGGAACTAAGCATTGCTCCTCTGACTGAGGATATTGTTACCTTGGGAGCGGCGGCAGCAGAGCCCATCCTAATAGCAGAGGACAAAGAAAAGATTGATATGGTCATCGTGGCTACTGAGTCAGGGATTGACCAGAGCAAGGCTGCAGCCGTTTTTGTCCACGGCCTTTTGGGCATCCAGCCTTTTGCCCGTAGCTTTGAAATCAAGGAAGCCTGCTATGGGGCGACTGCAGCACTGGACTATGCCAAGCTCCATATCGAAAAACACCCAGACAGCAAAGTTTTGGTGTTAGCTAGCGATATTGCCAAGTATGGCATTCATACACCTGGCGAGCCAACGCAGGGAGCAGGAGCTATTTCTATGCTGATTAGCAGCAATCCTCGTATCCTCGCTTTCAATGATGATAATGTAGCTCAGACACGCGATGTCATGGATTTTTGGCGCCCAAATTACTCGACAACACCTTATGTCAACGGCCTCTATTCAACCCAGCAGTATCTGGATAGCTTAAAGACAACTTGGGCGGAGTACCAGAAGCGCCACAAGCTGGCTCTCAAAGATTTTGCGGCCTACTGCTTCCACCTGCCTTATCCAAAATTGGCTCTCAAAGGTCTCAATAAAATCATGGATAAAAGCCTACCCCAAGAACAGCAAGACCAGCTTAGAAAGAACTTTGAAGCCTCTATTCTCTACAGCCAAAAGGTTGGAAATATCTATACAGGCTCCCTCTTCCTAGGCCTCCTGTCTCTCCTAGAAAACTCAGACAACCTCAAGGCTGGCGATCGGATTGCTCTTTTCGGCTATGGCAGTGGAGTTGTCTCTGAAATCTTTAGTGCCAATTTGGTAGAGGGCTATGAAAAGCATCTATCCAAGACACGCCTAGAGGAATTAGACCAGCGTCAGGCTCTTTCCATCCCGGATTACGAGCGCATCTTTTTTGAAGAAGCTGAGCTGGATACAGAGGGCAATGCCCGCTTCTCTGGCTATGAAAACCAAAGCTTTGCTCTGGCGGAAATTTCAGAGCACCAGCGTAAGTATATCAAAGTTGAGAAATCATCATGAAAGTAAACTGGACTGGATTTTCCAAAAAAACTCCTGCTGAGCGGCTGCAGATGCTGAAAGAAAAGGGGCTTTTACAAGATGAACATTGGCAGCTGCTAGACAGTCAGCAGACTTTGCCTCTGGAAACAGCCAACCAGATGAGTGAAAATGTACTGGCCACTCTGGCCCTGCCCTACTCTCTGGTGCCAGACTTTCTGGTGGATGGTAAGACCTATCAAGTTCCTTTTGTGACAGAAGAGCCATCTGTGGTAGCAGCGGCTAGCTTTGCAGCTAAGATTATCAAACGTTCAGGCGGATTTGAGACAGAGGTCCACAAACGCCAGATGATTGGGCAAATCGCCCTCTATCAGGTTGAAAAGGTTGACCAAGCCATTAAAGATGTTCTCAGGAAAAAGAAAGAGTTGCTGGAACAGGCCAACCAAGCCTATCCATCGATTGTGGTCCGTGGCGGCGGTGCTAGAGATCTCTGGCTGGAGCCAAAGAATGACTTCCTCATTTTCTATCTATCTGTGGATACGCAGGAAGCCATGGGAGCCAATATGCTCAACACTATGCTGGAGGCCCTCACCCTTTCTCTGGAAGAGCTGACTGGCGGTAAGAGTCTGATGGCTATCCTGTCAAACTATGCAACAGATAGCCTAGTAACAGCCCGCTGTGTCATTGATTATCGCTTTCTCAGCCGGGATAAGGCTGAGGCGGAACTACTTGCGGATAAGATGCAGCTAGCCAGCAAGCTAGCCCAGGTCGACCCTTACCGAGCAGCTACCCACAATAAAGGCATCTTTAATGGCATTGATGCTTTGGTGCTGGCTACTGGAAATGACTGGAGGGCTATAGAAGCTGGTGCCCATGCCTATGCCAGCCGAGAAGGAAGCTACCGCAGCCTCTCTACTTGGACGGCAGACCCAGTCACACGCCAGCTTCGTGGTCAGATGACCCTGCCCATGCCCATTGCGACTAAGGGAGGCTCCATCGGTCTCAATCCAGCAGTGGCAGCCAGCTTTGACTTGCTAGGGCAGCCTCAGGCCAAGGACTTGGCTTCCCTCATCGTTTCAGTCGGATTGGCGCAAAATTTCGCTGCCCTCAAAGCCCTGGTCAGCACTGGCATCCAAGCCGGACACATGAAATTGCAAGCCAAATCTTTAGCATTACAAGCTGGAGCCCAGGACGAAGAAATTGCTGCTGTAGCCAGTCGCTTAACAACTATGAAGACTTTCAACCTAGCTGCTGCTCAAGATATACTAGCTGACTTACGAAAACAGAACAAGTAAAAAGGCCTTAATGGCCTTTTTTGTATGTCTTTATTCTATTTATTTAATCTGTTCCTGAGCTTCTTTCAGCCGACCGTAGAGTAGATAGGGTACACCCTTTAATTCTTGCAAGTTTCGGCAGGACAGGGCGCACATGATGAGGCGCAGATCTGATTTCCAGCCTTCTACAATATCAATAACTTCTTCCACTGAGTGATTTTCCACCAACTCCAGCATGGTACGAGAAAGGCCGACCGCCTTGGCTCCTAAGACCAAGGCTTTGATTATATCCAAAGGATGACGGACACCTCCACTAGCCAAGAGTTCGACCTCATCGCGCAATGGTTGAAGCGCCAACATGCTCTGCAGAGTAGATTGTCCCCAATCATTGAGGTAGTCACGATTGCCACCCCGCTGATTTTCAATATAGGCAAAGCTAGTGCCACCCCGGCCGGAAATATCAAAAGTCTGAATCCCCAAGGAGCGCGCTTCTTCAACAGTAGAGCGATCCATGCCAAAGCCAACTTCTTTAAGAATTAGGGGAAGATCCAGACGCTGACCATAATCAGTCAAGTGCTGGCGCCAAGAACGAAACTCCCGCTCGCCCTCTGGCATCAGCAATTCCTGCATGAGATTAACATGGACCTGCAAAAAGAGGGGCTGCAAATCAGCTACTGCCTGCTGGGCGGCTTGATAAGGCTTGTCCAAGCCGATATTGGTAGCCAGCAATAAATTAGGCCGACCAGCCGCCACCCGATAGGAAGGATCAGAAGGATTTTTCAAGGCTGCGCTGTAAGAGCCAGTTACAAAAAGAAGGCCGCAACTTTCAGCTACTTGAGCCAGCTTTTCATTGATCTGACCACCTTTTTGGCTGCCGCCAGTCATGGCATTGATGTAAAAAGGAAACTCCCAGTCACGACCAGCAAAGTGAGTCGATAGGTCAATCTCAGCCAAATCATACTTGGGCAAAGAACGGTGGATCAGTTCCATTTCATCAAAACTGTTGTAACCTAGACGCTGCTCTAAAGCGTATTTGATATGGTCATCCTTACGATTCTGGCTCATCATGGCCCATCCTTTCTCTGTATAATAGCTCAATGCCAGCTGCTCGCCAGGCTTGAATCAGTTGCTTGCTAGACACAGCATCAAAGCTGAGAGCAATCCCGCAGTCGCCACCTCCGGCACCACTGCTCTTAGCCACACAGTTCAGCCCCTCTGCCGCTTCTTTTAGGACTTTCAGCCTGTCTGTATAGATAGCTGGGCTGAGCCTTTCTAAAAGCTGACTAGCATTTTCCAGACTAGACTGAATAGCGAGCTTCTCTCCTGCTCGTAAAGCTCTCTCCAAAGCATCAACCTGCGTCCTACTGCCTGTCAAAAAGGACTCTGAAATAGCTGACTTGACCTGATTGACCAAGTCCTTAGAAATCGCCGGCTGCTTGGTCCAGCCAACCAGAAAATCCATGGCTAAGCAAGGCTTAATACTGCGAATTTCAAAGCCCCAATCCTCTGCTAGTAATTGCTGTAAATCAACTTTGCCCATACGCTTGCGAACCAGCTCTCTATCAAAAGACTGGTAGTAAATCAGGTCTTCATAGACAATGCAGGCTAGATCTCCCATGGAGCCATTGTCTCCGCGCTTGAGGAGAACGTAAGAAGCCAGTTTAAAGAGTAGCTCCGACTCCAAGTCCAGCTCATAAAGCGCCGCCATGGCCTTGAGAATCAGAATAACCACACTACCGCTGGAGCCAATCCCGAACTTCTTGCCATCTTTTTCCATCTTCCCGCAAATCTTCAAAGAAAAAGGCTGAAGTTGGTAGCCTAAGGCTAACAAATAAGTGTTCATAACCCCCACCGTCTCCTGAATCAAGGCATAATCAGGGTCTGGCTCTAGGTTAGAGCTGTGTTCAAACATATCTGATGTCAAGCGATAGGCAGAGGCTGTCTGGATTTCTCCCGTCATATAGATAGGAATGGCCTTGATAATGGCCGGCTGACCGGCCGTCAGCACTGCATATTCACCCGCCAGATAGAGCTTGCCGCAGGTTTGGACTCTTGCACTAGCTTTCATCTGACAAGTCCTTTGTTTTGGAGACGATAAGCCGGTAGTCCTTCTCAAAAATAGCCACCAAATGGTCTAGGTCTTCCTCCAAGCAGAGCACCTTGACATTTGGCCCCGCGTCCATGGTAAAGTAGCAACGCTCGCCCTGCTCCCGCAGCTTTCTGACAGCATCCATAGCTTGGTAAGACTCCTCTGTCAGATAAGAAAAGGGCGGATAAGCTTTCTCTGTCGTGGCATGCATCCGAAGAGCATTTTCTTCCGTCAGCTGACCCACCTTGGCAAAATTATTGTCTCGTAAATAGCCTAGCATAGCCTGATAATCCAAGGCAGACTGGGCAATCCAATCTGGGAAAATGGTGGAAGTTTTAGCACAGAGCTCCATGCCGTCGCGGCTGGAAATGGGCTTTTTCTCATCGTGCAGAACCAACATAATCATGGCTAGTTTCAAATCCGTCTTGACTGGATAAATGGCCCCACTGTCCTTATCCCAGGCCGCTAGCGGACCAAAGAAAGACCGAGCAGAGGACCCTGAAGCAAACTTGGCCAGCTGAGCCAGCTCTTGTGTCTGATAGCCCGTCTGAAAATAAGCATTGCAGGCCTTGACTAAGGCAGACAGACCACTGGAGCTGGAAGACAGACCCGCTGCAGTCGGCATGTTGTTGCTGGTATCAACGCGGACAAAACCATCTTCTGGAGAGCGAAAACGATCAATAATCTTACTGATTTTGGCATGTTCTGCCGGGCTTTGTAGCTGACCGTCAATATAAAACTCATCTCCAGTCGCTGAATCCGGCAAAGGGCTCAGCTGGGTCTCGGTATACATATTTTCAAGTGTCAGCGAGATACTGCTGGTAGACGGAATCATCTTTTCTGCGTCTTTTTTCCCCCAATATTTGATAATTGCAATATTGGCATAGGATTTGACACTTACAGACTTTCGATCCATGTGTTAATGGCCCCTTTCTCTCTCAATAAGGCGGATAAGGCCTCCGCCTGACTTCTTTCTCTTACAAGAGCAATGACACAGCCGCCCAGACCACCGCCGCTCATTTTAGCTCCCAAAGCTCCGTTTTCAAGAGCTGCCGATACCAGCTCATCTGCTTTCTGGCAAGAAACCCCTAGCTTGGCTAGCTTCTCATGAGCCTTGGTCATAGCTTGTCCCATTGTCATCAGGTCCTTGATAGAAATGGCTTTCTCAAGAATTTTCGTTAAATTCCCCAATTCCTGAAGCAAGGGCAGAGCCTTTTGACCCTGACTTTCTACAGCACGGATAGCTTCGCGGGTATGACCGTGAATACCAGTATCTGCAATGACTAAAAAGGCATCCAGATCCAGCTCAATTTTACTGAAACCGAAATTGCGAATAAACTTAATAGCCACATCGCTGAGGCAGGTCTTGGCATCAAGGCCGCTGGGATTCATATGGGCAATCATCTCTGCCCGATTGGCTAGAATCTCCAGTGTTTGGCCATCCAGTTCTTCCTCAAAGTAGTCAAAGACCGCCCGAATAGCTGCAATACTAACCGCGGCTGAAGACCCCATTCCCCTCTTCTCAGGGACCATGGACTCCACCTGACAGCGAATCTTAGCCCCTTGCCGACCGAGATGTTCTAGACAGGCAAAAACAGCCATAGACAGCGTATCCTCAGCATAGAGGGTCCAGGCCCGCTCAGACGGAAAGACCTGACAGGTCACTTCAATGCGATTAAGAGGCAGGGAAATGGCCGGATAGCCGTAGACCACCGAATGCTCTCCCATTAAAATAATTTTACTGTGTGCCTTGCCGACACCGATTTCTTTTGTCATAGTCTTCTCTTATCTGTAGATTCTCTCTATCTTATTTTAATATACTTTGGCAAAAAAAGCGATTTTTATTAAGAGGAAATCACTGGGGCTTGAGACCGATATTTATATAGGCAGACATGATAAAACTCCGGGGCTTGCAGCCGGAGTCTTTTAAAGTTCTATTCTTATCAGATCCATCAGCTGGTTCCGATCTAAGATCCATTGAGCACGCTCGTCTTTTTCATAGGTTCGGTTGGACAGAAAAATAGCCGCCTTTTGCTCCTCGCGATTATACATGATAAAGGTTCCCGTGTAGCCAGTGTGGTCCAGCCAGCTGCCTTCTAGATTCCAGGCTAGACTGCGCCTTTTACCCGGCTCTTTAGAAAAATTCTGGGTCAGATTGGCCGCAAAGTCATCCTGCAGATAATGTTCCAGAAATATTTCCAAATCCCTGAGAGTGGAAAATAAGCCTGCACTGCCAGCATGTCGTCCCAGTACACGTCCCTTAGGGTCATGAACCTGACCATCCTGGATACTGCGAACGGTCGGCACAGCTCCTGGAACTGGTCCAAAACCTGTCTCAGCCAAACCCCAAGGCCGGAAAATCTGACTTTGAAAAATCTGATCCAAGGCCTGACCGTAGATCTCTTCCAGCATAAAGCCCAAGAGCAGAAAATTTACATCTGTATAGCGGAAGGTCTTATCTTCAAGCACTATCAAATGATTAAGCGCTACTTTCAACTCGGGAGCTGTCAGCTGGTCACGATTGGGAATAAAGGGATCCAGCCCAGATGTGTGGGTCAAGAGCTGACGCAAGGTCACATCTTCTCGATGGAAGGCCGGATAATAATGCTGCAAGGGCAAATCCAGCTCCAACTTGTCCTGTTCATACAAAAAGGCTGCCAGAGTACCAACTCCGACCACCTTACTGACGCTAGCCAAGTCATAGACTAAACCCGCTTGAGTGGCCTTTTTTTCTTGCGGATCAGCTAGACCAAAGTAGAATTCCTGCCACCGGCCAGCTTGATACAAGGCCAGACTAGCACCGGGATAGATACCGTCTTTCAGCTGTTCTTGGATTTTACTGATGATTTTTTCTAGAGTCATGCTTCAAACCACAATTCAATCTTGCTAGAATCCTGACTCAGCAGGAACTTATCTGACTTGGGTACAAAGACCTCGCGTCCTTCAAAGACAGGACGCAGCGCAGCGGTTTCTAAACGATTGACCTGAGCTTTGAGCATGGTCAAATCCCAAGTTAGGGCACTGTCTGCCTGCAAGTCTTGTCCCTCTGCTTCTGTAAAGGTCAGAAAATCCAGCGCATTTTCAATCTTGCTGTAAAATTCTTGGGCTGCATTGGCATCAGGCACACGAATTTCTACTGTCTCTATCTCAAATTGACTAAGACCGATGAAGTCCTCTTGCTTTTCAAAGGCAGGAGCCTCCGCCACTTCTTGCAGACTTGCTCTATTCTCTTCTGCATGCAGGAGAACTAGGTCGCCTTCTGGCGACAGGGCTTCAAAAGCATAGCCTTTCTCTCCTTGATACAGCTTTGTCCAAGCAGGCTTTTGAGCCAATAGAGACTCGATTTCTTTAGCATCTGCAACCTTGACAACGATTCTGGCTAATTTTTTAGGACCTTTTACTCGCCGAGACCGCATACTGGGCGATTCTTCCAGCTGCAGTTTCTCTTTCTTAGTCTGATCTCCCAAGGACAGAAAAGCAGCTTCCTCTAAAAGAGCCTTCATGCCCAGCTGATTTACAAAAAATTCTTGATTTAAATGACGATTATTTATCTTTAATACAGGGATAATTCTAATAATATGATTCGCGCTCATAATTCCTCCAAACCATTTTATTGTAATGGATTTTCATCTTTTTGACAAGAAATTATGCGCAAATAAACAATTTTTAAAACAAGAAGGACTTGGATTTATTGGTAAATGGTCTGAGCAATGACCAAACCTCTAGCGGACTCAAACTCGTACTGCAGATAGGACTGGTAGGTACCGGGCGCAATAATCCCGCGAATATCCAGAATATCTGTCCCAGCCTGCCCAATAATCGAATCTGCTAGCAGGCAACAGTTGGTCGACAGGACAAAATATGTCTTGAAACGACTGGTTTTAAACTTATATAGCTGCGCTCCTAGTTCATGCTTCAACTTGTAGGAGTATGTTGGCTGGCCATTTTTCAGTTCTGCTGGCGGCTCCCATTCCACCAACAGCTGATCGATTTCAGCCAAGCGCTTTTCAACCGACTCCTTCTCCTTATCCGTCAAAGCCAAAGAATAACCAAAGAGTGTTTTCTTACTTTCTTTTTTGCAAAGCTCGATATAGGCGTCTTTAGGAACCTTGAAGAGAACACCGTCTCCAATCATACCCTTGCATCGCTCAGAAAAAACATCATAGCTGCCATAAGAAATCACTTGTCCCTGATAGCAAATATCTACATGGCCAATGGCCCCTAATAAACTTGTCTTTGAAGTATGAACCAAGACCTCTAAGTCCGCCTTTTTCTCTCCGTCCTTAACAAGACTATAAACATTTTTACGATCAGAAGCTGCTTCTCCCTGAATCAGTCGATTAAAGTGCTTCAGATTTTCTACCGGAATAAAAGCTGCAAAAATAATAGGTAGGTTAATACGAATTTGCCTACGCAGCCGATGTTTTTCCCGATCATTATCAAAAAAGAGGCCATCCCGAATATTGGACATTCCCAGCATCATCAAATAGATTCCCAAAATCAAAAACTGCAAGTGTCCGTCAGTCGCAGGCGAAAGAATACTGGTCAGCCCAATTCCACCATAGAGAACGGTATCAAATAGATAGCGCAAGCCGCCCTTGACATGATTTTGCCGATAAAGGAGGTAGGTCACTCCGTAAATACCGGCAGTCAAGAGCTGGTAGCTACCCAAACTGATAATCACAATATTGACAGGCACATCACTGATTCGGTTGAGCCAGCCGATACCCATAGCGACTGTAATCTGAAGCAGACTAGGCCAGACAGCCCCTTCTTTCTTGCGCGTAAAAACATGAAGAACAATATTTGCCAAGCCAACAACCGTCAGATAAAGCGAAATAAAATCGAAGCCCAGCTGGGTAAAACTGAAGCCATTGACAATGATAATCAGGCCGAAAACAAGAGCTAAAAGACCAAAGAGTAAGGTTCTACGGCCACTGATCTTATGAAATTTTGACACTTGCATCTCCATCTTTGCCTCCTCTATCGTTCGAAAAAAGAGCTGGGGAAATCCCCCAACTCTGATCTTATGTGCTTATCCGTAGATTGTTTTAAACAAGAGGACTGCTGTGATACCTGCAAGAATCGGTGCCACAACTGGAACCCAAGAATACCACCATTTTGAATCACCCTTGTGTTTACCCAAAACAGCTTCTGGCAGGATGAAGTGGAGGATACGAGGTCCAAGGTCACGAGCTGGGTTCAGTCCTGGTCCAGTAGGGCCTCCCAGTGAGGTTACCAAAGCCATTACCAAGAAACCAAGTGCCAAGTGAGCGACTGAAAGACCAGCTGCAGTATGCGGAGCCACTTGTGCTTTCACTGCTGCATCTGTCAACTGCTGACCAGATTGCTCAATAAATGGTTTCAAATATTGTAACGCTTCTGCTCCAAAGAAGTTCTTAGTCAAGCCTAGAGCAGCAAAGAAAAGAACAAAAGAACCAACAAATTCATTGATAAAACCATTGAACAAGGCAGCTTTACGTGATTCAGGTGTGCCATGGTCTAGGCTAGAGATAGTAGAGAAAGTACCTAAGATATTGTTAGGATTTTCTGTTTTCAGATAGTAAGGACGGTGGGTCGCAACGACCAAGGCCTGTCCGAAGATAGCTCCCAAAATCTGTGCTGCAATGTATGGCGCAACCTGTGCCCAAGGGAAATACCCGCTGACAGCAAGTCCCAAAGTAAAGGCAGGGTTGATATGGTTACCGGACACATTACCAAACATCAAAGCTGGAATCATGACCCCCATACCGTAACCGACAGCGATGACCAACCAACCGCTCTGGTGTCCCTTAGTTCCTTTTAATTCAACGTTGGCAACAGCTCCGTTCCCCAAGACAATGAGGATAGCTGTTCCTAAAAATTCTGTGGCGTATTTAACGACCCATTCGAAATCCATTTAATGATACTCCTTAAATATTTTTTAGACAAAGTCTATTTTATCAAGTATAATGGATAATGTAAAGGTCATTTTTAATAAAAATAAGAAAAAGAGGGAAGGATATGCGTTTTAATCAGTATAGTTATACAAGAACGAATCGGGAAAATATGTTGACAGAATTAGCTGAATTAGGCTTTTTTTATGACAGCAATCGCTCTGACAAGGAAAATCTTGAAGATTTTCTCCGCACCAGCTTTTTCACTTATAAAAATACAGATTATCCCTTGAAATCCTGGGCTGCTGACAGCCAAACAGACCTGCTGAGCTTTTTCCAGTCTGACAGAGAACTGACAGCACCTATCTTTTACACTGTGGCTTTTCAACTGCTTGAGTTCTCGCCCTTTATTGATTTTACAGATGTTGAGGCCTTTCGCAAGGAAACAGGCTTTCCCATTACATTTGGAGACTTGTTGGAAAATCTCTACCAGCTGCTCAACACTCGGACAAAAAATGGCAACCTCTTAGTTGATAAGCTAGTCAGTGAGGGTTTGATTCCTGAGGACAATACCTACCACTACTTCAACGGCAAGAGCCTGGCAACCTTTTCCAGCCATGATGATATCCGAGAGGTGGTTTACGTGGAATCACGCGTGGATACTGATCGAGACGGTCGTCCGGATCTCATCAAGGTCAGCATTATCCGCCCCCGCTATCAAGGACAAGTCCCTGCTGTCATGACAGCTTCTCCTTATCATCAAGGAACCAATGACCCCGCAAGCGACAAGGCTCTCCACGACATGAATGTGGACTTAGTAAAAAAAGAGCCTCATCAAATCACAGTACAAGATCCTGAGCTCAAATTGCTCCAGCTGGATTCGCCGGATTCTGCCCAAGAAGTCTCTGAAGCCGAGGAAAAACTGGGTCATATCGGCACCTACACGCTCAATGATTACTTGCTGCCTCGCGGATTTGCCAATCTCTATGTGTCTGGCGTAGGAACTAAAGACTCTGAAGGACTGATGACCAGCGGCGACTATCAGCAGATTGAGGCTTATAAGAACGTTATTGATTGGCTCAACGGCCGCTGCCAAGCCTTCACCGACCACACTCGCCAACGGGAAATCAAGGCCACTTGGTCCAACGGAAAAGTGGCTACGACCGGTATCTCCTATCTGGGCACCATGTCCAACGGGCTGGCAACGACTGGCGTAGATGGTTTGGAGGTCATTATCGCTGAAGCTGGAATTTCTTCTTGGTACAACTACTACCGCGAAAACGGTCTTGTCACAAGCCCTGGCGGCTATCCAGGAGAGGATTTTGAATCCCTGACCGAACTGACCTACTCCCGCAACCTGAGGGCTGGTGACTACCTGCGCAACAACGACGCTTATCAGCAAAGCCTAGAGCAGCAGCGCAAAGACCTAGACCGGCAAACCGGGGATTACAATCAATTTTGGCATGACCGCAACTACCTGCTCCAGACAGATAAGGTCAAGGCCGAAGTCGTCTTTACCCACGGCTCTCAAGACTGGAATGTCAAGCCCCTTCACGTCTATCAGATGTTTAGAGCCCTACCCTCCCACATCAAGAAACACCTCTTCTTTCACAATGGCGCCCATGTCTACATAAACAACTGGCAGTCCATCGACTTCCGTGAGTCTATCAATGCTCTACTGAGCAAGAAACTGCTAGGCTATGAATCAGACTTCGAGCTGCCACCAGTCATCTGGCAGGACAACAGTCAGGCTCAAAGCTGGCTGACCTTGGAAGACTTCGGCGGGCAAGAGCAGAATCTTCATCTCCAACTAGGCCAAGATTGCCAGTCTATCCAAAATCAATATCCAGAAGAAGACTATAATCGTTTTGCTAAAAATTACCAAAGCTTCAAGACTGAGCTTTTTAAAGGTAAGGTCAACCAGATTACTCTGGACTGGACCTTGGAAAAGGACCTCTTTCTCAACGGAGCGAGCCAGCTCAATCTTCGCCTCAAATCCAGCACCGACAAGGGATTGATTTCTGCTCAATTGCTGGACTTCGGACCAGCTAAACGCCTCACACCGATTCCTACTCCTATTGAGCCTAGAGTCATGGACAACGGCCGCTACTATATGCTGGACAATCTGGTTGAACTCCCCCATACTGAAACGCCTCATCGCGTCATCACCAAAGGCTTCATCAACCTGCAAAACCGGACCAACCTACTGACTGTCGAAGAAGTCACTCCTGACCAATGGCTGGAATTCTCCTTTGAACTGCAACCAACTATCTATAAAATGAAAAAAGGCGACCAACTGCGCCTCGTCCTCTACACTACAGACTTTGAGCATACCGTTCGTGATAAGACCGACTATCAGCTGATAGTAGATTTGGAGCAATCTAGTCTGGATTTGCCGACCATGAACTTTAATATGAACGAAGATTTAGACGAAACAAGCGATTAAAAGAGCGCGGCTCGCGTCAACTATGTTTCATTAAAAATTCTCAATACGATACACATTCCTCTTATAAGAGCATAGCCTGCTTTTCATTATGGAAAAACTCTGGCTCTGCTTCTTGCCACTTTTTCAAAAAATGATATAATTTGAAGAGTGAAGATTACCGAGGGCTGAGCCCTTATTAGAGAAAGGAAAGAAAATCTTATGATGAACATGCAAAGCATGATGAAGCAAGCACAAAAGCTTCAAAAGCAAATGGAAAAAGGACAGGCAGAACTAGCTGCAACAGAATTCACTGGCAAATCAGCCCAAGATTTAGTCGTTGCTAAACTGACAGGCGATAAAAAGGTAGTCAGCATTGACTTCAATCCAGCCGTTGTGGATCCTGAAGATTTGGAAACTCTGTCAGAGATGACTGCGCAAGCTCTGAATCACGCGCTGGCTCAGATTGATGAGGCCACTCAGAAGAAAATGGGTGCTTTCGCAGGCAAATTGCCTTTTTAAGCAAGATAAATAACCTTACCTCTTGACTAAACATAAATCAAGAGATACTCGAACCAGCAAAAAAGACTGAAGAATCTCAGTCTTTTTTTGATTTATAGTCGTTTCTTCACTAGTCCACTACACAAAATTAAGCAAATCCGCTGCCTTACTCATCAAAAGCAGGGCATAGTCAGGATTGTTCTGCAGTTCCTTGATAGAGCTCTGCACCAGCTCCAAATCATCGGTAATCATGCCGTCAACACCCAGACGGAAGGATTTGCCAATGCTGTCTGCATCATTGATGGTCCAGTCATAGAGCTGCTTATCCGTCGTCCATAGCTTGTCGACAAAGTTTTCATCGAGGATCGAGTACTCCATCGTATAGCCGGAAGCCTGTGTTCGTGGGAAAATAGTATTGTAGGGCAGGATAAAGAAGGTCGGTATGCTCTCATCATACTGGACAGTCTTGTCAATAACCTGATAGTCCAATGACTGAATCTGGTGGCCATAAACCTTGATGTTGGCTCCGTATTGGCTCAGGAAACGGTCCATCATATCGTCTGACTCCAAGCTGCTGGTCTTGATTTCTATCAAGAGTCTCTGGCCCATCTGATTGGCTCGTTTGAGATAAGCATCAAAGCTGGAAATTTTGGCAGTGTGTCCATTTTCCGAAATATCTAAAGCTGTCAGCTCTTGCAGAGTCAACTCTTGCGGTTTAGCATCAACGCCAGCCAAGGCTTTTAGATTGGCATCGTGCATCATGACAAATTGTCCGTCCTTGGTCTCCTGTACATCCATTTCGATATAGTCTGGCTTAAGCAAGGCGGTCTTCTCTAGCGACTCAACCGTATTCTGGACACCATTTCCCTGCGAAACTCCACGGTGAGAGATGGTCAGAGGGACGTTTTCCAAGGGCAGATTGAGATAGACAAATCCTTCAAGGGCAAAGGCAGAGCTGGTGACCAGAAGGATAAACCAGCGCATGAGAGGCAGGCCTTTTCTATAGCGATACTCAGACAGCTTGCTGTCTGTCAGAAAAGCCACAAACTTAATCAGAAAGTAGGCTACCATAAAGTAATAAGCCAGCTTGATGAGGCAGTAATTAACAACCGCTGCTATCAAGGCTATCTGATTGGACTGGCCATCCGCATACTGCTGCAACACTAAAATAGGAATGCTGCTTAAAAGAAAGAAGAGAAAGCTCTTAGCCAGTATCCAAAAGAGCTGCCAAGTATAGCGAATCAGGTGCCCCTTGGTCTTCTCCAAACTATACCTAATTGCGTCTCGTAGGCGGAAATGCTCAAAAAAGAGCTTGGGCAGGGCAAACATCAGGCGGACAGCTATCAAAAATAGCAGAAAACCTAAAGCATAGATTGATAATTTCATCCATAAGGCCGTCTTGAGATAGGTAACGATAAATTCTGGAATCAGAATTTTATTCAAGTAGTAGATTTTGAGAATTTGCCGCAGAAAAGGAAAGATGAAGCCCATATACAGTGCAATAAAGAGGACCTTGCTGGGTCGGGCGTAGCGAATCAGCGATCCGCTGTCTTTGAAACTTTTCTTGATAAACTGAAAGGCGCTTCGTTCTTCCTCGTCCAGAAGATTGCGGAGCCCCATAAATATCAGCCCAATCTGAAAATAAGCGACAAAGAGGTTGGCCGCAAAAAGCACTAGAAAGGCCAAGCCAACCCAGACATTTGAAGTCAGAACCTTCAAGGCATTCGTATAAGATAAGAAGAGGTAGCCTGTCTGCTTGAGCAGAGTCTCTGCTGCAAAGGAGTTGAAAGGCACCCAAGCCAGCTCCATGAGCATAAAGACTGTGAAAAAGAGCAACAGAATTTTATCAAGATTGCGATAGAGACGTAAAAGTCCCAGTCTTTGTGATTTCATTTTCCTCCTTTATGTTGTGAACGATACAAAACTTGCTAAAAATTGATTCTTATTTAAAACAAGGTTGAGACAGATGTCCCAACCTTATTTTTACTTTCCAAATAAACGTGCCCAGAAGCCCTTGCTTTCCTGCTCCTGCACCTTTTCCTTGGCTTCATCCAACTCCAACAGCAAGGTTTCACGCTCATTCATGGCCTTGGCTGTCAGCTGCTGCTGCTGGTCCAACTGCTTGTCCTTTTCAGCAATCTGGACATCCTTGATGCGCAACTGCTCATCTTTCTTAGCCAGCTGGCTATCCTTGGCTTTAAGCTGTTCATAGAGACGCACAATCTCAGCATTTTTTTCGTCCACCAAGATTTCCATCAGCTCGCGTTGCTTCACATCTTCGCTAACAGGTTCATCTTCAAAAATAGTTTTCTTATAAATCTCTTCCAGCTTAATCAAGCCGCTGCGGGTCACCACCGTGACTCCTTTTTCATTCTTTTCCGTATCTTCTGGCGGCAGTGCCTTGACACGATTGTTAATCGCCTGGCGGCTAACTCCAAGAATCTCGGCTAACTCGCTGACTGTCTTTTCAATTGCCATAATTTCCTCAAAAACTTTTTCTAGTTTGTAGATACCTAAATCTTATCATATCAAGCCTTAACTGTCAAATTTCACAATATTTTTTGAGCCTGACTCCTATCTTTTTAGCCCTTTTTTATGATACAATGAGACAGATTAAGTGACTTAAAAACGAATAAGATACCACAGCCAAAATAAACAGGTAAGCAATGGCTAACTCCTAGATAATAGTAGCTGATAAAAAACTCAACCTAGTCTTAGCCGAACTTATCTCTGAAAGGAAACCATAAATGAACCATTTCGACACAATAATCATCGGCGGAGGACCGGCTGGCATGATGGCTGCCATTTCCAGTTCTTTCTACGGACAGAAGACCTTGCTCCTCGAGAAAAATAAACGATTGGGCAAGAAACTAGCCGGTACAGGCGGCGGGCGCTGCAATGTGACCAACAACGGAAACCTAGATGACCTCATGGCCGGTATTCCTGGCAACGGGCGCTTTCTTTACAGTGTCTTTTCCCAATTTGACAACCATGATATCATCAACTTCTTTACAGAGAACGGCGTCAAACTCAAGGTTGAAGACCACGGCCGTGTTTTCCCAGCGACAGACAAGTCCCGCACCATTATCGAAGCTTTGGAAAAGAAAATTGCAGAGCTGGGTGGCACTGTCATCACCAATACCGAAATCGTCTCTGTCAAAAAATCCGATGGCCTTTTCACTGTCAGATCCAGCGGCCAGATTTGGACCTGCCAGAAATTGATTGTGACGACTGGCGGCAAGTCCTATCCTTCAACTGGATCGACAGGCTTCGGCCACGATATCGCCCGACACTTCAAGCACACAGTAACTGACCTGGAAGCTGCTGAAAGTCCTCTTCTGACTGACTTTCCTCACAAAGCGCTTCAGGGGATTTCGCTGGACGATGTGACCCTCAGCTATGGCAAGCATGTCATCACCCACGACTTGCTCTTTACCCACTTTGGCCTATCAGGTCCGGCAGCTCTGCGCTTGTCTAGCTTTGTCAAGGGCGGTGAAACCATCTATCTGGACCTTTTGCCACAGATGAGTCAGCAGGCTCTGACGGATTTTTTAGAAGAACATCGGGAAAAATCCCTGAAGAACTGCCTGAAAATTCTCCTGCCCGAGCGAATGGCAGACTTTTTTGCCCAACCCTTTCCCGAGAAAGTCAAACAACTCAATCTCAGTGAAAAAGAGGCTCTCATCAAACAAATCAAGGAACTAGCCACCCCTGTCACTGGCAAAATGTCCCTGGCCAAGTCCTTTGTAACCAAAGGCGGCGTCAGCCTCAAAGAAATTAATCCCAAAACTCTGGAAAGTAAACTGGTTCCCGGCCTCCACTTCGCTGGAGAAGTTCTAGACATCAATGCCCACACGGGCGGCTTCAACATCACATCTGCCCTCTGTACCGGCTGGGTGGCAGGGAGCTTGCATTATGAGTGATGGCTCATATTTATCCATTCAGGTCAAACAAAAGGAATAAGCAAATGAATCGACTAGAAAATGTAGAATTCGTCAACATGTGCATGATTTATGACGGAGAAAAAGTTCTCGTACAAGAACGAGTCAAGTCTGACTGGCCCGGCATCACTTTTCCTGGCGGGCATGTAGAGCGCGGAGAATCTTTTGCCGATGCAGTTATCAGAGAAATCAAAGAAGAAACTGGATTAACCATATTCAATCCTCAACTTTGCGGCATAAAGAATTGGTATGATGATAAAGATTTTCGTTATGTCGTCCTGCTCTACAAGACAAAGCACTATTCCGGTGTGCTGCAATCCTCAGACGAAGGAAAGGTCTGGTGGGAAGATTTTAAAAATCTGTCCCATTTAAAGCTAGCAACAAGTGACATGTCTGATATGCTGCGTGTTTTTTTAGAAGACGATTTAAGTGAATTCTTTTACTATAAAGACGGTGACGACTGGCTTTATGACTTGAAGTAGAAATAAATAGGCTAGGAAATTCCTAGCCTATTTATTTCGCATTTGTCCGAACATAAGCTGCAATGACATCTGCTGTGTACTGGGCAGTGCCTAATCCGAACTTGTCAATATTCTTCTTGAATTCTGGATTGTGGACATAGCCCTGACCGATGTAAGCAAAGACTTGCAGCGAGCAGTCAAAGCCGTAAGTGCGAATGGCTTGTAAGAGACGCGCTGCCTGCTCTTGATTTTCTGCTGCTTCAACTGGCAAGCCTTGTCCCATATTCTCTGCCAGACTTTGAAAAACTTGATTGAAGGCTGCAGCAGATTCTTCTTCCCGTCCATTTTGACGAGTCAATGCTTGCGCCATGACTTCTTGACCGTATTCTTCGACAGCTTCTTGATGGTATTTTTGATTGTCTTCGTAGGTAAAGCCTGCGAATTTTTCTTTCATTGTCATCTTTCTTTCTCCTTTTTCTTCTTGAATGGTTTTTTGTAAGGTGGAAATCAAGGTGTCCAAGCGATCTCTTTCCTGCTGCAAATACTTTAACTGCCTAACCAGATGCGGCAATAAGGCCTGTTCGTCCTGACTCAGCAGCTCGGCTATTTTCTCCAAAGAAAAACCCAGATACTTATAGTAAAGGATGACCTGCAACCGCTCTAAATCATCTTGGCTGTATGTCCGATAGCCATTTTCTGATTTAGCAGGTACTAAAAGTCCGATTTTGTCGTAATGATGCAGGGTTTTGACAGAGACTCCCGAAAGTTGCGCAGCTTCTTTGATATGGTACATGATAGATCTCCTTACCACTATAGTATAAGCCCTGACCAAAGGTCAGGGTCAAGCTTTTTTAGAAATTTTTTAAACCGACTTAGAGTTTCCAAAGCGGCAAGTATTTATTTACGAGAAACCATAGCAATAAAGCCCAGTTTTTCTTGATTCTTTTGGAACATCTTAAACATCTTCATAAATTGACTGTAGTTTTCTTTCTTGAGGGCATTAAAGCAGATTTTCAGTGTGCCGCCCAGTCCTTCGTCATAAATCATACCTTGAAGACTCATCAAGGTCATTTCGCCGACAAAGGTGTCTACACGGTCAAAAGCATGAGAGCGCGCTAGCTGAATCCAAGAACCCTCTGTCAGAGGCCCCACATTGACATTAATCGCACGAGATAGCTCTTCTCGGACATTCTCATCTCTTTGTTTGAGCATAACATCGTGGGTGAGGAGCACTCCACCTGGCTTCAGCACCCGGTAGTACTCATCCATACATTTGGCCTTCCCCTTATCTGTCTGCATGGTCAGCATGGCTTCATTGATAACGATATCAAAAGAATTGTCATCATAAGGCAGCTTCATGGCATTAGCCTGCTCAAATGTGACGAGCTCACCAACACCAGCCTTTTCTCCATTAAGCCGCGCCTTAGCCAGCGCAGCCTTATCCAAATCAATTGCAGTAATCTGGCAGCCATATGTTTTAGCCAGCTCAATCGTTGTGGTTCCCATATTGCAAGCAACTTCTAGAACCTTCTTGTCGCTGGAAAACTGCCCCTGCTCAATCAGCCAGTCTGTTGCCAGCTTGCCACCGGGACGAAGACGTTTCTTTCCTAATTTTGCTAAAAATTTATGACCTGCTTCTGCCATTTCCGAACCTCCATGATTTTGATTGGTTCCATTATAGCATAAAATATTATATTTTCAGATAATTCTTAGAATTTAGCAAAAAACAGACCGAATCGACCGATTCAATCTGTCTTGTACTCTCTTTACAAGCCAAGAAATCCAGCTAGATAGCGCAGCAAGGCCACCAAGACTACACCAAACACAACAGTTGCAATTAAGTTTTTATACTTAAATGCCACATAACTAGTCGGAAAAACGACCATTAAATCCAGCCATTTAAAACTCGGCAGCTGACCTGTTTTAGCATTGGTGACACTAGACAGGATAAGGGCAAAGATAATGGAAACTGGCAAATATTTGAGGAAACGCTCTGCCATGGGCGGAAGCCCCTTGTACTTGACTAGGATAAAGGGCAAAACCCGCGGAATCCAAGTGACTAGGGCCGAAAAAAGAATAGCCAGCAAAATATACTTACTTATCATCCAAAATCACCCCCACTGTACAGCCTAGCAAGGTTGCAAACAGTACCGCCAGCGAATTTTGAAGCAGCATGGTCAGAAGCAGGTAGGCAATCCCCACCACACTCAAGACTAAAAAGAGTTTATTAATCCTGACACGGCGTAGCATAATTGTAAACTGAGAAGAAAAAATACCAATAAACATAGCAACTAGGGCAAAGTCCAGGCCAAAGCTCTCAGGATTGGGCAGAAGGGCACCGAGGGCTGTTCCCAAAACAGTACCCAAAATCCAGGAAGCGTAACTCATGAAATTATTGCCCATCATCCAAGCAGCAGCGATTTCCTCTGTATGTGCCCGCTCTCCCATCAAGACCCCATAAGATTCATCCGTCAAAAAAGAGCCAATGACAATATTCTGCATCAAGCTAGACTTACGAAAAAAAGTAGATGCATGCAGACAGAGCAAAAGATGTCGGATATTGATGAGAAAAACAGTCAGTGCGATAGCCAAGACCGGCGCCTTCTGGGCAAATAAACCAATCATGGCAAACTGGGCACTGCCCGCATAAACCAGAATACTCATCAGCCCCATCTCCAAGGGATTCATATAAGGCGCCGCCATGATGCCGCAGGCTAAGCCAATCCCAATATAGCCCAGAGCTGTTGGCACTGCTGCTTGTGTCCCTTGTTTAAATGTCTGTCCGCGCATTCTTCTCCTTTACTCCATCGTTTCAAAAGCCAGACTCGGCTTAGCATTCAGGTCCAAACTGGCAAAATTCTTCTTATTCCATTCGCTGACACTGGCATAGGCAATCATACCAGCGTTGTCACCGCAAAGGCGCAGAGGCGGAATAATCACCTTCACATCCTGAATCTCAGCTGCCAAGCGTTCTCTCAGGCCTTGATTGGCTGCAACACCGCCCGCCACGACCAGAGTCTGGACTGGATATTTTTCCAGCGCTTTTTTAGTCTTGGCCATGAGAATATCCATGACCGCTGCCTGAAAGCTTGCTGACAGGTCTTGGTTAGACAAGACTTCTCCCTTTTGCTGAGCATTGTGGTGCAGGTTGATAAAGGCCGACTTGAGACCGGAAAAAGAAAATTCCAGATTGTCTTCCTTAATCATGGCCCGCGGAAAATCGTAAATATCTTGTCCCTCATGAGCTAACTGATCAATCTCCCGTCCTGCTGGATAGGTCAGCCCCATAACGCGACCCACCTTGTCATAGGCTTCACCGACTGCATCATCGCGGGTCTCCCCCACAATCTTATAATCACCAGCCTGACTGACATAGACCAGCTCAGTATGGCCGCCGCTGACCAAGAGAGCCAGCAAGGGAAATTCCAAGGGCTCCACGCTCTGGGCCGCCATCAGGTGTCCAGCCATGTGATTGACTGGAATCAGGGGAATATCATGAGCCCACGCAAAGGACTTGGCCGCTGCCAAGCCGACCAGAAGCGCCCCAACCAGACCAGGACCATAGGTAACGGCCACTGCTGTGACCTGCTCCTCGCTAATCCCTGCTTCTGCCAAAGCCTCCTCAATGCAAACCGTAATGACCTCCACATGGTGACGGCTGGCCACTTCCGGTACCACTCCACCAAAACGCTTGTGGCTCTCAATCTGGCTGGCAATGACATTGCTCAAAAGCTCCGTCTCATTCTTCAGAACCGCCACACTGGTCTCGTCACAAGACGTCTCAAAAGCTAAAATATATCTATCTTTCATGGATCTCTCTTTTCATGACAATCGCATCTTCCACCGGCGCATGATAGTAGGCCTTCCGCCTCGCGATTTCTTCAAATTTTTCTTTTTTGTAAAATAGCAGAGCTGGCTTGTTCGACTCCCTCACTTCGAGGAAAATTTCTTTATCTGCTGGCAAAAAGTTAAACAAGGCTGTCGCGATTTTCTGCCCCTGATAGCTAGGCAATACAGCAATTTGCAGAACTTCTGCTTCAAAGTCTGTCTCCTGCCAGACTAAAAAGCCGACAAGCTGACTCTCATCTGCTGCTAGTGCACAACTGTTCACATCCGAACGCAGAACCTCTGCCACTTGGGCCGCTGTCCATGGGCTGACCTCATAGACTGCAAGTAAGAGCTGTTCCAGCTCTTTGGCGAGAGCGACCGCGTCCACATCCGAGCTGTCGCTCCATTTTCTCAACTTAATCATAGGCGCTGAATGTAAGAATCGCTGGATTCCTGATGGGTCTTGAGCCAATTTTCCTCGGCTTCTACACGCTTGAGATAGTTAGGAACAAAGTCATGAATAGACTGGGCTGGCAGGTCTAAACCGAGACGACCAACAGCCGCTGCATCTGGTAAGGTCGGCTGAATGGCAGCCTGAGGAAGAGCCGCTTCAATCTGCTCCGTAAAAGCTGCTGTCTCTCCGACAAAGGTGACTGGTTGGTTAGCAGCGCCAGCTATTTCCAAAACCTCTGCCAAAGGCAGATGAGCTTCCGGCCGCACAGCCTGACCAGACTGGTAAAAGCCAGCATAGACATTATTGCGGCGGGCATCCATGACAGGAATGACCAAACCTTCCGCCTGCTCTGGGACTAAAGCCAGCAGACTAGACACACCGACCAGCTCAATCTTGAGGGTATGGGCCAGAGTCTTGGCTGTCGCCACCGCAATTCTCAGACCTGTGTAGCTGCCTGGACCCTGAGCCACCGCGATACGATCCAAATCCATCGGCTTCATATCCAGACTATTCATCAGAAAATCAATAGCCGGCATCAGGGTAATGCTGTGGTTTTTCTTGATATTGAGCGTCACCTGTCCCAAGAGCTCCTTATCCTGCAAAAGTCCCAAGGACAAGGCTTTATTGGACGTATCCATCGCTAAAATGTTCATAAAAATCCTCTCATTCTTCACTGTACCAAAGAGAGCGGCGTTTTAATTTGTCTTCGTAGAAACTATCTACCAAAAATTCCTCTAAAATCTGGCTAAAAGCCTCCAAATTAGGCACTTGCTGCGCCAAGTGTTTTCCAAAAATCGCTTCTTGCTCAGCAATCTTGGGCAGCAAATCCGCTCCAGCAGCAGTCAAGCTCAAGCGAGAACTGCGCTTGTCCTTGCTAGAAATTTCCTTCTTGACCAAGCCTTTTTTAATCAAAGCCTGCACCAAGCGACTAGGGCTTTTTTCCTCACAAATCAGGGATTCCCCCAAGCCCTTGAGAGACAGCGGAGCATGTTCGCCCAAAACGAGCAAGACCTCGCTTTGATTGGGCGTAATTCCCAAAGGCTCTAGCAACTTCCCATATTCTCTCGTCGCTAAGCTCTCTGCACTTCTAAACAAATAGCCAAATCGAATTCCTTCTGCTACCACGCTGCTCTCCTTTCAAAAATCACTTCTATACTATTTTACACTAGATTAGGTAAATTGTTGACAATTTTAGTTAAAAAATATAAAATCTTAAATAGATGATATATCATCTATTTGCAAAAGGAGGAAAAACGGATGACCCCAAACCCTACAAATCAAAAACCAGCTAGAACAATGACCCACGCTTTTGTGACTGGTGCGACCGGTCTTTTAGGAAATAATCTCGTGCGTGCTCTGCTAAAAGAAAACATTCAAGTGACCGCTCTCGTTCGCTCCGAGGAAAAAGCGCGCAAACAATTTGCCGACCTGCCTATCCAGATTGTCAAGGGGGATATTTTAGAGCCCGAAAGCTATCGTGACTATCTAGCAGGCTGCGACAGCCTCTTTCATACCGCTGCTTTTTTCCGCGATAATTATAAAGGCGGCAAGCACTGGCAGGAGCTCTACGACACTAATATTATAGGCACAAATAACCTCCTAGAAGCTGCTTACGAGGCTGGTATCCGCCAATTTGTCCATACTTCCTCCTGTGTCGTACTGGAAGGTGAGGCCAATCAGCTAATCGATGAAAGCATGTCTCGCTCAAAAGATACTCCTTTTGATTACTATCGCAGCAAGATTTTGAGTGAAGAGGCCGTTCGTGATTTCTTGGACAAGCATTCAGATGTTTTCGGTTGCTTCATCTTGCCGAGTGTAATGTTGGGTCCTAGAGACCTTGGTCCGACCTCCAGTGGGCAGCTGATTATCAATTTTGTAGAGCAAAAACTTCCAGGTATCTTAAAGGCTAGCTATAATATGGTGGATGCTAGAGATGTAGCAGATATTCATCTCCGCGCCATGAAATACGGACGCTCAAAGGAGCGCTATCTGGCAGTTGGACGGCAAGTGACCATGACAGAATTGTACCAAATACTGGAAAAAATCACTGGCGTTCCCGCCCCCAAGCGCAAGATCTCCCCTCTTTTCGTCAAAATCTATGCCCAAGCAAGTGAGCTCTACCACCGGCTCACCAAAAAACCAATTTTGGTTACCAATGAGCTCGCTCATCTCATGGCCGAAGAATATCTCAAAAGTAATTTTAGCTTTGCCAAAACCGAGAGCGAGCTAGGCGGACAGCATCGCCCTCTCGAAGAAAGCTTAGCTGACGTGGTAGATTGGTACCGCAAGCACGGCTATTTCGCCAAATAAGCAGCCCTCAAAATCAAGTGACCAAATGTTCATCGCTTGATTTTCCGCACTTCTGAATAAATATCTAAAACGGTCTCCTAAAGATGACATTCTATTCCCGTCCTTTG
This sequence comes from Streptococcus sp. IsoGale022, assembly GCF_031142805.1. Taxonomy (NCBI): domain Bacteria; kingdom Bacillati; phylum Bacillota; class Bacilli; order Lactobacillales; family Streptococcaceae; genus Streptococcus; species Streptococcus sp. IsoGale022. Next base: position 97,651 of record NZ_JAKZJI010000002.1, on the reverse strand, counting down.
CAAATTTCTTCTGTATCTATTTTACACTAATTCCCTTAATTGTTGACAATTAATCTTGCAAAATATAAAATAAGAGAATAGATGACATGTCATCTAAATATAATTTAAGGAGAAGAGCCATGCCCCCAAAACACCAAAGCCGAAGTATTCACCACGCCTTCGTTACTGGCGCAACAGGTTTACTAGGAAATAATCTGGTGCGATCCCTTCTAAAAAAAGGAATTCAGGTGACTGCTTTAGTACGCTCTCGACAGAAAGCCTTAGAGCAGTTTGGCAATCTGCCGATCCATTTCATTGAAGGAGATATTTGCCAGCCAGACAGCTATCAAAATCATATGCAAGATTGTGATAGTCTTTTTCACACAGCTGCTTTCTTTCGAGATAGTTTGAAAGGCGGTCAGCACTGGCAAGAACTGTATAATACCAATGTGAAGGGTAGTTTGGAACTTTTTGAAGCCGCTTATAAAGCTGGCATTCGTCAGGCGGTCCATACCTCATCGATTGCAGTTCTCTATGGTGAGCAAAATCAACTGATTGATGAAAGCATGTTACGCAGCAGGAATACAAGCAATGACTACTACCGCAGTAAGATATTAAGCGAAGAGGTTCTCTTAGATTTTTCAAAAAAACATCCTGATTTTTTTGTTAGTTTTGTCCTGCCTGGATTTATGTTTGGCCCAGGCGATATCGGTCCTACCTCTGCGGGACAGTTGATTTTCGACTTCGTTCATAAAAAACTGCCTGGAATCATTCCCGGCAGCTACAGCGTCGTAGATGCCCGAGACGTCGCAGACTGCGAAATCCTAGCTATGCAGTATGGCCGACAAGGAGAACGATATTTAGCAGCTGGTAGGCATATGACGATGGAAGAATTATTGAAGAACCTAGAAGCGGTCAGCGGAGTTGCCGCTCCAACTAGACGGATTCCTCTTTTTCTTCTAAAGATAATTGCTCAATACAATGAACTATATCATCGTCTAACAAAACGTCCTATTCTGTTGAGTAAGGCTGCTGTGACCTCTACTGAAGAGGAATATCTCCGAACACATTTCAATTCTGCAAAATCTCAAAATGAGTTGGGAGCCCATTTCCGTCCCTTTGAAGAAACTCTCAAAGATGTCCTAGCTTGGTACAAAGAGCACGGCTACCTATCATAAGATTAAAAGTATCCAGAACAGGCATTTCAGGAATATGGAATCCGAATGCTTTCAGACTAAATCACTCTTACATTTTCTTATCTCCACCTTTTACTATTCCCTTATTTTATGTTATAATCATTATAATTGTAACGAATCAGGATTAATCTACTACTCAGAATTGAATAAAAGAAAACAGCTAATCAGCTGTTGTTTTCTGCAGGTTAATCATGAAAATATGAAAGGAAATGTAATGATTTACAAAGTTTTTTATCAAGAAACAAAAGAGCGCAGTCCGCGCCGTGAAAAGACACGTGCCCTTTATTTAGATGTCGAAGCAGCTAATGAATTGGAAGGCCGCATTCAGGCTCGTAAGTTAGTCGAAGAAAATACCCCTTACAATATTGAATTTATTGAGCTCTTGTCTGACAAACACCTCGAATACGAAAAAGAGTCAGGCACTTTTGAATTGACGGAGTTCTAACCCATGGCATATACCTTAAAACCCAAAGAAGTTGGCGTTTTTGCGATTGGTGGGTTAGGCGAAACCGGTAAAAACACCTACGGGATTGAATACCAAAATGAAATCATCATCGTGGATGCCGGTATCAAGTTCCCAGAAGACGACCTACTAGGAATTGACTATGTCATTCCCGACTACTCTTATATCGTTGAAAATATCGACCGCGTAAAAGCTGTCCTCATCACCCACGGGCACGAGGACCATATCGGCGGTATTCCTTTCCTGCTCAAGCAAGCCAATGTTCCTATCTATGCTGGTCCTTTGGCGCTGGCACTCATTCGCGGCAAGCTAGAAGAGCATGGACTTTTGCGCGATGCCAAGCTCTATGAAATCAATCAAAACACAGAACTGCAGTTCAAGCATCTGAAAGCTACTTTCTTCCGGACAACCCACTCTATTCCAGAGCCTTTGGGAATTGTCATCCATACGCCGCAGGGTAAGATTGTCTGTACAGGTGACTTCAAGTTTGACTTTACACCAGTTGGTGAGCCGGCAGACCTGCACCGCATGGCTGCTCTGGGCGAGGAAGGCGTTCTCTGCCTCCTATCTGACTCGACCAATGCTGAAGTTCCAACCTTTACCAATTCCGAAAAAGTTGTCGGGCAATCTATCATGAAGATTATTGAAGGCATTAATGGACGCATTATTTTCGCCTCCTTTGCCTCAAACATCTTCCGGCTCCAGCAGGCAGCAGATGCTGCTGTCAAGACCGGTCGTAAGATTGCGGTCTTTGGCCGCTCCATGGAAAAGGCTATTGTCAACGGGATTGAGCTGGGCTATATCAAGGTTCCCAAAGATACCTTCATCGAGCCAAATGAACTCAAGGACTATCCAGCTGGCGAAGTGCTGATTATGTGTACCGGAAGTCAGGGTGAGCCGATGGCAGCCCTGTCTCGGATTGCCAATGGTACCCACCGTCAAGTTCAGCTGCAGCCTGGAGATACGGTCATCTTCTCATCTAGTCCTATCCCTGGTAATACGACCAGCGTTAACAAATTGATTAACATCATTTCCGAGGCCGGTGTAGAGGTTATCCACGGTAAGATTAACAACATCCACACCTCTGGACACGGTGGCCAACAAGAGCAGAAACTCATGCTCCGCTTGATTAAGCCAAAATATTTCATGCCAGTCCATGGTGAATACCGTATGCAGAAAGTCCATGCAGGTCTAGCCGTTGATACTGGAGTACCAAAAGACAATATCTTCATCATGAGCAATGGTGACGTGCTGGCTCTGACAGCTGACTCAGCTCGTATTGCCGGTAGCTTCAACGCTCAAGATATCTATGTTGATGGGAACCGCATTGGTGAAATCGGAGCTGCAGTCCTGCGCGACCGTAAAGACCTGTCAGAGGACGGTGTTGTCCTGGCTGTCGCGACGGTTGACTTTGAATCCAAGATGATCTTAGCCGGTCCAGATATTCTCAGCCGCGGCTTTATCTACATGCGCGAATCAGGCGACCTCATTCGCCAAAGCCAGCGCATCCTCTTCAATGCCATTCGCATTGCCCTTAAGAATAAAGATGCCAGCGTCCAATCTGTTAGCGGCGCTATCGTCAACGCCTTGCGTCCTTTCCTCTATGAAAGTACCGAGCGCGAACCTATTATTATTCCGATGGTGCTTACACCAGACGAAGACAACTAAAAAATAAGCTTTGCTAGTCTAGCAAAGCTTATTTTATTGCTTTATTTTTTGTTCGCGAAGCATGCTTGATAATCCAAGCGCAACTCGGACTCAGTTTTTCCTCTTGCCAAGTCCTAATCACCCTCTCGAATTTTTCAGGATCTTCTTTATATAAATCATTCAGATTATTAGCGACACTTTTTTGGATTGATTTATCCGCATCATCCTTTAGATTCTTTAGAATAGCGGTAAACTCATCAAAATAATCTAAAACCACAGTCTGCTTCTTAGCCCAGGGCAGTCGGATACGCATACACTCGCTAGCTAACCTGCGGACGCGCATATTCTCATCTCGGCTCCACTCTAATAGTAAATCCATCGTAACTTTAGGATAATTAGCCAGCAAGGGCCGCATGGAAAATTCTCCAGTAAATCGCTTGGTTAATTCCTTACTGAAGGCTGCACTCAGCTCGAATTCTTGACCTCCGTAAAGTTCTACGTATTTGCCAATCGGCCACAACCAGTACCCCTCTGAGAACATCCCCAAGCCGCCCTCTAACTCCGGACCAAGTATCTGCTCAAAAACCTTCAGAGAATCAGCATAAGAAAGCGGCAAGCATTCTTTGATACTCTTTGCCAGCAGCTCTTGACGCTGAGTAAATTCCAAAGCCTCTAAGTCGCTTTCAACTAGAGATCTAAAATGCTGAGCATCAAATTTATCTGTGACTTCTTGCAGACGACGACTCAGATCCTCGGCATAAACCAAATCATAATAATCTTTAACCTTTTTCGCCATGATTTTTAAATCCCCTTAACAGACTTCTCACTGCTTCTCTGACTTCTGCTTCTTCCTCTTTCTCAGCAAGAAAAAGAGACAACTCGTTCAAGGCGCCTGAAATCATATGAGCTGCCATATCCAGATCAATAGAGATAAGTTTCCCTTCTTTAGATAAAATGTCTAATTGCTCTCTCAAATGAAAGAAAGAATTAGCCTCGTCCTGACGACGCCACTCTTTCCACTCAACGATATTGGGACCATCAAGCAGGAGAATATGTTTATTTTCAGTCAAGGTCGCAAAACGAACAAAAGCAACACAGCCTTCCACCAACTGCTCCCAAGAATCGTGTGCTTCCAGGGCATTTTTTTCTACATAAGACCCCAGTTCGGACTGAATTTGTGTCAGTACGGCGGTAAATAAAGTTTTCTTATTCCCGAAATGGTGATAAAGTGCGCCTCTTGTCATTCCCAACTCATCTACAATTTCTTCCAAGGAAGTTTCTGCATAACCCTTTAAAGAAAAATGTTTCCGGGCGATAGCTAATATTTTCTTGCTTGTCTCTAGAGAAGCCTGCTGTTTTTTATTCATCTTCACTCTCCAAATAATTTGCCGTAAACTCAGCGCTAGGTGGAATTACTTGAATTACATCAACCAAAACAGAACCCGGCGCTTCCACAATGAAATGGCGCTGACCAAAATCTTCACTCTTAATAGGAAGAAGGAACTCCATTTCTTCTTGCTGACGCAATTCTTCATAAAAACAATCCACATTGTCAACTTCGATATTGATGATTAGGCCACTCGCCTTAGACTGGTAGGCTTGTGGTACTGTCCCATGCTTACTATCAATAAAAGCAAGCTCAAAACCACTCTCAATATTCTTTAAACTAATATACCAATCTGAACGGAAGGTTTCCTGAAATTGGAAATGCTCAATGAAAAATTGTGCCGCTTGATGGATAGCTTCGCTCATTAAAACGGGGTATAAACTGGTAATCATTTGTTCTCCTTTTCTTAAACTTTATTTTAACATACATACTGAATGTATGCAAATAAATGTTAAAAAACAGAAGCAAAATTGACTTCCATCTATTTGAGAATGGCTCACTTAAATCGCTTGATAAAATGATATTTGGTAATGCCCTTTTGTGGGACATCTGTTAGACTGGCGTAGATTTCATAGCCTTGCTTGATGTAAAAATCCCTGGCCTGATAAGATTTAGTGGACAAGGTAATGCTAGTTACTCCAGCTTCTACAGCCTTTTCTTCTAATTCTGCCAGCAGACTGGCTCCCAAACCTTTTTTCTGATGTTCTTTATCCACCACCAAAGCCTTGACATGAATATTTTCCAACACCTGCCGGGCATGGAGCAAGGCAATTAACTGGCCATCTTCCTCCCGCCTTAAATAATAATCTTGAGGTCCAAGTTTTTCAAGCATATCTGGACCAAAATAGGCTTCATATTGCTCATCAAAAACACGCTTAATAAAATCATGAAATTTTCCCATCTTTCTCCTCCTCCACGAAAAAGCAGGGGATATGCCAATCCTCCTGCTCTAAGTTTAGTATAAATCCAGATAATTATCCACTTCCCATTGGGAGACAAAGGTTGCATAGCTTGCCCACTCGATGCGCTTAGCTTCTAAGAAGCTTGTATAGATATGCTCGCCAAGAGCCGCTTTAACGACTTCGTCTTCTGTCAATGCCTTCAAGGCATTGTGAAGAGTTGATGGTAGGTCTGTAATTCCAGCTTCCTTACGCTCCTCTGGAGTCATGATATAGATATTCTCTTCGATTGGGGCTGGAGCTTCGATTTTATTCTCAACACCGTGCAGGCCAACTTCCAAGAGAACTGCCATAGCAATATATGGATTGGCCATCGGATCAACCGAACGCAGCTCCAAGCGAGTACCCATACCACGAGAGGCTGGCACGCGCACCAACGGTGAACGATTACGTCCTGCCCAAGCAATATAAACTGGTGCTTCATATCCAGGAACCAGACGTTTATATGAGTTGACCGTTGGATTCATGATAGCTGTGTAGTTATAAGCATGGTTAATCAAACCACCCAAGAAATGGTAGGCTGTTTCTGACAGCTGCATACCTTTTGGATCTTCTGGATCGAAGAAGGCATTATTGCCGTCTTGATCAAAGAGAGACATATTACAGTGCATACCAGATCCTGCAATGCCAAACTTAGGCTTGGCCATAAAGGTTGCATACAAACCGTGCTTACGAGCAATAGTTTTCACAACCAGCTTGAAAATCTGAATCTTGTCACAAGCCCGAAGCACTTCGTCATACTTAAAGTCAATCTCGTGCTGGCCGACTGCTACCTCATGGTGACTAGCTTCTACTTCAAAGCCCATCTTGGTCAGGACATTGACGATTTCCCGACGAGTATTGTCTGCCAAATCTGTCGGCGCCAAGTCAAAATAACCGCCCTTGTCATTTACTTCCAGCGTCGGATCACCATTTTCATCCAGCTTAAAGAGGAAAAAATTCTGGCTCTGGTCCGAGGTTAAAGGACTTAAATCCCAGCTCTTCCATATGCTTGAGGGCACGCTTGAGGTTGCTCCGTGGATCCCCTAGAAACGGTACATGATCTGTCGTATAAACATCGCAAATCAGACCCGCTACACTACCGTTTTCATCTCCCCAGGGAAAGACTGTCCAAGTATCTAAATCAGGATAAAGATACATATCTGATTCATTGATACGGACAAAACCTTCAATGGAAGAACCATCAAACATGGCTTTATTGGATAAGACCTTGTCAAGCTGTTCATCCGTAGCAGGAATTTCCACATTCTTCATAGTCCCTAAAATATCAGAGAACATAAGGCGAATAAAGGTAACATTTTTCTCTTTTACTTCGCGACGGATATCAGCTGCTGTAATAGACATTAAATTTCTCCTTGTAATTCAAACAAAATAGCTATGGTCGACGCATCTGACCAAAGGTTGGCAGAGAAGAAGCAAAACGGCCTTGCTGCAAGATGTCATGATGCAGGGCACGGCGGACATCTTTGTCACTAATGGTCTTGCGGGACTTGGCTTCACGCTCAGCATATTTCCTCTTAATCGCAGCGATATTATAACCTTCTGAAATATAATCCTTAATTTCTAAAAGGCGGTCCATATCATTCAAAGAATACATCCGACGATTGCCCTCATTCCGAGCAGGGGTAATCAGATTCTGGTCTTCATAATAACGGATCTGACGGGCAGATAGGTCCGTCAGTTTCATAACACTGCCGATGGGAAAGACTGCCATGTTTCGGCGAAACTCTTTTTCCTTCATTCAAATTCCTCTCTACGCACTATTATAGGACGAAATAAATCTTATGTCAAGAAATAATGTTAGATTTTCTTACACAGATTTTATTTTTTCTTTTCAAAGATGGCTCGCAGCCGATCTATATCAGAATTTACCAGAATCGCGACAAAGACCCCCATGAAGGTTTCAAAGATTCTGGCAAAGACATACAGGATGGTATCTTCCGGCCGAATGGACAGAGTAATAATCAGCATGGCAGATACTCCACCAATGACTCCAGCCTTGTTGTTCATGGCGACATTGGTCATAATTGTCAGCATAGTACAGACCGGCACCAAAAGGAGGGTGACCCAATACTGCTCCTTAAAAACACTATTGGCAATGAAAAATAGCAGAGCGTAAAAACCACCGATGCTGTTTCCCAAGATTCGCGATGTCCCGAAGTGGACACTCTGATCAAAATCTTCACGAAGACTAAAGACTGCAGTCAAAGCACCGATTTGCAGGCCTTTCCAACCAAAAAGCCCAAAGAGCAGTAGAATGATGAAGACAGCCAGACCGGTTTTAAAGGTACGCATGCCCAGACGAAATTTCGATTTATCAAACTTGTACTTATTGAAATAACTCATTAGTCTCCTTCCAGGAAATCCTCCCTCTCTTCATTTTAACATATTTCGCCTCAAAAAAACTCTTTCTGCTCAGGACTTTTCCCGCACAAAGAAAAAGCTCTATCAGCTACCGCATCAAGAGCTATTGACTATTTAAAAGCTGAGACATTATCTGTCCCAGCCTCGTTTTTATTATCTTTAATTTGGATAGATATAGGTAACGCCACCCATAAATTCATTCGGGTTAAAGTAGCCACGATAGTTGTTAATCTGCTTTTGGCGATTGTAGTTCGCTTCCAAGACTTGAATAGAGCTGTCGCTTTGCACATCTGTCACATAAGCAACGTGTCCGTATTCACCGCCATCCCAAACTGCAATAGCCCCTGCTACTGGGACATTTCCTGTTGCATAACCCTGAGCACCAGCATTGATCGCCCAAGTATTAGCATTGCCCCACCAGTTACTCGCCCAAGGAGCCATTTCTTTTACGCCCCAGGTACATTGACCGATTGGGTAAGAATTGCCATAGTCAGTTGGTGTATTTAAGACAACATCTTCAGTATCAGATACCAAAGCAGCATCGCTTGTCGCTTCATAAGCAGGAGCACTGTATGGATTGTAAGTCTGTGCCAAAGCTGTACCATTTACTTGCAGCACATCTCCTGGGTTAATCGTATCAAAAATTGATTTTCCATTATTGGCAGCAAGTTCGTAAGGATTCATCCCATTGGCGCTAGCAATGGCAAAAAAAGAGTCCCCTTGCTGGACAACGTAAGAATCTGCATTGACAGCTTGAGCGCCGATTGTCGCCAAAAAAGCTGTAGAAGTTAAACCAAGAGTTGCTTTAGCAAATGCTTTTTTCATAACTGTTTTTCTCCGTATAATTTGTTGATAAAAAAATCATACCTCATTTACATGTCAGTTTTTTTAGAGTTATGTTTTTGTCATGTTACAAATGATTTAGACTTTTGCTACATGAGATTTTGCAGTATTTTTAAAGATAAAAAGGCTAGGGACTTCCTAGCCTCATCTATTATCAGTCTTCTTTACATTTTAATTTTCCTAGACCTAAAGCAGCAACAATGGCTGCTAAACCTAGATATGGCAGATAGACTGCATCTTTGGCTCCCGTTTCTGGCAGAAGAGAAACAGGAATCTTTTTAGCCATTGGAGTTGGATCGGCTCTTCTTGGATCGTTTACATCCGAAACAAGCAGATGCTGTGACTTAGGAGTGACTGTTGTAACTGTATTTGAAGCATAGACCACACGATTGACGGTATTGATGTAGGTATTTTCAAAAGTACCCGCAGCAATCCGCTTCATCTGTAGATAGGTTTCAGCCTGAAAAGCTGAATCCAGAGAAATAGTCTCTAAGAATTCTTCCTTGAAACGAATAGAAATCAACCCTTTCTCAAGATCAATATTCGCAGCTGTATACTCAGTCAAATCTGTACCAGCCTTTATCACCTTACCATCTTTGAGCGTGATGTCTACTTTGGCAAAGGTTTTGTAAGCACCCGTGTACTCATCGCCTCGTTGATCATAATCATCCACAAAGCTATAGTCTGTCAACTCTTCAGAGTGGTTAGCAGGGATCAAGCCGCCGATGAGACGGTAGTTAAAGTGCCGTCCCAAAGTCAGTTCCTTGCCATCCAAGTTCTCTGCACTTGTCGGATCCAAACTCAGAGTAATATCTTTTTCAGGACTGATTTTAGGAACATTGTTCACGACTACGTCTGTCGCATAACCATTTCCAAAGTCAATTTGATAAGCCCGGTTCTCGAATTTACCGCCTGTGCGGCCCATTCCTTCTTTGACCGCCATAGGGCTTGTAATGGTCAAAGATTTACCTGTTACAACATATTGGTCATAAAAGGCTTGGGCATCGTCTGCTGCAAAGAGTTGGAAAGAACCTTTAACAGTGATATTGGCCTTTTGAAGGAGCTCTCGAACTGCTGCAGGGGCTTTTTCAAGGCTCTCGTAGTGGGTCACTGTCACACCTGCCACAGCCTTGCCATCCGCATCCACTAGCTTGACTAATTCTGGACGAAGCTCAAGTGCCTCTTCTGGATAATCATCTACATAGTAGAAGCCTTTTTGAATCGTGCTCTTAGATGACTTATCTCCCTTATACTGATCCAAATCCCAAGTCAGCTCATAATAGTTGGTCGAACCAGCCAAGACTTCCTTACCATCAATCACCAAGCCTGCCTTATTTTTATTGACCTTGGTTGGCTTGATGTAATTATTGCTAGGATTATCCGAATCATCAGGCTTGCCTGGCGTAGTCACGCGTACTACGTTTGAGCGGACACCATAGGCATCATTGACTGTCATGGTGAAATTATTGGTATAAGTCGCGCCATCATTGAGCACTCGACCGACTACAGTTGGAAAGAGCGTAGCAACTTCTTTGGTCGTATCAGCGTTATAAGTAGCTAAGGTTGCTGGAGTTGCCTTGAATGTCACTGTGTGACTAGCCCTATCATAGCTGACGTCAAAACCTGCGCTAGCAGCTTTTGTTGCTTCTAAGTCAACTTCATAACCACTTGGCAACGGATCAGCAATGACAAAAGAAGTCGTCTCGCTGCGTCCAGCTGGAAGAGCTTCTGTCTTTAAGGCAAACTGAACGACAGACTGCTTAGCTACAAGAGTCTTATCAATATTGGTGCCTTGGTCATTTTGAATTTCTTTATTGATCAGCGGCTGAGATTGTAAAAGAGCATAATGATAATGCACAGTCGGAGCTACGGGCGCTGCTGGCTCTTTTTGATAAACAGGTTCTGCTGGTAAGGTTGGCAGCGGGCTATAAGTTGGTTCTACCGGCTTATTAGGCTCCGGTGTATCTGGTGTAGGAGTTGGCGCTTCCGGCTCCTTCTCATAAGTCGGTGCTGCCGGAGGTGTTGGCTCTTTTTCATAGGTCGGTTCTACCACTGCTGGCCGGACAGTTTTTTCTACTTCATAGCTTGGCTCAGAAGGCTTACTAGGCTCTTGTGTATCTGGTGTACGCGTCGGTGGCGTCGGATCTTTTTCATAAGTCGGTGCTGCCGGAGGTGTTGGAAGAGCCTTCGGTGTTGGTGTAGTTGGAGTTGGATCCAAAGGCTTAAGCGCTTCTTCAGTTGGCACTGCAGGAGCTGTAGGAGCTACTGGCGCTTCCGGTTCTTCTACTGTGATGATTGGCAGATCATTCGCTCGAACATCACCATTAATCGCAAACCAAATATTTGGTTTCTTAGGAGCTAGTTTGTCAGCCCTACGTGGATCAGTAGCCTCTGGCTGGCCTAACACTTCAGAAGAGGAAATTGTTCCAATCGTCATACTGTTGGTTGTGCCAGAAATTTCTACCGCTCCTGCTCCATACCATGAGTTAGGAGCATCTGTAGTGTCCCAGCCTGAGTCCGGCTGAGCATTCTTATACATGGTAAAGCGAGATCCGCCAACTCCTTTTTTTGAAGTTTTCAGACTCAGTCGCATAAATTTGGCCGTTCTTTTCACCAATAGATGAACCTGAAATCTTGTTGAAAGTTCCGGTATAATCTTTGGCCATTTCGATAGAGTTAGCTTCACGGTTGAGGGAAGCCACGGACATCAAGGCCTGGTCAAAATTAATCGGTTGGCCTTTATCATCATAAAAGACAAATTCCGTCTTCACAAAGAGAGAGGTTGCATCTTCAAAATTTCCTGTATAAGCTGAAGCAAACACTCCCATGGTTGGATCTTTAAAAATACCTAACCAAGCCTTATCATTGCGGAATTGGGAGCTTGGATCAAGAGTATAAGTATAAACGATTTTAGAAACTTTTTTCCCTCGATAATAAGTTCCCTGAAGATTTGTATAGGTTGCTGTTGCAGACTGACCGCGGCTCAGCAAAACAGAAGACCATTCAGTCGGCCCTTTACCACTTGTTACGTTAGAACTATAGTCTGCATACTTGCCAACCGTACCAAAGCTTTCCTGCTGATTGGTCTGATAGTTAGCATTTTGAATATCTGTTACTTTGAAGTTGTCCAACTGGAAGAGTTTCTTAGAAAACTCTGCAGTGTTCTTCACAGCGGCTTCCATGCCAGCATAGCTGACAAACTCACCAGTTGTAGTCAGTGACAGATCAGCATTAGGTTCTGATTTGAAAACCAGACTTTGCGCAATTGGACGGCTCAGATGCCCGTCTTCAGTCTTCTTTGCTTCTGCGATAGCCAGTCCAGCCTTAATCTTGGCCTGTTCAGCATCATACTTAGCCTTATCTTGCTGATACTTGGCTAATTTTGTATTATAGACAGCCAAATCAGCATTATACTGGGCCAACTGAGCTTGATAATTTGCTTGGGCTTGAGCATTACGCTTCTTGATTTCTTCATTTTCAGCTGCTATAGTGGCATTCTTAGCTTGGTTCTCTGCCAGCTTTTGCTCATATTCTTTTTGAGCTGCTGCATTTTCAGCTTCAATTTGAGTCTTTTTAGCTTCATAAGCTGCTAAATCTGCTTCATATTGAGCTTTTTTATCTTGATTTTCCTTTTGGATACGGGCCAATTCTGCCTGATAATTCGCCTGAGCAGCTTGATATGCCGCTTCATTATCAGCATTGGTCTTTCGGACGGTAGCTAAATCTGTTTGATATTGGGCAAGTGCTGCCTCGTAGGCCTCTTTTGCAGCCGCATTCCTCTGTTTAATAGCTTCATTATCAGCAGCAATCTTAGCATTGGCAGCTTGAGTATCCGCCAAAGCTTTTTCATACCGGGCCTTAGCTGCCGCATTCGCCTTTTGAACACGGTCCAGTTCACTAGCATAAGCCGCCAGAGCCGTATCATAATTAGCCTTTGTTTCCGCATTCAGTTTTTGAACACGAGCTAATTCTGCATCATAGGCCGCTTTAGCTGCTTGATAGGATGCCGCATTATCCGCATTCGTCTTTTGAACCGCTGCTAAATCTGTTTTGTATTTACTAAGGGCAGCTTCATAATCTGCTTTCAGCTGAGCATTTTCTGCTGTAATCCGAGCTACTTCTGCCTGATGGGCAGCCAAATCTTTAGCGTATTGTTCCGCTGTCGCTTTGTTTTCTGTTGTAATCCGAGCTACTTCCGCCTCGTAGGCTGATACTTTTTCTTTATACTCCTTGACCTTGGCATCAATCTCGGTTACCTGCGCTTGATAATCTGCTGCAATCTCCGCTTTTTTGTCTGCTGTTTCTTGAGCAGTCTGGGCTACTCCATTGTCAACAGCTGGGTCTTTGACCACTGTCAGCCCAGCTTCTTGAGCCTTTTTGACGCTTTCATCTAAACCAGCTGTTGGAACAGTCACTGTCACACCGCCATCTGCCTGACCTGCTCGCGCCTGACTCTCTTTAGATGCCTGACTGGCTGGCCCTTGAGCTTGAGGCAGATTAGTCGCTGCATTTCCAGTGCCCACCATTTCAGTATTGACAGGACTATCGGTATCAGATACCACTTCATCTGCTCTTACTTGCATCGTTGACGTTAAAAAAGCCGCACCTAGAACAGCACCGCATAAAGTTTTAACAGCCTTGTTTTTCCGAAAACCAAAAACTTCTTTTTTCTTCATTTTTCTCCTCCCTCTGCTAACTTTTACAGTCTGCAGTTTTCTCATGCCTTCAGAAAATCAAAAAGTAATGGAAACCACCAATCAGAAGTTTCTTTCTCATTTTGACCCTCTTTAAGCATCAGAATAAATATATATATCTTATATCCTAACAAGTTTTTCTCAGTTTTGCAAGCATTTTATGCTCGTTTTATTTACCTTTATGCAGATTTAGACATCCAAGGAAAAACGTATTTTTATTGTAGGATTTTTCCCTACAGCAGGACAATGAGAATACAAGAAAAAGACCAGCTTTCACTAGTCTTTCCTTATTACAGTTTTGTACTTGTTATCTACAAAATCAAAGTTTCTAAGCTTGCTGCTTATTTCTCTGTCAATGCTGCAAGTCCTGGTAATACTTTACCTTCAAGGAGTTCCATTGATGCACCACCACCAGTAGAAATCCATGAGAACTTGTCTGCACGGCCAAGGTTGATGGCTGCAGCAGCTGAGTCACCACCACCGATGATTGATTTTACGCCAGGTTGTTTCACGATAGCGTCCATAACACCGATTGTACCAGCTTGGAAGTCTGGGTTTTCAAACACACCCATAGGACCATTCCAGACAACAGTTTTCGCACCAGTCAAAGCTTCATCAAATTTAGCGATAGATTTTGGACCGATATCCAAACCAAGGAATCCTGGATCCACTGCTTCACCTTCAGTGTCTTTCACTTCAGTATAGTCCGCAAATGCGTTTGCTTCTTTTGAGTCAACCGGCAAGATCAATTTACCGTTTGCTTTTTCAAGAAGAGCTTTCGCAACATCCAATTTGTCTTCTTCTACAAGTGAGTTACCGATTTCGATACCTTGTGCTTTGTAGAATGTGTAAGTCATACCACCACCGATAAGGACTTTATCAGCTTTTTCAAGCAAGTTTTCGATAACACCGATCTTGTCAGATACTTTTGAACCACCAAGAATAGCTACGAATGGACGTTCTGGAGTTTCAACAGCTTCTTGGATGTAGGCAATTTCGTTTTCAAGAAGGAAACCAGCAACAGCTTTTTCTACGTTGCCTGAGATACCAACGTTAGATGCGTGTGCACGGTGAGCTGTACCAAATGCATCATTTACAAAGATACCATCTCCAAGAGATGCCCAGTATTTACCAAGTTCAGGATCGTTTTTAGATTCTTTCTTGCCGTCAACATCTTCAAAACGAGTGTTTTCAACCAAAAGAACTTGTCCATCTTCAAGAGCATTGATAGCTGCTTCCAATTCAGCACCACGAGTGACACCTGGGAAAACAACGTCTTGACCAAGTTTAGCAGCCAAGTCTGCAGCTACTGGTGCAAGTGATTTACCTTCTTTATCTGCTTCTTCTTTGACACGTCCAAGGTGAGAGAAAAGAACAGCACGTCCACCATGTTCGATGATATATTTAATAGTAGGAAGAGCTGCAGTGATACGGTTATCGTTAGTGATTACTCCATCTTTCAATGGTACGTTAAAATCTACACGAACGAGGACTTTTTTACCTTTCAAATCAACGTCTTTAACAGTAAGTTTTGCCATGTTACAAAAACTCCTTTTTATATTTTATACGCAACTATTATATCATATTTTCCAAAAGTTTTCTTGATATAAGGAAAATTTTCACAAAAAAGAAGTGCCACGCACTTCTTTTTCGCGAACTTTGGAATTAGAGAATAGGAAAAAGGGCGCTAAACTCATTCAGACAATAGTTAAAGCTGGATTTTTTCTCTAGATTCGATAATGCAAAAAGTCAGTAAAACTACTGACTTCAACTTTTTCTACTATCTAAATTGCAAAGACTTGCCCTACTGCATAAGTGACTGCCATGGTTAAAAGACCGATAACGAGGTTGCGAATCATAGCATTTTTGAGTGGTGCTTTGCCCAATCTAGCGCTGGTATAGCCTGTTCCCAAAAGGGCCAAGGCCACGATTAGAACGGTTGCCCAGATACGGACGCTGGCTGGAAGCAGAATAATGGTAATCATAGGGAAAAGCGCACCAACAGCAAAGGCTAAAAAGCTTGATAGGGCAGCATGCCAGGGATTAGTGAACTCCTCAATCTCGATTCCATATTTTTCCTGCACCAAAGCCTCCAACGGATCTTGGAGAAAAGCCCGATTGGTCATGAGCTGGGCAGAAGTCTCACACTCGCCATTTTGAACATAGGCAGCATAGAGAGACTGCCTAGCAATATCTGGATTTTTCTCTAAAAGCTCCCGCTCTCTGGCAACAGCAGCTTCCTCTGTATCCTTTTGAGTAGAAACTGATACATACTCTCCACCAGCCATAGAAAAGGCGCCCGCAAAGACTGCCGCCAAACCAGATAGAAATATAATCCAGACATCGTCCGTCGCACTAGCCACCCCAATAACCACACCTGCTATGGAAATAATACCATCATTGGCTCCTAAAACCCCTGCCCGCAAGATATTCAGCTGACCACTAAAGTTCGTATCAATTTTATGTTCTTCCACGATTTAAATTTTCTCTTCTCTTTTATTTATAATGATTATAAATAAAATCTAGAAGTAATACAAGAGAAAATCGAAAAATGAGAAAAGTTCTACTATTTAAGACAAGATTTCTATTGAAAAAAGAGGAGACCTTTTCACGACTCCTCCTTTATAAGCATACTATAAAAAGTAATTATTTAACCACAATATTAACTAGTTTATTTGGAACGCTAATCACTTTAACAACTTCTTTGCCGACAATTTCTGACTTGATTTTCTCATCTGCCAGAGCGATTTCCTGCAATTCCTCCCGGCTCAGGTCCTTAGCTACGATTAGCTTAGCACGGACTTTACCCTTGATTTGAACTACAATTTCGACCTCTGCCTCAACCAGCTTGCTTTCGTCACAAGTTGGCCAAGCTACGTAGGAAATGCTCTTGTCAGTTTGAGCTACTGCCTGCCAGAGTTCTTCAGCCAAGTGCGGTGCGAAAGGCGCAAGCAATTGAATGAAACCTTTAGCATATTCGACATAGAGTTTTTCTTCCTTGTTGGCTGCATTAACAAAGATCATGAGCTGGGCAATGGCTGTGTTAAACTTGAGCTCCTCAATCTGCTCTGTGACAGACTTGACTGTTTCATGGTAGACCTTGTCCAAAGCTCCGCTATTTTCAGAGACCAGCTCCTTAGAGTTAAGGAGACGATAGACCCGATCCAGGAACTTGCGGCTGCCTTCCAGACCTTCCTCGCTCCAAGCGATAGAAGCATCCAGCGGCCCCATGAACATTTCATAGACACGCAGTGTATCAGCACCATATTGCTTCACTACATCATCTGGGTTGACCACATTCTTCAGAGACTTAGACATCTTAGCAGGCGCCTGCTCCAGTTCTTCTCCCGTTTCGATGTTGAAGAAAGAACCATCGCGTTTTTCCACCTTGTCTGTCGCCACTAGAGCACCGCGGCTATCACGGTAGCTAGTCCCCAGAATCATCCCTTGGTTAAAGAGTTTTTGGAAAGGTTCTTTGGTCGGAACCACTCCGATATCATAGAGAAATTTGTGCCAGAAGCGAGCGTAGAGGAGGTGGAGCACAGCGTGCTCTGCGCCACCGATATAAATGTCAACTGGCAGCCAAGCCTTGAGCAAATCTTCATCTGCTAATTTCTCATTGTTGTGCGGATCAATGTAACGCAGGTAATACCAGCTGGAACCTGCCCATTGAGGCATGGTGTTGGTTTCGCGGCGTCCTTTGACACCATCTTCCCGAGTCACTTCCAGCCAGTCAGTCAGATTAGCCAGAGGGCTTTCACCGGTACCAGAAGGACGGATATCCTTGGTTACAGGCAAGACTAGCGGCAATTCATTTTCAGGAACTGCTGTTGAAGTCCCGTCTTCCCAATGAATGATGGGAATCGGCTCACCCCAGTAGCGCTGACGGCTAAAGAGCCAGTCGCGCAAGCGATAGGTGACTTTTTCATTTCCGACACCTTCTGCTTCCAGCCAAGCAACCATCTTCTCAATCGCGGCAGCCTTGTCCAAGCCATCTAGGAAGCCAGAGTTAATATGCGGACCGTCTTCTGTGTAAGCAGCTTCTGCAACATTGCCACCCTCTAGAACCGGAATAATCTCTAAATCAAACTGCTTAGCAAACTCCCAATCGCGCTCGTCATGCGCAGGAACAGCCATGATAGCCCCTGTTCCGTAGCTTGCAAGCACATAGTCGGCAATCCAGATGGGGATTTCCTTGCCATTGACAGGATTGATGGCATAAGCTCCTGTCCAGACACCAGTCTTCTCCTTAGCCAAATCAGTCCGAGCCAGATCGGATTTGAGACTGGCTGCATGTTTGTAGTCTGCAACTGCTTGGGCTTGTTCTGGACTTGTAATGACATCGACGAGAGCATGCTCTGGAGCCAAAACAGCATAGGTCGCACCAAAAAGGGTGTCCGGACGAGTCGTAAAGACAGTGAAATCCTTGTCTGTGTCCTTAATCTTGAAGGTTACATTAGCACCGGTTGACTTGCCAATCCAGTTGCGCTGCATATCCTTGATAGACTCTGGCCAGTCCAGCTCCTCCAAGTCATTGAGCAAACGTTCTGCATAGGCTGTGATTTTCAGCATCCACTGACGCATAGGTTTGCGGACAACCGGATAGCCACCGCGCTCAGATGTACCGTCTGGCAGAACTTCCTCATTGGCAATAGCCGTTCCCAACTCTTCCACCCAGTTTACTGGCACTTCAGCTTCATAAGCCAGGCCTTTTTCGTAGAGCCTAGTAAAAATCCACTGGGTCCATTTGTAGTAGTTGGGGTCAGTTGTATTGACCTCCCGGTCCCAGTCATAGGAGAAGCCCAGAGCATTGATTT
Organism: Streptococcus sp. IsoGale022; assembly: GCF_031142805.1. Taxonomy (NCBI): domain Bacteria; kingdom Bacillati; phylum Bacillota; class Bacilli; order Lactobacillales; family Streptococcaceae; genus Streptococcus; species Streptococcus sp. IsoGale022. Next base: position 79,302 of record NZ_JAKZJI010000002.1, on the reverse strand, counting down.
GACGCTTAAAGTTGGCAATGTTTTCCGCTGTAAAGTCAGCTGGGTCATTGCCTGTATCCATGGCGTATTGCTCAGCCGGCAGACCAAAAGCATCCCAGCCCATAGGATGAAGAACGTTATAGCCCTGAGCCCGCTTGTAGCGGCTGAGGATATCTGTCGCCGTGTAGCCCTCCGGATGCCCTACATGGAGCCCAGCTCCTGATGGGTAAGGAAACATGTCCAGCGCATAAAAGTTAGGCTTGTCCTTATTCGTACCTGTCTTAAATGTATGGTGCTCCGCCCAATATTTCTGCCACTTGGGCTCGATTTCTTTGTGATTATAATAAGCCATTCTTTTCTCCATTTTTTGTACTGTTTCTATTATACCATTTTCAAGGGATTTTGAAAGACGGAATTTCATGACTGCCAGACACATCAGACAAGGGAGCTCTCCACCAAAAAACAAGCCACATTGTCAGCCCTACGGTTGAAAGGTGGCTTGTTTTATATTTTGCTTTTATTTATCCAAATCTCTGACATATTGGTCGACTGCTAGGATGGCACCTGCAATGTCAGAAGCTGAAATCTCAAATGGCATCTGATGAATGGTTTCGCCCTCAATCATCGCTTGCTGACCAACTTTGAGCAAATCTTCATAGCTAGCATTTTCTAAATGCATTTCTTTCAGAGTTGTCGGCATACCAATCTTTTGATAGAAGCGAATATATTTTTCCAATTCTTCTTTAGGTCTGTTTTCTAAGAAGAGCTGGGTCAAGGTTCCATAGGCAACTTTTTCACCGTGGGTCAGGTGATGAATATCGCCTGTGAGAGCTGTAAAGCCGTTGTGGATAGCATGGGCTGCTGCTAAACCTCCGCTCTCAAAGCCAACGCCACTGAGAAGGGTATTGGCTTCAATGATATTTTCCAGAGCTGGAGTTACAACTTTTGCTTCACAAGCTGCGATAGCCTGCAGGCTATCTGCAAACAGTGTTTCTTCACACTTCTTCGCAATTGCTACACCAGCCAGACTCTGTCTTTGTCCCAACATGGTAGTCCCATTTTTCTGCTGGACAGCACGCGCCTCTACCCAAGTCGCTAAACCATCTGCAATCCCAGAAGCCAGAAGCCGTTTTGGCGCTCCAGCAATTACTTTCGTATCCACCAAGACGAGTTCAGGATTTTTACTATAGAAAATGTATTTTTCAAAGGCTCCATCTTCTGTATAGATAACAGAAAGTGCTGAGGTTGGGGCATCTGTAGAGGCAATGGTTGGCGCAATGACCACGGGACGACCTAGTATGTCTGCAATCGCCTTCGCACTGTCAATCGTTTTTCCACCGCCTAGACCAATAACCAAGTCTGCTCCGTCTTTTTCAGCCAAAGCAACGACCCGATCTATTTCAGCATCAGAAGCTTCTCCGTTAAAAGCGACATGCAGCACATGAAAGCCATAACGGGTAAGGTAGTCATTGAATTTTTCCCCAACAATCTGGTAAACCACATCATCACAAAGCAAGACTGGATGGTTGCCTAACTGAAGAATCTGTTTTGCATTTTCAAACAGAGCATTCTCTCCTTGAATGTAACGAGACGGACTTGCAAAAATTTTCATAGAGCACCTCTTTCCTTTTTATAGATAGAGCATTATACCTGCCTTTTAAATGTATTCCTGATTGTGAATTGCTGACCAGTCAGCGGCAAAGTCATCTACTGCCTTAGCGATAGACGGCATGGCAAAAGCTGCTGCAAAGATATCTGGTCCTGCTGTAATGGCTTGGGCCTCATCAGCAAAAGCACGATTGATTTGGTCAACATTCTTAAAGGAAGCTGCCAATATTTTGCTGGCGGAATGATCCCGCTCAATTGCCTGAGCTAGCTGGCTAATCACAGCATCTGAATCAATATTGAGATTTTCCATGCGGTTATAGTAAGGAGCAAGATAGTCAGCCCCTGCTTCAATGGCTAATAGTCCTTGAAAGGTTGTATAAATGGCTGTCGCTGTGATCTTGTAACCTTCTGCTTTGAGAGTTTTGATAGCTGCCAGACCAGCCGGTGTGACCGGAACTTTAATATAGACAGCATCGCCGCATTTTTTTCGAATTTCAGCGACATCCTTCAAGATGCCCTCATAATCTTTAGCAACAACCTGCACATGGATAGATGGACCTTCTCCTATGATTTCCCGAACGGCACGAATCCGTTCGAAGAAATCTATTTTCCCTTCTTTTTTTGCGATGGTCGGATTAGAAGTCACTCCCGCCAAGGGGAGGACTTCCGACCATTTTTTTATCTCCTCTAAATTTAAGGTATCAAGCATGAATTCCATAAATTGGACCTCTTTTACAATGTGTGCTCCGTACGTCCGATAATATCATCTTGCGTCGCCTTGGAAAGCACATTGAAGAAAGCAGAGTAGCCTGCAACGCGAACAATCAAATCGCGGTGTTTTTCAGGATGCTTCTGAGCATCAATCAAGGTTTCCCGAGAAACGACATTGTATTGGATATGATAGCCATGCAGACGGTTAAAGAATGTACGAAGCAAGGCAATAAGTTTCACTTTATCTTCTTCCTTAGACAGGGTCTGAGGATTCACTTTTTGATTGAGCAGAACGCCTCCTACGATTTCATCTGTCGGCAATTTGGAAACAGATTTTAATACAGAGGTCGGGCCGTTCTTGTCCATATTGTGGGACGGAGAGCAGCCTTCAGCGAGTGGTGTTCCGGCATTGCGGCCATCTGGTGTCGCCAAGGTACCGCGACCTTGACCGACATTAGCTGAAATAGAAGATGTTCCAGAGTAGCGGATACCGCCAATTGGACCACGGCCATAACGGGTATTTGGATATTTAGCGATTTCATCCACATAAATATCATAAGCATCTGTCACTAGCTTATCTGCGTAATCATCATCATTACCATATTTCGGTGCATCATGAATCAGCATCTCTTGAATTTCTTTACCACGCTCACCTGCATAGTCCGTTTCAAGTGCATGCCAGAGTTCTGCCGGAGTCAGCCTGCCTTCTTCAAAGACTAGCTTCTTGACGGCCGCCAATGAGTCTGATAGATTGGCAATACCGACTTGAAGGCCAGAAATATAGTCATAGACAGCTCCACCCTCTTTCAAATGCTTACCGCGTCCGATACAGTCATCTGTCAAAGCTGAGCAGAGGATATCCGGCACTTCTCTTTCGAGAGACAGGTCAATAGAATTTTCCACGATGACACTCATGCGGGTCAAGTGGCGCAAGGTCTTGTCCCAAGCCGTTTGCAGCTCTGCAAAGCTCTTCATATCTTTAAAGTGACCGAAGCTTGGCGCAAAGCGCTTGCCAGATACTGGATCAATCCCATCGTTCATAGTGATCAGGAGTACCTTAGGGAAGTTCATGTAGCTCATGCCTGTACAACGGTAGCCCCATTTACCAGGCACAGCAGTTTCCACACAGCCGATAGCACTGTAGTCATATGCATCTTCTTCCAAAACGCCTTTAGCAATAAAGGATGGGATGATGATTTCATCATTATTGAAGGCCGGCATACCGAAACCGAGCTTCATGACTTCAATACACTCATTCATAAAGCAAGCATCTAGGCCTGCATGATAGCGAACAGTCAGATTCGGCTGAGGAAGATGAGTTTGAGCTACAGATTTCAACACAAGGTAGGAAAGTGGGTTGACTGCATCTCTCTTATCTCTCGTTTGGCCACCGATTGTCACATTTTGATAAAGCGGACTGCCCGCAGATGAGAAAGTATGAGCCTGACTGCGGACTTTATTAATGGTAATCGTCTTAATCCAGAGATTGGTTAAGCGTTCTACAATGCTAGCCTCAGTCTCACGTCCAGCTTCCAAATCTGCCTTGACATAAGGATACATGTACTGGTCAAAGCGTCCATAAGAGAGTGAGTGTCCGTTGGACTCAATCTGAAGGATACACTGGATAAACCAAACAGACTGAACAGCTTCAGCAAAGGTTGATGCTGGCTCGTACGGCACTTTAGAACAGATTCTAGCGATTTCTAAGAGCTCCTGACGGCGCCTAGGCTCTGCTTTTTCAGCCAGCTGATTGGCCAAGGCTACAAAACGCTCCGCATAAGCTTTCACAGCATCTACTACGATGAAAATGGAATCATAGAAGTGGTATTTGTCAATACTAGCCGGATCGGTCAAATCCAAAGCTTCCTTAGCTGCGCGAGCTTTTTCTTCAAAACCTTTCAGCCCATAGGCCAAGAGTTTTTGATAGTTGACCGCCAAGTGGGCGTCCCCAGAGTTCATCTTTCCTTCCATACCAAAGAAGCCAGTTTCCATATAAACCTGAACTTCTTCTGGAAGTAGAGCCCCTGCTCGAGCACGGAGGTTATTGTTTTCCCAGAAAGGAGCAATACTACGGAGCTGCTCTTTGGTTTCCTCTGTGATGTAGAAGACGTCTCCGTCCCGCTTCTCAAAAAGATCTAGTTCATTGAGTACAAACTCTAAAGTATACTCTGGGAAGATAGGCGCATCTTTATTAGATGAAGCCTGATTACCGACAATCATCGTTTCATCTTCGATATAAAGCGTCATATTTTCCAAAATCTCTTTGAGCATGTAAGCACGTTTCAACACATTTGGTTTTTCCTTATGCTTATCATAGGCCTTAGTAGCTAGGACAGCACGCTCTGCGTCAATATAGGGCTTTTTATTTAAAACATCTTCCCGATATTTATTCATCCGCTCTGTTAAACTGCCAAAATAGTCTGTTTTTATTGTTGTTCTTTCTACTTCTTTTACTTGGATCATTTGGCCACGACCTTTCTTATGAAAATTAATTTATTTCTTTCGTAACTATTGTAACATGCAAAATCTTAGAATTCAATCATTTATAAGCGATTACAGAATTAAAGATTTTTTGCACATTTGTGCCATCTGAGCCAAGAAACTTTTGTGTTTTTATTCATCAAAGTCAAATTATTCTTCATTTTCCAATTCGTTATTATAGGCAATCTTATCCTGAAACTTCACAAATGGGAAATAGACAAAGGCAGACATGGCTAGGATCACAATTTGAATGACTGCCCCTTGCCAGCCAGCGACCATAAAGCCAGAAATGATAGCCGGTGTACTCCAAGGCAAAGTCACACCTGCGAATGGCTGCATAAAGCCGACTGCAATCGCCATGTAGACAATCAAAGCAGCTAGAACCGGTACCAAAACGAAGGGCAGGAACATGACCGGATTCATCACAATCGGAAAACCAAAGACAACTGGCTCATTGACATTAAAGATTGCCGGGAAAGCTGCAACTTTCCCCAGAGCCTTATACTGCTTGGACTTGGCAGCAAAGAGCATGGCCACGACCACTCCGAAAGTGATTCCGGAGCCAGACAAGATAAGAAAACTATCCAAAAATTGCTGAGTCACAATATGAGCGCCTTGACTGACAGACAGCTTATCTGCAGCAAGCAGGGCCTTATTAGCATCTAGATTTGACAACAGCAAGGCTGTTACGACACCATTGACAACGGACTGGCCGTGGACGCCGAACCACCACAGGAAAGAAATGAAGAAAGCAATACCGATAGCTCCATACAGAGAGCCCGTCAGACCTTGCAGAGGCACCTGAATGACATCGTAAATCATCTCAATAAAGGTACCGCCACCAGTCGCTATCTTGGCAATAATATAAACAAGCATCGACAGCAAGAAAATAACGAAAGCTGGAATCATGGCTTCAAACTGCTTGGCAATTGCTTGCGGAACCTGCTCTGGCATTTTGATGACAATATGCTTTTGAATGAAAATCGTATAGATACTGCCAACTGCCAAACCAATAAGAATGGCCCCAATGATTCCTTGACCACCAAACCAGACCTTGGCAATCGCATCTCCAATCGCTTCACCCTTTTCTGGTATGTAGGAGGATTTCAAAAGGATAAAGAAGGAAGAAAGAGACAACACCCCTGCCGGCAGAGGCTCTACACCGCTGTTCTTAGCATAAGAATAGCCGATTGAAAAACAAGAAATCAGCCCCATAATGGCAAAGGTTCCTGAATAAACCTGCATAAACGGTTCTGTCCAGTCTGCCCCAAACACACCAGCAATGGCTTGATTTAGACCTTCAAATGGTAATTGCCCTACAATCAAGAATAGACTTCCCACAACTGTAAGAGGCAAAATTGCCAACATACCGTCTTTTAAGGCGATAATCCCGCGCATATTGACAAACTTCATAATCGGCGCAATGATTTTTTGAGTATCCACTTTAGACATAACGAAGCTCCTTGATTTTAATGTTTATCCAACAAACTCAAAGCGAGGTTTAGCACTTTTTTACCATCTAGCATACCGTAATCAGCCATCGGAATAACTGCAATCGGAGTATGGCAGCTGTCGCAAATAGCTGTAGATTTGTCTAGTGTATAGGCTACCTGCGGGCCCAATAAAGCGACATCCAGATCCGCTGCATAATCAGCCAGCTTAGCCTGAGAGTAGGCTTCAATCTCAGCTTCTACCCCTTTTTCAGCTGCAGCTATCTTCATGTTATTGACCAACATTCCTGTTGAAAAACCTGCCGCGCAGAACAAACCAATCTTAACCATCTTTTCATCCTCCTGATGATTCATTTTTTCCCTTGTAATTCTCTTCTCAAGTCGATGATTTCTTTGATGAGGTTAATCTCTGTAATGCTAGTCATCAAATGATCTTGAGAATGAACAAACAGCGCTGTAATCTCTGTCTTCGTTCCTCCAGCTTCCTGAGCTAGGAACTTGGTCTGCAAGTTATGGGCCTCTAACAGCGCCTTATCTGCCAGCTCAATCTGCTCATCGCATTCTGAAAACTTACCATCTTTAGCTAGTGATAAAGCTTGATAAATATGCTGCTTGGCATCACCAGCGTCTAAGATAAGGCCCATGATAATTTGATCTGCTACAATCATTTCCATATGTTACAACCGCTCCTATCTTTATGATTAACAAAAACTTGTTCTTTTGTTTGAAAGTGATTTATTTTTGTTTGTAACTAAAATGTATCACCTTTATCTCAGTCCGTCAATATATTATAGAACAAATTAGCTTATTTAAATTTTTTCGCACATTTGTGCAAAAATACCCCCCATAAAGGACAATTCTGTACAGCTGTATTTATCTGCGAATCAAAGGCACTCTATTAGATAAGAACGATCAGCAGATTCGGCACAAAAAAGAAGCAGCAGCTATTTGCTTCTACTTCCTCATATATGCTATTTTAAGAAACGGAAACTTATCTTTTTATACGGCCTTCTCAATTTCCTTTGCTATTTTACTTTTCCGCAATTTCCTCTGGAGGATGCATTTCAATAAAACAGCAGGATTCAGACTGTAGGATAATTGCAATTTAAAATAATTAATCCACTCGATGACAGCAAAAAACCAAATTGCTAAAGAGATTATACCTGTGGAAAATTCACTGTAATTTAAAATAATTATCAGGGCTCCCACACCCAGTAAAATAAGGTCTAAGAGCTTTAGTATCTTGTAAATTTTGCCTGTATATCTTTCCGCAAATCCTGGATTGGAAATCCTTTTTATCAAAATCCACCAGAAAACAGAGCCCTGTATCAGAATAAAACTAAGTACAAACAAGGAGAAAGAAATAGAAATCAAAGCTCCAGTAGTAAGAATCCATTTTTTGAGCAGGAAAAAATTCATCCAAAATACTAGCACAGCGACTAGCTCTCCTGTGGCTAAACTAGTCAATTTTTGTTTCATAAGCTTTTTCAAATCAACAATCCACCTCCATATATAAGTGCTAGTTTACTATAAAAAATAGGATCCCTGAATCCCGTCTTGGAAGTCTTATTTCACCTGAGATTCTACTGTCATCAAGAAGTGAAGAAACTCCTATCTCCGTCCAAGTCTAACATTTTCAAAATAGTCGCTTCATCTGTGACCAAGTGATTGACATATCCAGCTCGCAACACAGCTAATATAGCAGCAGACTTTTGACTGCCATAAGCAAAGGCTAGACTAAGCGGCACTTTTTTCAAATTTTCCAAAGAGATGGCAATCGTTCGATTTTGCAAATGCTGGTAGACCATGTCCCCTTTTTTATTAAAGAAGCGACAGCAGATTTCTCCGACAGCAGCATGGCTCTCTAGTGCAAGAAAATCCTCTAAGGTCAGCATGTCCAGCCATTGACGATTTCTCGTGTCAACCTGCCCGCCAATACCAACCACAGCCACATCCAGCTCCTGCCAGCTGCTTTTTAGCTCTTCAAAATATTTAGAAGCTAAAATTCCATTTGTCAGCTGCTCATCTTCCTGAATAATCGTGGAATTTATAAAACGGCAGTCCCCATGGTATTTCCCAGCCATGCTATAGATGAGGGTGTTCACATGGTAGCGTGCATGGATATGACTGGGGCCACCCGCCAAAGGAAAGAAATGGACATTTGTCAAATGCTTGCTGCTGGAGTGCTCTACCAAAAGACTCAAGCTCTTTCCCCAAGAAAAGCCCACTTTATCATTGTCTTTAATCAGGCCGCGCAGCATACCCGCAGCAGCTTGCGCCAATCTCTCTTCCAGATCTGCTGGAGATTCATCCACTAAATTACTGACAATCTCGATTCCCTTGAGCCCGTATTTTTCTTTTACATAGTTTTCCAAGTGGAACAAGCGAGTATCAAAGTCTTCAATCTCAATCTTTACAATGCCCTCTTTTTTAGCTTCTGCCAGCATTCGGCTGATGGTGGTGCGATAAATCCCTGTCTCAGCCGCAATGTCAGACTGGCTTTTTTCTTCTATATAGTAGAGATAAGCAATTTTTGCCAATAGTTTTTTTCTTTCATTTTTCATCTTATCTCCTTCTCTCTGCTAGATTAGAGTCAGCTTGATATCCGCAGCTTTCAAGCGCTCAACAGCCTCTTTAGGAATCGCCTTGTCAGTCACCACTTGGGCAATCTGCTTGAAGCCGAATCTCTTAACCGTACCTTTTTTGGTGAACTTGCTTGAATCCGTCAAAACAATCATCTGGTCAGATGCCTCTGACATATACTGTACAACCTCACTCCGCATCAGGTCCTTGCCTGTAAAGCCTAGATTTTCATCATAGCCATCTGTTCCGACAAAAGCATGTTCTACGTGGAAAAAGCGAATCATTTCCTTGAGAAGAGGCCCTACTGTCACCTGCGAATCTTTCTGAAATTCTCCACCCAGCAAAATAATTTTACAAGAATCAGCTTGCTTTATATAATCCGCAATAAAATAAGAATTGGTAATAATCTTGACATTGTTCTTCGTTCGGCAGATTTCCTCAGCTAACAAGGCACAGGTCGAACCAGATTCAATCATAATGGTTTCATTATCCTGAACGATTTTTGCTGCTTTCTGGGCAATCCGTCGTTTGGTATCATAATGAAAGGAAAGTCTGACATTCAGATCATCGCCGCTATTTAAAACAGCATAGCCATGCTCTCTGCGCAGCAGACCTTTGGTTTCCAGCTTATCCAAGTCCTTGCGAATCGTTACTTTGGACACTTTTAAGCGGTCAGATAAAGTATTGACATCGATTCGTTCAAATTCAGATACTAATTTAACAATTTCATCTAAACGTTCCATTCTATCACCTCTGCTATTATTGTAACAAAAGACGCCTTAAAAATAAAATAAAAATAACTTTCATTCGTAATTGTTTTTCTTTCTAAAATAAGTTATAATGATTGTATCCAAAGGAGGCCTGAGTATGGAAACAACAAAAGGAATTATTTTCAACATCCAACATTTCAGTATTCATGATGGACCAGGGATTCGTACAACGGTTTTCCTCAAGGGCTGTCCTCTACGCTGCCCTTGGTGCTCTAATCCAGAATCACAGCAACACAGACCCGAGCCTATGCTGGATGCTACTACCAAAAAAAGCATCACTATGGGGGAAGAAAGAAGCGTTGAGGAGATTATCGACGAAGTCCTAAAGGACAGAGATTTTTATGAAGAATCTGGCGGTGGCCTAACCTTATCTGGCGGAGAGATTTTCGCTCAGTTTGAATTTGCCAAGGCCATTCTCAAAGCCGCTAAGGACAAAGGGATTCATACCGCTATCGAAACAACTGCCTTTGTAGAACACGAAAAATTCGTGGATCTCATCCAATACGTTGATTTTATCTATACAGACCTGAAGCATTATAACTCTGTCAACCACCGCAAGGTGACTGGAGTAAAAAACGAATTGATTGTTCAGAATATCCACTACGCTTTTACTCATCAAAAGACGATTGTTCTGCGCATTCCTGTCATTCCAGATTTTAACGACTCTTTAGAAGATGCAGAGCAGTTTGCGACCCTGTTTAATGAGCTATCCATCGATCAAGTCCAGCTGCTGCCTTTCCATCAATTTGGCGAAAACAAATACAAATTACTCGACCGAAAGTATGCCATGGAGGATGTCAAGGCCTTGCACCCTGAAGACTTATTTGAATACCAAGATGTCTTTTTGAAGCATGACATTAATTGTTATTTTTAGTCTTCAATTTTTAAAACACTAAAAAACAAGCCACGCTTTCAGCCCTATGGTTGAAAGGTAGCTTGTTTTATTTATTCTCCAAATAGTTTGAGTTTGCTTTCAATTTCCTGATAGACCAGACTGGACTGCATACCGACGGCTGCAGCGCTGTCGCGACAATACTGGAGCAGGAAGGTGTAGTACTTGTAGTAGAAGCTCAGGTCATAGCCCAGCTTACCTAGAATGGCTAGCTGCTCCTCAAAACCTACAATCAAGTCTCGAAACCACTGCTCATTCCAAGTCATGGAGATGCTATTTGGCCGCAAGCGATAGTAATAGAGCGGTTCATTGAGATAGATGATCTTTTCTGACTGAAGGTACAGCTTATAAGTCGTGAAGGCATCTTCGGCCACTCGGCCGACTGGATAGCGCACTGTATCAAAGAGCTTACGCTTATAGAGCTTGGCCCAGGCACAGAGAAAGACACCGTCTACCATGCGTCGTTTAGGGTACTCCTCGATTATCTCTTCTCGCGTATAGAGGGTTTCAAAATGCTCTGTCGAATAGTAGAGGAAGGCTGAATCCTCAGCACGGAAACTACAGTGGTGACCAATGGCAATGTCCGCATCATACTCTTTCAGCTTTTCATAAAGACGGGCAACATGCTGCTCAGGCAGCCAGTCATCTGAATCAACAAAAATCAAATAGTCTGCACTAGAGTGCTCAATCCCTGTGTTGCGGGCACCGGACAAGCCTTGATTGTCCTGATGAATGAGACGAATCCTCACATCCTGGTCAGCCAGCTCTTGGCAAACCTGGCCAGAAGCATCTGTTGAACCATCATTGACTAGAATAATTTCCAGATTTTGATAGGTCTGACGACAGACGCTGTTCACACATTCTGCTAAATACTGCTCAACATTGTAAACAGGGATGATAACACTGATTAATTCCTGAGGCATAATAACTCCTATTCTTTTCCTGTCTTTTTATTATACATGATTTTTTAGGTTTGTGAGGTATTTTTAGAAAATAAGTTTTTAAAGGATAGTTTCCGTTTTTTAGACACATTTTTGTTAGTTGTTCAATTGCTGTGTTTTTACACTTATAAAAATCTTTCGTTCTTTATTTTGTGCTATACTCGAATTAGGGATTTTAAGGGAGATTAGGAAATGTTTGGATTCTTTTTCGTCGCATTTGTGGCTGTCTTTGGCATCGTCTTTTTTATCAGTTATAAGCTACTTGAAGACCGAGAAAACACGGACTCGGATTGGTCATCCAGCCAAAGTCCAGAGCCTGACTATTTCCAGCAAACCCAGACTGCCCCTTGGGAACTCAAATACAACAAGGGAAAACAGGGAGAGTACCAGCTTGGTCAGGTCTTGAACCAGCTCTATGGCTACAAAAAGATTTTGTACAATCTCTACATCTTCAAAGAAGATGGCACTACTACTGAGATTGATGCCCTGCTGATTCATCCATCTGGAATTTACATTTTTGAGTCAAAAAACTACAAGGGCTGGATCTTCGGCTCAGAAAACCAGCAATACTGGACTCAGGTTCTTTCCGGTGGACGCGGAAAATCTTACAAACATTCTTTTTTCAATCCCGTTATTCAAAATAAAGTTCATCTCAAATGGCTCAGCTATTATCTCAACAAGTACACACCCAATCTATACTCCTATATCGTCTTCGGCAATGACTGTCAGCTTAAGGAAATCCATCTAAACAGTGATAAGCATAAAGTTATTCAGATCTGGCAAGTGATTGGGACAATTGACTGGCAGGCCTGCCAAAGTCAAGTCTACCTGTCGCCTGAGCAGATTGACGACCTTTATCGTATGCTCCTGCCTTTGACCAAGCGAAAGCAGGTCATCAAAGAGCGCCATATTAACAGCATTACTCAGAATAAACAGCGTAGAGAAGCAGAAAAGATCTGCCCTCGCTGCCAGCATGGATTGGTGCTCCGTACAGCATCCAAAGGTTCTAAGGCTGGCCAGCAATTTTGGGGCTGCTCCAATTTCCCAAGATGCCGCTTTACTAAAAAATACCAAGCCCCTGTCTGCAGTCCGATTGCCGAGCAGGTTGCGCAAGTACCTAATTTTGAACAGACTGTCGTGCAAAACCTAAACCAAACACAAAGCAACAGCTAGAATCTGCTGTTGCTTTTTTGTAGATTATTTTTCCTCTAGCTTGTAAAACCTAAGATTTTTTCTTCAAGCCAAGGAAGCCAGCACCCAGTCCTAAGAGCCCGAATCCAAGCAGATTGGTCAATAGACTGCTTTGGCTGCCAGTCTTAGGCAGTTGTTTGGAAGAAGTTTGTTGAAGAGTTGGCTGTTGAGACACTGCTTGAGAATCAGTCTGGCCGCTTGCTTTATAGGTCAGATTTTCCGTTTGGCTACCCTTTGGATCAGGCCTCGCAGGAGTTGGCTGCTGAGCTTGATTTTGTGAGGTTTGTTCCATATCGGCCAACGGCACGATACTCTTCATAAACTCATCTTGTGAAATGGCCCTTTCTTCAACTGCATCTTGAATACCAGTGAGGCTGACAAAATAGTAACGAGCCCAATCCTTGGTCAGTCGCTGAATACCAGCCAGACCAGCTCCTGGATACCAGAGCGGCTTACTCACTTCTTCAGCAAATTTCCAGTCACCGCCAACTTGAATACCAAGCTTGGCATCTGGGTCAGATTTTTCAGAAATACGAGCCTCTACGGAAACTAAAACAGCTCGAATGCTTTGAGGATCCGGAATATCACGGGCTTGATCAGAACCCCAGTGGGCAACCCGATCCTGCTTAGGTAATACCTCAATAGCTGTTCCCCCGCCAGCCAAGGCTTCCTGCCGTGCATCTCCTACGTTGCTGGACATATTCCCCTTGAATTGAGAAACCCATTGAACCCCTTGAGGGTGATCTACAATTTTCTCCCAGACATTGGAGTTCTTCCGAAGGACGAAAGCCTGCATGTTACGAACATCTGCCCAAGCATTGCCAGCCTTATTGTCCGTCATTTCCATCACAACGCCCCAAGGATCAAATTCATTCATCCATTTGCCGCGTTCCTTGTCAAAGACAGCCTGCGCTTCTTCGTCGGTCATCCCTTCGCCTTTATAAGCTAGGTAGTACCAATCAGCTGCGGGGTCATAAGTCGGACGACCGCCTAACACGACGGCTCCGCCATTAAATTGGCCGGGGCCGCCATTAGGACCGCGCTTTTGACGCTCCCCATTTTCTTCAACGACATTTTCCTCCGACCAAACCCAGACATCCCCTTGATTGGCTCCCATCTGAGCAATGGCGCGCTGCTTCTGCTCATCGGACATGACCTGACTGGCTGGCAACTCGCTAGCAGTTGTAGCTGATTCGGCCTGACTTGCAGGAGCTGCTTGGGGTTCAGCCACAGCTGGATTTTCAGCCTCAGGACTTGCTTGGGCTGCTGGAGAAGTCGGCGTTTCAGCTACTGCGGCAGGGGCAGGCGCAACATCTTCTGCTTCAACTCTTGACACGCACGTCAAAGCTGCTAAGGACAAGAGGGAAGCACATAGCAGCAAGCCGCTTCCATACTTGGCAGCAGAAGCAGATTTTGCTAGGCCTTGCCAAGAAAACTTATTATTCATATCATTCTCCTTTCATAAGGTGCAGATTCGAGGTTAATCAATGAAGTATGCAGACTGACTCGCTGCTCTTAGTCTTCATTGATTCTGAATAACAAATAATCTCCCTGCAAAAACAAGCTTAGGGCAGAGGATTCCCTGCGCTCTTGTATATCTTATACCAGTCAGCCCGAGAGAGCTCAATATCAAAAGCAGCCACCATTGAGCGAATTCTCTGCGGATTCATGGAGCCAACAATTGGCTGCATTTGAGCCGGATGACGCAAAATCCAGGCGAGAACTAAGGCTTCAAAGGAAACTTGATAGTCTGACGCAAAAGCATGCAGAGTTTCTGTAAGCCGAGCATATTTAGGATGCTCCATAAACAGTCCCTGGTTCAAGTCGACCTGAAATGGTGACCAAGGCTGAATCGTGATATGATGCAATCGACAATAGTCCAATACACTACCATCCCGAACGATTGCCAAAGGATTGAGCATATTGGCATTGAGCCCAGCATCCAGCATCGGAGTATGGGCTGGACCAAACTGCAGTTGGTTGGCAATCAAGGGCTGCTCCACACTTTTCTGCAGCAGCTCGATCTGATAAGGATTTTGATTGCTGACTCCGAAATAGCGGACCTTACCAGCTTGGTGTAGCTGTGAGAAAGCTTCAGCCACCTCTTCCGGCTCCACAAGAGCATCTGGCCGGTGTAGGAGGAGCACATCCAGATAGTCTGTCTGCAAACGCTCCAAGCTGCCTTCAACCGAACGAATAATATAATCCTTAGAAAAGTCAAAATGGTAGTTGGTGTGAACATCCCGCAGTCCGCACTTGGACTGGATGAGAACTCGGTCTCGGGGAATTTTAGCTGAGCGAAGAGCCTGCGCAAACTTGGCTTCAGATTGCCCACCAGCATAAACATCTGAGTGGTCAAAGAAATTAATTCCCACTTCTAATGCTGTTTCAAGAACGGAAACGACCTCTTTAGGATCGTGCTCTGCCAATCGCATGCAGCCCAAAATCAGCTGACTGGCTTCTTTCAGTTCATTCCCGACTGTCATATATTTCATCGCAACACCTCATTTCTTATAGACCGGATGATCAAGCAAGGTCAACTCTTCAATCTTGACATTTTCAGTTTCAAAGACGATAAATTCATTCTTTTCCTTAAGTAGGCCAGACGGCACATAGAGATAGTGAATTGGTCCTTCATTCCAGTAGCGGCCAAGGTTGAAGCCGTTGACCGAAATACAGCCCTTCCCATACTTAGAGCAGTCAATGAAAGTATCAGCGATATCATCTAACTCTGCTTCAAAGCGATAGAAGGTCGGTGCTTTAACTCTTTCAGGTGGAGCTGAGTAGCAGTCTAGCTTGGCCAGCATTTCCTGGTCAAACTTGAGCGCATAATGCTTCCAACCCTTGCGGAACTGGTGGTTAATCATGATACCACCCTTGACTCCCTTGGATTGACTGGGTGCACCCAGCTTGTAACCATAGTTGACCCGCCCCATATTTTCCACCAACACATCAATCTGAATCCGTTCGGTGTCAGCTGAGAAGAGCATTTCATCACCGATTTCTTCCCGATACTGGGTAGCTAGGTGCTCCTGATTGATATAGAAATGACAGCGATCATGAGTCTCCAATGCCTTGAGCCTTTCCTCATGGTATTGATTTTTGATATCGGAACGGTAGAGAATATAGCCATGATTCTGCCCAATCTGCTCCATAGGCTGCGGATAATCCAGCTGAATTTCCTCTGTGATGTCCGCTGCAACATCCAGCAGATTTGCAGTCCCAAGCAGCGGAAAACTACCATAGGCCTTGGCCTGTCGGCTAATCGGCTCCATCTGCTCAAGCTCTGGAAAGACCTCGTGGGTCACCCGCTGAACAGCGTAGTATTTCTCGGTCGGCTGCCCCCACTCAGTAATAGGAGCATCAAAGTCATAGGAGGTAATCTGTGGCAAATCCTTGGTCTTGCGGGCAGAACAGCCGCTGATAAAACCAAAATTGGTCCCACCTCTCAGTAGGAAAAGGTTCATGCTGCCTAGCTGCAGCATTTCTTTGACATCCTGAGCCAAATCTTCTGCCTCTCGCCGAACGATTTCCTCGCTCCAGCGGCTGAACCAGCCATCCCAGAACTCTGTACACATAAGCGGCCATTTCTTGCCGTACCGCTCCATGAAAGCTCGCAGATTATCCGTGTTTTCCTTGGGCTGAGAGCCGAAATTCCCCGTCACAAAAATATCGTCTTCAATCAAGGTGCCAGACTCCAGGGCCTCAATCCAAGTCCCATCAGAGGTAAAGAGGGGAACCGTAACTCCACGTACCTTCATCATCTGCGCAATGCTACGCATGTAGGCCTTGTCCTCGGCGTAAGAACCGTATTCATTTTCCACCTGCATCATGAGGATAGGTCCGTCTTGATCACTCTGATAGGGCAGAAGCTTGGGAAAGAGCCAGTCATAGAAATGACTGACCTTTTCCAGAAAAAGCGGATGATTGACCCGCAGGCGCATTGAAGGATATCTCAAGAGCCAAGCCGGCAGGCCGCCAAAGTCAAACTCTGCACAGATGTAAGGCGTCGGACGGACAATGAGATAAAGCCCCATCTCCTCAACCAACTTGAAGTATGCTTCAAAATCCAGCATGCCCTCTGCCTGAAACTGACCTTCCTGAGGTTCATGCAATGCCCAAGGAATATAGGTTTCTACCGTATTAAAGCCTAAAGCTTTAAGATTGTAAAGGGTATCTCGCCACTGGTCTGGATGAAGCCGGAAATACTGAATAGCTCCCGATAAAATCTTAAAAGGCTTGCCATCCAGGTAAAATTCTTCTTTAATTTCAAATTTTGCCATCTATCCAAGCTCCTCCTGTTTATCTGCCATCTTGACAAAGGGCAGATATATAGCGGTTGAAATAGCGATATTAACCAGCGAAAGAATAATTGCCCGCCAGTCGAAGGCTGTCGCAAAGAAACCGTAGAGAACCGGCGGCATTACCCAGGTGACGTTTTGAGTAACCGGCGCAACTAAGCCCATAGAGGTTGCAAAGTAGGCTACTGTCACCATGACCATTGGCGTCAGGACGTATGGAATAAACATAATTGGATTCAAAACGATTGGCAGACCGTACATGACCGGCTCACCGATGTTGAAGACCATTGGGAAAATTCCCAACTTGGCCACTTCACGGTAGTGCTTGTTTCGAGATTGCCAGAGAATGGCAATGGCAACCCCAATCGCATCAAACCAGACAAAAGCACCAAAAGAATTATCCGTCCACATGTAAGGAATCGCATGCCCAGCCTGATAAGCTTCCAGATTGGCCAGCATGGTCACACCAAAGAGACTGGCCATAACTGGCGCTAGCACATTACCGCCGTGCAGTCCGAAGAACCAGAAAATCTTATTGAGAAAGACAATGAGCAGCACAGCCCAGAAGCTTTGAGACAAACTGAGAAGCGGCGCCTGAAGAATCTTGTAAATCCAGTCAATCAAGAGCTCGCCTGTCACCAGATTAAAGAGATAGGTCGCAATTCCCACGACATACATGGCAATCGCAGCTGGAATGATAGACAGGAACGGCTTCATGATAGCTGGCGGAACAGAATCTGGAAGCTTGATCGTCCAGTTACGATTCATAACCTTACAGAAGATAATGACAGACACAAAACCAATCAGAATGGCAGTAAAATAACCACGCGCACTGATCTGGTCACCTGGAATGACACTGTTAATCGTCACAGACAGGTCACTGCCGTCAAGTTTTAGCTCTGGAAGTTTTGAAATTGCCTTGCTCAGCCCTGGTGTTTTGCCAGCCAACTCAAAGGTTTTAGTAACTGATCCACCAATGGTAATGATGTAGGAAGCAACAGCTACCAGACCGGCAGATACCTTATCAGTATTGTAAATCTTAGCGATATTGACCCCGAAGGTAAAGAGGAACAAGAGGGTAACAATAGGAATACTGCCCTTAAATACCAGCCAGTTAATATCAATCAGCCACTGGAAGGTAGAGGAAATCCAGGTCCAGCCAAACTGTCCTGGCAAGTCAGATAGAAAAGCGTTGACCATGAGGGCGAAAGAGCCCGTCATAATCACAGGCATGGTCCCGATAAAGGAATCCCGCAGGGCAACCAGAAATTTTTGGTTGCCGATTTTATTGGCAATAGGCATGAGACGTGCTTGCCATTTATCAACCAAACTACTCATCTGCATTTCTCCTATTCATCAAATTTTTTATGCAAATCAACAATCTCCTTTGCCAAATCAACAAAGGCGATACTGGTCATGAGATGATCCTGCCCATACACCATAAATAAACTAAGTTCTGTCTTTTCTCCTTGTGCCTCCTTGCTCAGCATTTCAGCCTGAGCGTGATGGGCTTGCAGCAGGGCCTTTTGAGCCTGACTCAGCCTCTCCTGAGCTCGATTAAAGTCCTGCTTTTTAGCTGCAGCAATGGCTTCGATAGCACAAGACTTAGCCTCTCCGCCATACATAATGAGGGTCATAGCGACCTCTAAGGAATCTTTATTTTCCATAAGAATACCTACTTCATGAGCGACTCTGCCAGATCCAGGACCTTATCCCCCTTCATCATTCCGTAGTCCGTCATAGGGATAACATCCACCGGAATGCCTTTTGAAGCTAGTTTTTCCTGTAAATCCTCCAATAGATAGCGGACCTGAGGCCCCAGCAAAAGGACATCAACCTTTTTCTCGCTTAGATAGTCTTCTGCTTCTGATACTGGCACCGCAAATATCGTCGCAGCTAAACCTCGCTCCTCTGCAGCTTTCTGCATTTTATTGACCATGAGACTGGTGCTCATCCCAGCCGCACAGACTAACATAATCTGTTTTGTTTCCATCGGCATCCTCCTTTATGAATCTGACCTAGCCTGCAACGACGCTTGCTATTTATTTTCAATATATAAACAAAAATCCAAAAAAAGAATATTTTCAACCATGTTATTAATATTCTATAAAGATTATAACTATTTTTCTGTATTATGTCAACGCTTACATTTGAGATTTCTAGCTTTTTTTGATAGTATAGCAGCAGAGGAAATAAGATGACACGAACTAGAAAACAAAATGAGCTAAGGGCAACTGTCCTGGATCGGCTCTATGCCAAACGACCGATTTCCCGGATTGATATTTCAAAAGAAACTCAAATTACACCAGCCACGACCGGCAGCATCATCAATGAACTGATCAAGGAAGGCTTGGTACTGGAGCTGGGCGAGCTCAATGACGAGAGCGTAGGCCGCAAGAAAACCCTGCTAGACATTGCGCCTCATAGCCGCTACTATCTGGGCTTTGAGATTTCTGAAAAACAGCTAGCCATCGTCATTGCTGACAATACCGGTGAGATTGCAGAAAGCAGTATTCGGACTTATCAGGTCGAGGTGACCGGCGGCCCGTCTGACCAGGAAATCATCCGACTCATTCAAGATTTTCTGAAAAAGAACAGCCAATACTCTATCTCAGCGATTGCCCTCGGGCTGCCGGGGCATGTGAATCTCTCTGAGAGTGATTTTATCATTTCTAAAAATCCCCACTGGGGACAGATTAACCTGCGGACTATTCAAGAAGCCTTTGACCTTCCTGTCTACTTTGCCAATAAGTCGCACTGTTTGACACTGGCTGAACGCCTCTTTAGCTATCATCCGACAGACAGTAATTTTATCGTCTATCATGTCGCCAGAGGTATTCATTGCTCTTACATGTACATGGGCAGCATTTACAGTCAGGATAATTATCTTATCGGGGAGGTGGGGCATACCGTCATCAATCCTGAAGGCGAGCGCTGTCCTTGCGGCAAGCACGGCTGCCTGCAGGTTTATGCCAGCGAGAGCGCTCTGATTGATAAAGCAGCTATCCTGTATCGGGCTTCCCAGACCTCGCTCTTAAAGACCCTTGTAGAGGATGCTAATGATATTGATTTGACAAGTCTGATGACCGCCTATCGCTTAGGAGATTTGGGCAGCATTGAGTTGATTCATACTGCCTGCCGCTATCTGGCCATTTCCATTTCTAATCTCTGGCAGCTTATTGATAGCGAAAGGATTTATCTGGACGGCCAGATCTTCTCCTATCCGGTGATTGCCGAGCAGGTCCTGGCTCAGTTAGAGCAGGAAGTACCTCTCTTTCCAAAACAAAAACAAGCAGAGATTGTCATTATCCCCTACTCTAAATACAGCATTGCCCGCTCTGCAGTCAGTCTCTGTGTCTATCATGAATTTTTGGATAAAAAAGGAAACCTATAAAGGCCGAGAAATCCATCTCGGTCTTTCTTTTACAAAAAAAGAGACAGGCTTTCTAGGAGCTTCCCCCCTAAAAGTCTGTCTCTTTTTACTATCTATTAATCGAACGTGAAATCATGGAAATGGTGTGGCGCTGTCCTCTAAGAGCCTTGCTCATGGCAAAGATATTTTCAACCGGGGCCAGACAGCCGTAACCAGAATCCCCGATATGCTGGATATCTACACCGCAGATTTTGTTGCGGATGGCCATTTGCTTGACGATATCCTCATCAGCACTCTCCTGGCTGGTACCGATAGCACTCATAACCAGAGCCCCCTTTTGATGGGCCAGTCGGACAATCTGCTTCAAGTCCTGCTCGTCAAAGCCAGGCACACTGCCAACTGCCGGTGCTAGGACAATATCAACACCAACCTCGATAAATTGAGCGATTGCTTCCAGGTCTGCTACCGGCTCATCCACACCTGAAGCATGCATTTTGCCCGCAATCAGCAGGCCTGAAAAATTCTCCTTGACTACTCGAATGGTATCAATAATAGCCTGATTGGTGACACCAGTCCCCGGATTACCCGTCAGGCAGATAAAGTCAACGCCCAGCTCTTCTGCTCGTTGAATGGTCGCTAAACTAGCCTGACGCCCCTCATTAATGATCAGGCGTTCTCCTGCCATCTGGGCCTGACTATCCACCGGCTCTAGATTGATACCGATAGGACGGCCTACCAAGCGGTGTAGCTCCTCAACAAAATCTTCCTTAGCGTCCAAACCAGCTACAAAAGGCTGGAAGATATCAATCCCATTCAGCAGAATCAAGTCAGCACCAAAAGACCGAGCAATCTCTGCATTGGTCACATCACCGATATAAGATTCTTTAAAAGCTACGTTTTCAGACAGGATAACGCGGCCCTCACTGGCCTTGATGTTCTGTTTCAGCTCCGGCGCAGTCATACTTAAAATTTCTGAAGCATTTGAACTAATGAATCGTTTTACCATAAGAATATCTCTTTTCTTTATTATTCATTAATAAACACTTTGAAATCTATTCTATTTGGATATTTTGTTTATTTTTTGTTATCAACTACAGTATAGCACAAGGTTAGATAAATGTAAACGCTTTATATTTTCTTTGATAAAATAGTCTGCTTTCACAAACAAAAGCAGACTATTGAAATGAGCTCGATTATTTTTGAATTGATCAAGATTCAATAAACGTCTTATCTCTGCATCACCAGATGACCACCCGCTCTTCTGGGCTCCGCCACATGCCGTCTCCCTCTTGGACATCAAAGGTCGTAAAGAAGTCGTCAAAGTTAGGCAGCTGCACATTGGTCCGAAGCTTGGCTGGCGCATGGACATCAACGCTTGCCAAGAGCTTCATATACTCTTCGCGTCCCTTCATTCGCCAAATGCGGGCAAAGTTAGTGAAGAATTCCTCAGCAGAAAAATCCGCTTCTTTCTTGGCTGCTTCTAGGGCTGCTGCAATCCCCCCCAAATCTGCCACGTTTTCTGAAACAGTCAGCTTGCCATTGACCTTAGCACCATAGGAATCCTGTCCTTCGAACTGATCAATGACCTTTTGAGTCCGTTCGGTAAAGGCTTGGTAGTCGTGCTCCGTCCACCAGTTATTGAGGCTACCATTTTCATCAAAGGAAGCTCCGTTAGTATCGAAAGCATGAGAAATCTCATGGGCGATGACCGCTCCGATACCACCGTAATTGGCTGACGAGGACTGGTGCAAGTCATAGAAAGGGGCCTGTAGGATAGCCGCTGGAAAGACAATCAGGTTTTTCTGCGGATTGTAGTAGGCATTGACCATATGGGCTGGCATTCCCCATTCCTTGTAATCCACCGGTTTATTCCACTTGCTCCAGCTATAAGCAATATCAATCTGGCTCAGCTTCTGAGCATTTTCAAAGAGAGTCAGCTTTTCATCCACGACCTTGCGGGAATAGCGCTCAGGTAGCTCGTCAGGATAGCCAATATAAGGCTTGATGACATTGAGTTTGACAATAGCCTTGTCCCGAGTTTCTGGTGTCAGCCAGTCATTCTGAGCCAAGCGATTTTTATAAACTTCAATCATCGTCGCCACTTTCTGCTCCACATCAGCCTTGGCTTCTGGAGAGAACTTCTGACCGGCATACCAGAGACCGACAGCTTGATTAAAGGGACCTTGGGCCAGGTAAAAGGCTGCTTTTTTCTTGTCTTGAGCCTGAGGGGTCCCTGATAGAGCACGGTGATAAGCTCCTGCCAAGACACGGATGTCATCCGTTAGATAAGGTGTCGTATTGCGGACCGCAGAGAGAATCAGCAGAGCATGGAGTTTATCCCAGTTAGCGACTGTATAGATATCCTTAGCTGCCTGCCAAAAACGCTCTTCCGGCACAATGACTTGGTCGGGTTCTTGACCGATTAACTTGGTGAAAATATCCGCCAGAGGCAATTCTGGTACCAAGGCCTTGAAATCGTCCCACTTATAAGGATGGTAGAGCTTAGCATACTCAGAGCTTTCTTCACTAGACAGAACATACTGAGCAAAAACAGCATCCAACTCCAAGACCTTATCCAAAAGATCCTTGATTTCCTCTTCCGCAAAGTCAAATTTTGCTAGCAAATCTTCCTGAGCCTTGCGCCATTTTGCAAGCAGGTCATCCTTCTGCGGATGGTCCTCCGCATAGTAGGTCGTGTCTGGCAAAATCGTTCCCGGTCCGTCAGCCCAGAGCACATTGATACGAGCGTCCATAAAGTCAGGCGCCACACCAAAGGGGAAATAAGTCGGCTTACCAGCCAACTCAAAATCAGCAATCTTAGAAGCATAGTCTTCAAAAGATGTTAGATTGCGAATTTCATCAATGTAAGCACGCGCAGGCTCAATCCCTGTCGCTTCCCGCTTGTCATAATCCGCTGCCAAGCGATGGTAAGCAACAAAGTTCTGCAGAATGGCATCTTCTGGCACTCCATCGCCAGCCAGCCATTTGTCAGTCGTGGCGAGCATAAGATCTTCAATCTCATCTGCCAGATCCATGAAGCCACCCGTCACTGGCTTATCATCAGGAATGACCGCCGTCTTGGCCCACTCGCCATTAACTGCATCATAGAAATCATCTTGTAGTCGTGTCATTTTCTTCTCACTTTCATGCTTTTGATATAACCTTATCAAAATCCACTTATTTTTTCAAACATTTCTTATATTAATTTTAGAGATTTATTAAAAATTAACTTGACTTAATTTTTATTTTAATGTATATTAAATACATAGAGGTGTATGAGATGATTACGATTAAAGATTTGACTGTCAGCTATCAGGATACGCTGGCTCTTGAGCCCCTTTCATTAACCATTAAGGAGCCAACCATTACTGGGATTATTGGTCCTAACGGAGCCGGAAAATCCACCCTGCTCAAGGGTATGCTAGGGATTATTGACCACCAAGGCCAGACTCTGCTGGATCAAAAGCCACTGCAGAACTCTCTCCAACGGGTTGCCTATGTGGAGCAAAAGATTAATATTGATTATCATTTTCCTATCAAAGTCAAAGAGTGCGTCTCTTTGGGACTTTACCCACAGCTCAAGCTCTTTCAGGGCATGAAGAGTTCCCATTGGGACAAGGTGGCTGAGGCATTGAAAATTGTCGGTTTAGAAAACTTGGCAGAGCGGCAGATTAGCCAGCTATCCGGCGGCCAATTCCAGCGTGTCTTGATTGCTCGTTGCTTGGTTCAAGAGGCGGATTGTATCTTTTTGGACGAGCCCTTCGTCGGCATTGACTCTGTCAGCGAAGAGATTATCATGTCTACGCTGCGCAGCCTCAAAGCCGCAGGCAAGATTATCCTGATTGTCCATCATGACCTGAGTAAGGTTGTTGATTATTTCGACCAAGTTATCCTGCTCAATCGTAAGCTGATTGCCTTCGGTCCTACCGAGACCAGCTTTACCAAGGACAATATGAAAAAGACTTACGGCTCCCAGCTCTTTATGAATGGAGGTGCCTAGGATGATTTTAGAATTTTTCCAAGGGTTGCGGGACTTTCACTTTCTGCAAAATGCCCTCATTACAGCCATCGTCATTGGGATTGTTGCTGGGGCTGTCGGCTGCTTTATCATTCTGCGCGGCATGTCGCTCATGGGGGACGCTATCTCTCATGCGGTTCTGCCCGGTGTGGCTCTCTCCTACATTTTAGGGATTAATTTCTTTATCGGAGCCATCACCTTCGGACTTTTGGCCTCAATTATTATCACCTACATCAAGGGCAATTCCATTATCAAAAGCGATACGGCCATTGGGATTACCTTTTCTTCCTTTCTAGCTCTGGGGGTGATTCTGATAGGCGTAGCCAATAGCTCCACCGACCTCTTTCATATTCTCTTTGGGAATATTTTGGCCGTGCAGGATATTGATATGTGGATTAGTATTGGAGTCGGAATAGCTGTGCTCCTAATCATCACCCTTTTCTTCAAGCAGCTATTGATTACCTCCTTTGATCCCCTGCTAGCTCAGGCTATGGGCATGCCGGTCAGCTTCTATCACTATCTGCTGATGATTCTATTGACCTTGGTCTCTGTGACAGCCATGCAGAGCGTGGGAACCATTCTGATTGTCGCTCTCTTGATAACACCGGCAGCAACGGCCTACCTCTATGCCAACAGTCTAAAAACCATGATTCTGCTGTCCTCAGGGCTAGGCGCTCTAGCTTCTGTGCTGGGCCTCTTTATCGGCTATAGCTTTAATGTCGCTGCAGGATCCAGCATTGTCCTGACATCGGCTCTCATCTTTCTCATCTCTTTCTTTATTGCCCCTAAGCAACGCTATTTAAAACTTAAAAACCGACCTAAACTAAAATAAAAATCAATGGAGGAATCCCATGAAAAAATTAGGTTTTTTATCCCTGCTTTTGCTAGCAGTCTGCGCTCTCTTTTCCTGCTCCGGTCAGAAGAACGCGTCCAGTGACTCGTCCAAGCTCAAGGTTGTTGCGACCAACTCCATTATCGCTGATATTACCAAAAATATAGCTGGCGATAAGATTGACCTGCACAGCATTGTACCAGTCGGCAAGGACCCCCATGAATACGAACCCCTGCCTGAAGACGTCAAAAAGACTTCTCAAGCAGACCTCATCTTCTACAATGGTATCAACCTAGAAACCGGCGGCAATGCTTGGTTTACCAAGTTGGTCAAAAATGCCAATAAGGAAGAAAACAAGGACTACTATGCTGTCAGCGATGGCGTTGACGTCATTTACCTTGAAGGGCAAAGTGAAAAAGGCAAGGAAGACCCCCATGCTTGGCTCAACTTGGAAAACGGCATTATCTATGCGCAAAATATTGCCAAGCATTTGATTGAAAAAGACCCTGACAATAAGGCCACTTACGAGAAAAATCTTAAAGCCTATGTGGAAAAGCTAACCGCTTTGGACAAGGAAGCCAAGGAGAAATTCAACAATATTCCAGAAGAAAAGAAAATGATTGTGACCAGTGAAGGATGCTTCAAGTACTTCTCTAAGGCCTACAATGTGCCATCGGCCTATATCTGGGAAATCAACACCGAAGAAGAAGGAACTCCAGATCAAATCAAAAACTTAGTTGAAAAACTACGCAAGACGAAAGTGCCGTCTCTCTTTGTCGAATCAAGTGTGGACGACCGTCCGATGAAGACTGTTTCTAAAGACACCAAGATCCCAATCTACGCTAAAATCTTCACTGACTCAATCGCTGATGAAGGAGAAGAAGGCGACAGCTACTACAGCATGATGAAATACAATCTGGATAAAATTTCCGAAGGATTGGCCAAATAATGATAAAAGGTTAGGAAGACAAAATCCTAACCTCTTTATTTTTGGAGAAGGAGCTTCACATGGAGTCGATCTCAAATTTCCGGTCAAATTATTCGAAAAAATCACTATTCGCTGTACAATGAAGCTATCAAACATGAATGGAGACTTCCTATGACAACTTTTCTCGGAAATCCTGTAACCTTTACTGGAAAGCAACTGCAAGTCGGCGACACCGCCCACGATTTTAGCCTGACAGCTACTGACCTTTCAAAGAAAACTCTGGCTGACTTTGCTGGCAAAAAGAAAGTCCTGAGCATCATCCCATCTATCGATACTGGTGTCTGCTCGACTCAGACTCGCCGTTTCAACCAAGAGCTCTCTGACTTGGATAATACCGTTGTTATCACGGTTTCAGTTGACTTGCCTTTTGCTCAAGGTAAGTGGTGTGCTGCTGAAGGCATCGAAAA
Organism: Streptococcus sp. IsoGale022; assembly: GCF_031142805.1. NCBI lineage: Bacteria > Bacillati > Bacillota > Bacilli > Lactobacillales > Streptococcaceae > Streptococcus > Streptococcus sp. IsoGale022. Next base: position 52,776 of record NZ_JAKZJI010000002.1, on the reverse strand, counting down.
TGCTGTCATGCTCTCTGACTATTTCGACCATTCTTTCGGTCGCGACTATGCTGTCCTCATCAATGAATGGCACCTTTTAGCCCGTGCAGTTCTAGTTCTGGATGAAAACAACACTGTGACCTACGCTGAATATGTCGACAATATTAACACTGAGCCTGACTTCGAAGCTGCTATAGCCGCAGTTAAAAGCTTGTAAAAGATAAAAATACGGACCTGCTAGTCCGTATTTTTTTGTGCGAAAAACTTCTGCCAAAACTGACGGAAGCAAGCCCATGAACGCAAGAGAAAGGATGGTCGATTCAGCAATTTCTTGAACCGAGCAATCTCTGCCTTTACCTGTTTATAAGCACTCCGCCCCTTTCGAGCATAAGGGCTCTTAGCCGAGCGATAGCCCAGCGGACCACGATTATTCTGAGGTGACTTGAACTTGCAGCCGCTATTTTCAATGGCAAGCCTGCGAAAGCAAGGATCCCATACTGCAGGTGTTTTGACGTCATAGCGGGTATGAGAAGCCTGATTGACCGGACGATTGCGCTCACCGTAGTTAAAGCTGGCGCCATTCACAATACCGTTTTGGCTAGCCCCCTCTGGATCGATAATATTGAGAAAACGACCTGTCTGATTCAGAATAAACTCTGTATGAAAATCAATCAGGATTTTTATATTGGTCTGACTAGCTTGACCATCCGGATAGATAGCTTGCTCTGATCTCTTATCAATATAGGCTTTATTGTGCAAGCGAGAAGATTCTTGAAAACTGTAGGGCAGTCCGGGGTCGGCCTTGAAATAAGCCGCCAAGGCTTCTGCATCTGTCATACCAGTCTGACGGTAGTGATCTCTGACCCACTGAGCCTGCTGGCAGGAAATGACATAGCGAAACTGATGCAGTTGGCGCTTGAGCCTTTGATTGCCATCCTTTTGGCTAAAATCATCTGCCGGAAAAGCCTGGCGTAAGGTACTTGAAAAAATCTTCCAAAAACGATCATGCGGTGTTAGGTCTGGAGCAATTCGAGCCAGTAAAAGATTCGCCTCTGTCTTATCTCCGCTCAACTCCTCAGGCATATTAACAAGACTCATAGCCAGAACCAGCAGCTCCTGAGCTCCTAACCTGCTGTTCTGAACCTCCTCAGCTAGCCAAAGCTCTTGAAAGAAGGGACTGCCAAAAAGCTGAGCCTCCTGCAGGTAATTTCTTTCTTCTGACACTGTTTTTCCTTGCCCGTTATTGAACCCTGCAAAAACTTGTTCTAGCGCCGCTTGAGACCAACCGATTGATTGCAATTGCTGAAAAAGCTGTTCTTTCCTTTCTTTTGGATACATGGCTCCCCTCCTTTCTTTTTTCTATTATACCCACATAGAAAACCGCCCGTCAAACAACGAGCGATCTTCTTATTCACGAATTTCTTATCCTTTGATGGCAATAAAGGGGGAGCCTTCAGTATTATCCGTCGGATCTACACTCTTGACTCCAAAGAGATAGTCTACTGGATACCAGCCATTATTAGCCGCATTATAAGGGTCACGGACATAGGTTTTTCCATTGTCATAGCCTTTAAGAACTAGCTCATGAGTCACTGGATAATGGGCAAAGATGCTAGTACCAACGGCACCTAGGACATGATGTCCCTGTGAAAGCACTTCTTTGACTGCAGAGGCTGTAAACAGGGTCTCAGTCGTCAGATCCCAGTGCTGGGCAGCTCGGACTATACCACGGCTGCTAGTACCAAATCCATCTTTATTAAATTCATTGGTATAGTTATATAGGTAATCCGCAACGGTTGTCGGAAGCACTTCTGTCCCAGTAATTCCAGAAATAACCATGGCTAGCGTTGTCGGCACGCATCCTGTCGCATCCATGCTGTAAGAACCATACTTCCTGCCGCCCCAGCGACCATCACGCTGTGAGTAGTATGGAGTATTGTAAACTGCTTTGGAGACCTGGGTCGTAGTAGCATCAACAGCGATGAGCTGACCATTGTCCTGCTTATAGTAAAGATGAATCTTGTACTCGCCGGTAGAAAGCTTATGGTCACTAGCTCGGACTGTGATCTTATAGGTACCATTCGCCTGCTTTTGAGCTAAATACCACTTGACATCATCCTGATCCTTATCTGTGGACCAAGTTGGCAGATAGACTGCTTGAATTCCGCCTGGATTGGAGATATTTGTCACAACTACATCAAAAGTTCCTGTTCGAGCATTATTGTTTTGGATATTGATTTTTCCAGTTGCACGGATGTTCTCAGGTGCTACAGAAACCATCAGCTTCTCGCCACCTGCACCTTGCATCTGGGCATCCTCGTTCAGATAGTAAAGATGAACCTTGTACTCACCCACTGAAAACTTATGATCCTGAGCTCGGACATGTTTCTTATAGGTTCCGTCAGCTTGGCGCTCAGCGATATACCACTGCACATCGTCTTGGTCGTTAGCAGCTGACCAAGTCGGCAGGTAGACCGCCTTCAGGCCATCCGGTGCGACAATATCAGAAACAACAATATCAAATTCACCTGTCTGTGGATTGTTGTTCTGAATGGTGATCTTGCCCTGTGGCTGGGCGCGAGTAACTACCGTCTTAGCTGAACCCGCTCCCTGCAGCTGGCCTGCATCATTCACAAAATAGAGGTGAACATTGTAGTCTCCCAAAGAATTCTTATGATTGCGGTAGCTGACATGCTTGAAATAGGTCCCATCAGCGCGCCTTTCGGCTGTGTACCACTGCACGTCGTCTTGGTCGTTAACAGCTGACCAAGTCGGTAGATAAACAGACTTCAGACCATCTGGGGCGACAATATCGGACACAACAATATCAAATTCACCTGTCTGCGGATTGTTGTTCTGAATGGTGATTTTACCCTGAGGCTGTGCGCGAGTAACCACTGTCTTAGCTGAACCCGCTCCCTGCAGCTGGCCTGCATCATTCACAAAATAGAGGTGAATATTATACTCGCCCAAGGAGTTCTTGTGGTTGCGGTGGCTGACATGTTTAAAATAGGTCCCATCAGCGCGCCTTTCGGCTGTGTACCACTGCACATCGTCTTGGTCGTTAGCAACAGACCAAGTCGGCAGGTAGACCGCCTTCAGGCCATCTGGGGCTACAATATCTGACACGACTATATCAAATTCACCTGTCTGCGGATTGTTGTTCTGAATAGTAATCTTGCCTTTTGGTTGCACGCGGTCAACCACCGTCTTTGTTGAGCCTGCACCCTGCAGCTGATCTGCATTATTCACGAAATAAAGGTGAACATTATACTCCCCCAGAGAGTTCTTATGATTGCGGTAGCTGACATGCTTAAAATAGGTTCCATCAGCGCGTCTTTCGGCTGTGTACCACTGCACATCATCTTGGTCGTTAGCAGCTGACCATGTCGGTAGATAAACAGACTTCAGACCATCTGGAGCGATAATATCGGACACGACAATATCAAATTCACCTGTCTGTGAATTGTTGTTCTGAATGGTAATCTTGCCTTGAGGCTTTTTGACTTCTGCTGCTGCCAAGGGGCGCTCTGTAGCAGAAGCTGCTTGTGCTGGCTGATTAGAAGCATCACTTTTTTCTGAGTTCTCAGCCACAGCAGGTTGATTTTCTGTCGAAGCTACAGTGTCACTTTTCGGCTGGGCATTTTCTACAGGATCTGAAGAAGTAGACTGAGCACTGGTATCGGAAGACGCAGGTATCTGACTAGCGTCAGGACTAACAGCCTCCGTTGCTGGTGCAGCCTTATCCATGCTTGACAGACTGGTTTCTGTCACAGTCGGAGTTGTAGCTGTGCTAGCTTGGTCCTCCACAGCCTGGCTGACAGCGACACTGTCAGCTGTCTGGCTAGGCGCCAGCTGTTCTGCCTGCACTGCTCCACTTCCAAGAAAGGCCAGACCAGTCGCAATCGCTACTGAGACTGCTCCCAGACTGCATTTGCGAATGCCAAAACGAGTAAACTTCTCTGCTCGAGACGCCATCATTCGTCTTTTTTTCATAATAGGATTCTCCTTTTGCAAAAAAGTAAAAAGCAAGCCAATTTTCTGCAAACCAGCTAAAGAATTTTTACTTTTTATTTTTTAAATCGTACGCTTTGATTATATAATAATCGCAAAACGATTACAAGCGAATGAAGAAAATCTAAACATCAAAGAAAGGCTTAGACACTGTATTCTTGCAGCGATTTTTGTTATACTAATGATAGAAAGTTCAGCGAGGATGCAAGATGACCCCAAATAAAGAAGACTATCTCAAGTGTATCTATGAGATTGGCAGTCGCCACAAAAAAATCACCAATAAAGAAATCGCCCAGCTCATGCAGGTTTCACCTCCGGCTGTGACGGAAATGATGAAAAAAATGCTGGCGGAAGAACTTCTGGTCAAGGATAAAAAAGCCGGCTACCTGCTGACTGATTTGGGGCTAAGGCTAGTTTCTGACCTCTATCGCAAGCACCGGCTGATTGAAGTCTTTCTGGTCAACCATCTCGGCTACTCGACTGATGAAATCCATGAGGAAGCCGAAGTCCTAGAGCATACTGTTTCTGAGCGCTTCGTTGAGCGTCTGGATGCCATGCTCCAGTACCCCAAGATCTGTCCTCACGGAGGCACCATCCCAGCCAAGGGAGAGCTTCTGGACGAAGAAAACCAACTGACTCTGGAAGAGGCTTCTGCCCCTGGCGACTATATCATCAAACGGGTGCACGACGACTTTGACTTGCTCAAATACTTGGAAAAATACAACCTGCAAATCGGCCAAACCATCACCTTCATCCAATACGATTCTTTCGCTCAGGTCTATCTTCTCAAGACAGAAACCCAAGAAATCCAAATCAATCCTATGATTGCCCAGCAGATTTATGTAGAAAAACTATAAACAGAACCCAGTTCGGACTTTTTAGTCTAAACTGGGTTTTTATTGACAAAAATAAGATGTCGAATTATAATAAGCATACTTACAAAATGTCTAGAGGGAAAGCTAATGGAAAAATCGCAGTTTAACTCCATCTACAAGGATGAATACAAAAAATCAACCGGTCTGCTCTTTATCCGTGCCTACCACAAGTGGCATGGGTTGATAAAAAACAAACTGAGAACGATTGATTTGACCCATCCCCAGTTTGTCGTTCTAACCACTCTTGCAGCGCTTCTGCGTCAGCAAGAATGGGTGAGTCAGACCGATATTGCCCGATTTTCTGACATGGATGTTATGACCATATCCCAAATCATCCGCCTCTTGGTCAAAAAAGAATTGATAATGCGGGAAGTCCATCCCAAGGACAGCCGCGCCAACATCATACTTCTAACGGATATGGGGCTGCAAAAGGTCAACCAAGCCCTTCCTCTGGTAGAAGGCATCGATCAGGCGTTCTTCGGAAAATTAGGAAATAATACAGAAACACTAAACCAACTCTTAATAGAACTGGAGGCAGAAAATGACTAGATTTTGGATTGGTGTCGTATCAAAAGAACATGTACTAAGAGGTGTGGAAGGTGGTTTTTGCCAAGTCTGCCATGGAAAGAAAGCACCATTGAACCGAATGAAAAAGGGGGACTATCTTTTGTACTACAGTCCCAAGTATCAACTGAATGGTCAGGAAAAGCTGCAGGCCTTTACAGCAGTTGGTAAGATTCTAGATGACACTGCCTACCAAGTAGAGATGTTCGAAGGCTTTGTCCCATTTCGGCGAGATGTCAGCTACTACCAACCTGTCAAAGACTGCCCCATTGACCAAGTCCGCCAACATCCTCAGTGGCGAAAGTATGCTTCTCAGATAAGATACGGACATTTCGAAGTTTCGAAAGACTTCTTCCTTTATGTTTTTGAGCAAATGAAACTGGACAGCCCTACAAATCAGTAGAAACAGCTTCGTTTGACTTACACCTAAACCTTTGCTCACCTGTCATCAAATCTAAAGTTCCGATTCTCAAGGAAAAACGGAACTTTTTGATTTGAAGTGAAATTATTGATTTATCAAATCAGCATAAATGCCGATAAACTACCCACAACTACATTTGCTAGGGCATGCATGATCCAGCTGGCTAAAATGGAGCCATCAGATTTCTTTTCATTGACAAAGCCCAGATAAGCCGCGATGCCACCCGTACACAAAATGATGAGCAGGGTTTGATGCCAAGAGAGTATTGTTATAAACATCAGACCATGGATCAGACCAAAAAGAGCAGCTTGTATGCTATTGGCCACTACAAAGGGTAAGCGGCTAGCCAATCTCTTTAAAAGAAAACCTCTGAATAGCAGTTCTTCTGGCAGAGCAGTTTGAAACAGACCATAAATCAGAATAGCAGGCAAGGCTTGAAAGCCGAGGCCTGAAAAGTTTGAAGTCGCTGTCTTAAGACTTTTTACAGTCGTATATAGTAGCAAAAACGAAAGGGACAGGAAAAATAGCGAACCCAACAAAATCCACAGCCAGATCTTCCGGCTGCCAGTATCTTTTAGCGGTTTTAAGCCAAGCCATTCTAAAAATGGACTTTTTCTTCTAGCCCTTATCAACCACCAAACAAAAGGAAGAAACGCAAACAAAGCAATTTGAATCAGAGCATTCAGCATCTGTTGAACTAGATTTCCCATGGTAAGAGACTCCTTTCTTTTCTTTAATATGATTATACAAGACGAACTTCAAGAATTTATAAAGTAATTCTAAAATATTTCTAAAGAATGAAAGAAATCATAAATAAATCAACGATTACTGCCACTTCCACTTGTCTACTATGCTTCTCATTTTTGGACTAAATGATATCAAAAAATCTTTAAAAACTTATCTCAAAATCTAAGAAAAGTTGCAGATAAAAATAAGGCGATGAGTTTAAAAAAATAGAAAACTGACAATGAGTTAAAGAAAAAAAGCCCTAAAATTTTATCACACAAAGTCAAATTTTCAGCCTATCGATCCTAGATTATTTTCTTTTTAGTCCAATACTTCCAGCTCCTGCTCATCCATTTCATCCCCCTCAGGGTCTTAATTTTACAGGCTCGGAACCATGCCAAAAGCTTTTTTCCTTCTTGCCAACTCGCTTACATTTTGCTAAAATGATGTCAAAAATCAGTAAGGAAAAATTATGCCACAACAACTTTTTAAAGAATTTGCGCAGCTAGATCAAGTGGAAGCTATTGTTCTCGGTGGCTCTCGTGCTGGACAGCATTTTGACAAAGACTCAGACTATGATGTTTATATCTACTTGACAGATTCCATTGCTCCCACGACTCGACGCGATATCCTCAACAAGTACTGCTCCTACATGGAAATCGGCAATCAGTTTTGGGAACTAGAGGATGACTGTGTGCTGAAGAGTAACATCGAAATTGAGCTCATTTACCGTACACTGGACAGCTTTGATAAAGACCTGCAGACTGTAGTCCTAAACCACCAAGCCCAGAATGCCTATACCACCTGTATGTGGCACAATCTGCTCCACAGCAAAATCATCTACGACCGAAATGGTCGCTATGAGGCACTTCAGAACAAATACAGACGACCTTATCCAGCTGAGCTGAAAAAGAATATTATTAAGAAGCAGCTCCTCCTACTCGATCAAGCCATGCCAGCTTTCTCCAAACAAATAGAAAAAGCGCTCAAGCGTCAGGACTTGCTCAGTATCAATCACCGTAGCAGTGAATTTTTTGCTTCCTATTTTGACTTGCTCTTCGCCCTAAACGAACAGACGCACCCTGGAGAAAAGAGAATGCTAGAGTTTGCAAAAACCAACTGCATGCTATTACCTCAACATTTTGAAGAAAATATACAGACCTATTTTCAAAAACTCTACACAGAACCCGCTGAAGCCATAAACCTTATCAATCAGCTAGCGGCGACCATCAAAGAAGTCATTCCTCAAGAAATTATTGATGGTTTTTAGTAATGTTGTAGAAAACTATCTATTCATTGCTGCAAAAGCTGAAAAAATTAGAGAGTGGGACAGAAATCGGTAATTCGTTAGAATTCGATTTCGTCGTCCCACCTCCGCACAGTTGAGTAGGGCTGTAAAAGCTGATGAAATCAGCGTAGTAGAGCCCACTCAACCACTGCGTCTTGCTCGACAATCCAAAGACAATTGAGAGGCTAGGACTTTTGTCCCAGCCTCTTTTCAAACTCCTTTTCATGCTTCTTATCAGCGATTCCTTGTATCTAAGATAATGGTCACTGGACCATCATTAACTAGTTCTACCTGCATGTCTGCCCCAAAAATCCCCGTCCGAGTCGGCACCTCCTGCTGCAAGGCGAGATTGAAAGCATCATAAAAATTGCTAGCCATCTCTGGCGGAGCAGCCTTAACAAAGGCTGGCCGATTACCCTTTTTGGTATCTGCATGCAAAGTGAATTGAGAAATCGACAAAATCTCTCCGTCAATGTCTTTGATAGACAGGTTCATCTTGCGCTCAGCATCGGAAAAAATCCGCATATTGACAATCTTCCTGACTGCATAGTCCATATCTTCCTGACTATCGTCAGGGCCTACGCCGACTAGGAGCAGGAGGCCTTGTCCAATGCTGCTGTGCAGCTGCTGGTCAATGCTGACCTGAGCACGTTTTACGCGCTGAATCACTATTTTCATATCTTTTCCTTTGATTTAAGCAAATCACCAAGAGTAGCTTACAGCTAGATAATGATTTCCGAAATGGATCAACCATTAGTCCGCTTGACCGAGTAGACCTCCGGCACGCTCTTGATCTTATCCACCACCGTCGTCAGCATGGACAGATTAGCAATACCAAAAGAAACGTGGATATTGGCAAATTTCATATCCTTGGTCGGCTGAGCATTAACTGTTGAGATATTCTTGGTAGTATTGGACAGGACTTGCAGCACATCATTGAGGAGACCAGAGCGGTTGAGACCGTAAATATCAATGTGAGCCGTGTACTCTTTGGTCGTGTTGTTATCTTCCCATTCCACATCAATCAGCCGCTGCTCGTAATTTTCCTGGGCCTTGAGATTCATGCAGTCCTGCCGGTGAATGGCTACACCTCGTCCTTTGGTAATATAACCGACAATGTCATCACCCGGTACAGGATTACAGCATTTGGCAATCCGGATGAGGAGACCAGACGCACCCTGAATAACCACACCGCCTTCGTGCTTAACCTTGAGTGTGTCTTTTTTGTTTTCGACCTTGACTTCGCCGCCCTTGACCAATTCCTCCGCTTCTGCTCTGGCCTTGGCCCGTTCTTCCTCACGGCGCTCTTTTTCTGTCAAACGGTTGAAAATACTAATGGCACCAATCTCACCAAAGCCAATCGCTGCAAAAAGAGCCTCTTCAGTCTTATAACTGGTCTTCTGCAGCACTTCTTCCATGTGCTTCTTATCCATGTACTTATTGGCTACATAGCCATGCTCCTGAAATTGAGCCTGCAAGAGCTCCCGCCCTTTGGAGATAGACAGCTCCTTGTCTTGATTTTTAAAGAACTGGCGGATTTTATTTCTGGCCTTGCTGGTCTTGACAATATTAAGCCAGTCGCGGCTCGGTCCGAAGGAGTTAGCGTTGGTGATGATTTCCACCTGATCACCTGTCCTGAGCTTGGTTGTCAGAGGAACCATGCGACCATTGACCTTGGCCCCCGTGGCTTTCTCACCGACCTTGGTGTGGATCTCATAGGCAAAGTCAATGGGACCCGAATCCTTAGGCAGAGAGCGCACCGCTCCATCCGGTGTGAAGACATAAATTTCCTCAGCCAGATAGCTCTCCTTGACCGAGTCAACGAAGTCCTTGGCATTGTTAGACTGGTCCTGCAGCTCCATCAGCTCCTTGATCCAGTTCATCCCGATGGCTGATTCTTTGCTGTCTACCTGTCCTTTAACACCTTTTTTATAAGCCCAGTGAGCCGCAACCCCATACTCAGCGACCTCATGCATTTCCTTGGTCCGAATCTGAAACTCAATCGGACCTTTGGGGCCATAAACGGTCGTATGGATAGACTGGTAGCCATTGGCCTTGCGGTTGGCAATATAATCCTTGAACCGCCCTGGCATAGGACGCCAAAGCTCATGAATATAGCCCAGCATGGCATAAACATCACTTTGAGTATCCAAGATACAGCGAATAGCAATCAGATCATAAATCTCATCAAAACGCTTCTTCTTGTCCTGCATCTTACGATAGATCGAGTAGATATGCTTGGGCCGGCCATAAATTTTACCGTGCAGATTGCGTTCGCCAGCATAGGTCTCAATCTTCTGAACCACCTCTTCTACCAGTTCTTCACGCTCCCGACGCTTCTCCTTCATCATGTGGGAAATTTTGTAAAATTCCACTTCATTGAGATAACGGAAAGACAAATCTTCCAGCTCCCACTTGACACTGGAAATCCCCAAGCGATGAGCCAAGGGTGCGTAAATTTCCATTGTCTCTCGAGAAATCCGCTCCTGCTTATCCTTGCGCAAGTGCTTGAGCGTCCGCATATTGTGGAGACGGTCTGCCAGCTTGACCAAAATAACCCGGATATCCTCCGACATGGCCATCAACATCTTACGGTGGTTTTCCGCCAGCTGCTCTTCATGGGATTTGTACTTGACCTTACCCAGCTTGGTAACCCCATCCACAATCACGCGAACATCAGTCCCAAACTCTCTTTCCAAATCATCCAGCGTCGCACGGGTATCCTCAACCACATCATGCAGAAAGCCGCAGGCGACCGTTACTGCGTCCAGCTTGAGCTTGGCCAAAATCCCTGCCACCTGAATGGGATGCACAATATAAGGCTCACCTGACCTGCGAAACTGCCCACTGTGACAGTCAATCGCATAGATCAAAGCTTTCTGTATAAAGGCCACATCCTCCGCAACCAGATATTTTCTCGTAAGGGCCAATACCTGATCGCCCGTCAAATTCACTTCTTTTGGCATCTCGTCTCTCCAATTCCTGCCTACTATTTTATCACTTTTAACCCAATATGAAAACCTAGAAGACGGTCCATATAAAAACCCGCCTTAAACGGGCGGGAGTTATCCGGTGTGAGGCCGGTAAAAACAAAGCCTTACTTATTATCCTGCAATTCCTGAATGCCACTTCTCTTTTGCTGGGCACTTTCTTTGACTTATCACCAATTTTATAACTAGCATATTCTTGCCAAGCAATCTTATTCTTTTCTTCATCATTGTAAAACATCGAAATCACTCCTTAAGCAAATCTTGAAATTTCTTTGATTTTGACATTCCCACTGTACTAATTGGTTCGTCTTCCCCATATTTTTGAATGCCAAATTTACCTATAACATCTTGGTTTTCATTAATCACAATATGAAACATGATTCCGCCCATAGGATTATGACGGATGGTCTTGTCATCTATTTTATAAGAGCGAATCTTCCCCTTATCCGTTAAAGCATGAGGATCTAATTTTTTTAATTTCTTTTCTATTAGATTCTTCACTTCCTCACTGTGGACAATTTCGGTCATTTCATTCTGAAATTCTTGATTTTTGTGAGCCATATACACTCCTCCTCCTAGACAAACAGCCACAAACAAACTGACTATAATTAGTATAATTTTATGCTTTTTCTTCATGAGATACTCCTACGACTATTATAATTTAGTATGTGGTATAGATTTTGCAATTCCAATTAAAGCAAGAGGTTTTCGCTATAACTAGAATAGTGAATCACTTGTCATCACTTTCCAACAACGCCCGCAAACCCGCTGATTCAGTCATACCATCCGTACGAATTTTCCCATTCTCTCCATCCATTTGAAGACCAGTCTTCCCAACCATACTTATACTATCATTAATGACAACATCAAACATAATACCTCCCATCGGATTATGCTTAATGGAGCTATCATCTATTTTATAAGAATGGATTTTCCCTTTCTCCGTTAAAGCATTTGGATCAATTGCTTTTAATTCTTCCACAATCAATTTCTTTACTTCCTCACTATGAACAATCCTGAACATTTCATTTTGAAATTCTTGGTTTTTGTGAGCTAAGTAGAGACCTACTCCTATGCAAGCAGCCACAAACAAGCTAACAATTGATAAGATAATTTTATGTTTTTGCTTCATGTATTCACCTCTAAAAAAAGAAATCACCTTATGACTCTTTGGCCATCACTCCCCTAGCAACTTCTGAAGATCTTTTGACCTATCCATACCAACAGTTCGTATGTCCTCATTCTCTCCATATTTTCTAAGGCCTGTTGACCCAACAATATCAGGGTCATCATTAATGATAATATCAAACATAATGCCTCCCATTGGATTATGGCGAATGCTTCTATCATCAATTTTATAGGACCTAACTTTCCCTTTGTCCGTTAAAGCACGAGGATCTAATTTTTTTAATTTCTTTTCTATTAGATTCTTCACTTTCTTACTGTGGACAATTCTTGTCATCTCATTCCGGAATTCCTGATTTTTATGAGCTAGGCAGAGGCCTCCTCCCAGCAATATCAATACAGTTAGGCCAATAAGCCCCATAATCCTATTTCTTCTCTTAGACATATAAACATTCCTCAATCTTTATCAGTTTCATTATATAATATATTTTCCCAAAAGCAAAAACCCGCCTTAAACGGGCGGGTTGTGGTGAAGAAAGTGATGAACTTCTTCCTTGATAAATTGACAATAAGCGTAGACAAGGTAGCAAGTAGATGCCACACCTAAAAGGGCGACAAACAACTCAAATAAGGCAGACATAGTCATGGCGAACCTCCTCTCCTTATCAGGCAAAGAATGCAGATACGCTTCCCAGCTTAGGCAGTCTGATTTTTTCCGTTTTATTTTCCTTTCCGACTTACCTAAGTGAGCTCATCACTATTATACCAAAACACGAAAGCGGATACAAGACAGTGAGACAGCTACTCCCAATAATGATTTTATCAAAGTAGATAACATGCTAAATTTGAAGCATCTAACGTAGGAATATCACTGTTAACAGATTTTTTATCTCCTTTTAATTTGACACGGTTTCTCTAAATGAGTAAACATTATCATAGTTGACAGTCACTGAATAATAGTAATAATCGTCGTTTCGGTTTGAGCTTCCAAAACCTAAAATCGCCTGCTCTCTTTCATTTTTGTGAAAATACTGATTGATAGTTTGATTTTGAATCGAATAATCAATATCAAACGCCCCGTTGTTGCCATTATAACTTTTGGATTTCATAGATAAAGAAGATAGAAAAGACTGATTAATCGTTAACTTTTGAAATAAGAATCCATCAAAAGGCCATAATTCTTTCGCTTTCCCCTCATCAGAAAAGATAAATTTCCCATCTATATAATCAACTCTTATTGTTTCTTCTGGTTTTTCAGTAATATCATCAGAAGCCCGTGTCTTGGTTAGCACTCCAGAAATTGTGTGATTGCTACTATCCCCTTGTAAAGTTATTTCGATAAGATAAGTCCCACGTTTGATATACACTTGCTCTACTTTAAACCCATCCGGAAATTGCTTAAACAAATCAAATAGATTTTCAGTGGGATAGACGCGACTCACTTCAGCTACCTTATTCTCAATCCAATCTCGGCTGCTCCTCTTTTCTCCGCATCCTATTAATCCTATCATGGCTCCCCCTAAAAGCAATATTTTGAGAAAAATTCTCTTCTTCATGATATTCTCCTTGATTATTATGCTTAACAAAGTAACTTATTTCAGTCACTGTATAGTGTACCATAAATTTTTGAAACTCTATTTTATTCTGCCTCCATCCGATTATTCACTTATCCGCTGATGTCTTCATTCAACATTTTCAAACCAATATTAGAAAGTATGAAATCTCTAAACTGGAAATTTCTTCTTGATGATAGCGCTTTAATATAGTATAATATAAGTCTGAAATTCATTTTAACAAAGGAGATATTATGTCTAAATCATCCCTTCAAAAAACGGTTGTGCTTTTGAGCGCAGCGGCTCTTGCGGCAGCTGTAAATGCTGTTCAGGCTGATGAGAATGCTCCAGCAGTCACTGCTAATCCTGCCCCAGTAGAAAGCAGCGCAGCGGAAGCAAAACCAACGACTGCTGCAAATCCTACTGAAGCTACTGCGACACCAGAGAGCGCGGAGCCTAACTCTGCTATTTCCCCAGAAAATGCCAGCGGAAACGCTGATGCTCTGATGGCTATGGCTCGCAATGTCGCGGCTACTGAGGATACTAAACCCGTGGAGGGACAGACTGTCGATGTTCGTATCTTGGCAACGACCGACCTCCATACCAACTTGGTCAACTACGACTACTATCAGGACAAGCCGGTGGAGACCTTAGGACTGGCTAAAACAGCCGTGCTAATCGAGAAGGCCAAGAAAGAAAATCCGAACGTCCTCTTGGTCGACAATGGCGATACCATTCAAGGAACGCCGCTGGGAACCTATAAGGCCATTGTGAATCCTGTGGAGAAGGACGAGCAGCACCCTATGTACGCTGCTCTGCAGGCTCTGGGCTTTGAAGCTGGTACACTAGGAAACCATGAATTTAACTACGGTCTGGACTACCTGAATCGTGTGATTGAGACTGCTGGCCTGCCTATTGTCAATGCCAATGTGCTGGATCCAGCGACTGGTAAATTCATCTATCAGCCTTACAAAATCATCGAAAAGACCTTTACGGATACTCAGGGCCGCTTGACGACTGTCAAGATTGGTGTGACCGGGATTGTACCGCCTCAAATCCTCAACTGGGATAAGGCAAACCTAGAAGGAAAAGTGGTCGTTCGCGATTCTGTTGAAGCTATTCGAGACATCATTCCTGAGATGCGCAAGGCTGGTGCAGACATCACTTTGGTGCTTTCTCACTCTGGTATCGGAGATGACAAGTATGAAAAAGGCGAGGAAAATGAAGGCTATCAAATCGCCAGCCTGCCAGGTGTGGATGCTGTTGTAACAGGCCACTCCCACGCCGAATTCCCAAGTGGAAACGGAACTGGCTTCTACGAAAAATACCCTGGCGTAGACGGTGTCAACGGGAAAATCAACGGTACTCCAGTAACCATGGCTGGAAAATACGGCGACCATCTGGGCGTCATTGACCTCAAGCTAAACTATACCGACGGCAAATGGAAAGTTACTGACAGCAAGGGCTCCATCCGTAAGGTGGATACTAAGTCTAATGTAGCCGATCAGCGCGTCATTGACATTGCTAAGGAATCCCATCAAGGGACTATTAACTATGTCCGCCAGCAAGTCGGTACTACGACTGCACCGATTACAAGCTACTTCTCTCTGGTCAAAGACGATCCATCCGTGCAAATCGTCAATAATGCTCAGCTTTGGTATGCTAAGCAAGAGCTAGCTGGCACGCCTGAAGCCAACCTTCCTATCCTGTCTGCAGCAGCTCCTTTCAAGGCAGGAACTCGTGGGGATGCAACGGCCTACACAGACATTCCAGCTGGTCCTATTGCCATCAAGAATGTAGCAGACCTCTATCTCTACGATAATGTCACAGCTATCCTCAAGGTCAACGGTGCTCAGCTCAAAGAATGGTTGGAAATGTCAGCTGGTCAGTTCAATACCATTGACCCAAATAATAGCCAACCGCAAAATCTGGTCAATACTGACTACCGGACTTATAACTTTGATGTTATCGACGGTGTTACCTATGAGTTTGACATTACCCAGCCGAACAAATACGACCGCGAAGGCAAATTGGCCAATCCAACTGCCAGCCGGGTCCGCAACCTGAAATACCAAGGCAAGGAGATTGACCCAAATCAGGAATTTATCGTCGTGACCAACAACTACCGGTCTAACGGTAACTTCCCTGGTGTTCGAGAAGCCAGCCTCAATCGTCTCCTCAATCTGGAAAACCGTCAAGCTATCATCAACTATATCTTGGCTGTCAAAAATATCAATCCAAGTGCTGATCAGAACTGGCATTTCGCTGATACCATCAAGGGACTGGACCTGCGCTTCCTGACAGCTGATAAGGCCAAGAACTTGATTGGTACTGACGGAGACATCGTCTATCTAGCGGCATCTGCCCAAGAAGGATTCGGCGAATACAAATTCGTCTACGTCGCACCGAAAACTGAACCGGTTCCTATTGAGCAACCAAGCTCTCCTACTATCGCTGTCGAAGCAGCCAACCTGCAGCATAGTAGAGTAGACTTCCCTGTCTTGACTGCTGTTGACCCTAGCACGAACAAGCAAGCGTCCCACAGACAGGCAGGAGCAGAAAGCCTCCCAGTAACCGGAGAAAAGACGTCCTCACTTGGACTCTTGGGACTTGTCATGACCGGACTTGCAGGAATCTTCGCCTTCAAAAAACGAGAAAAACAATAATGATTAAAAAATCAGCAACCATTCTGGTTGCTGATTTTACTTTTTAAAGACTGTCCTTGCTCAATTCTAACAAAACACTGACTGCGGTCAAGGCATAGAGCGGAGCTGTTTCAGCCCGCAGGATGCGTGGGCCTAGGCCTGCTGACACAGCGCCTGCTTGGCCAAAGGCTGCTATTTCCTCTGGCGAGAGACCGCCCTCCGGTCCGAAGATAAAGAGAACTTTTGCGCCGGCTTCCAAGCCTGACAGAGCCCGGACTAGAGCTGCAGATTCTCCTGCTTTGGCCGATTCTTCATAGGCTACAACGATTGTGTCAAATTGAGCCAGCTGATTCAAAAAATCTGATTTTTTTTCAAAAAGCCGAACTTCTGGAATCAGATTGCGCTTGCTCTGCTCAGCTGCTCCCTGAGCAATTTTCTCCAGTTTTTCACTCTTTTTGGCCAGCTTTTTGCCATCCCACTTAGCCACCGACCAGTCAGCTGGAAAGCCCCAGATAGCACTGGCTCCTAGCTCCGTTGCCTTTTGAGTGATAAATTCCAACTTATCACCCTTGGGAAAGCCTGAAGCAATGGTCACTTGAACCGGCAGCTCGGTATTGTCTGCTAGCTCCTCCACGATTTCCAAGCTCTGCTGACTGGGGTCTAACACCCGAGCCAGCCGTTTCACACCATCATCAAAGACAAATGTGACTTGGTCGCCCGCTTTGAGCCGCATGACTGAAAACATATGTTTGGCCGTGTCCTTATCCGTAACCACCAGAGGGGTCTGAGAATTTCCTTTTATAAAATACTGCTGCATCTAACCACCTATCACGCCTGAAATGTCCTGCGTTTTCTTAAAGACACAGGCATTCCATTCGCCCTGAATCATATGCGTTTCCAAGAAAAATCCTGCCGTTTCTGCTGACTCGCGCACCATTTCCCACTTCTCAGAAATAATCCCACTCATAATCAGATAGCCCTCATCCTTGACCAGACGGTAGGCATCCTCTGTCAGATGGACGAGAATATCGGCCAAGATGTTGGCAACAATGACGTCCGCCTCGATTTCTACACCTCGGAGAAGATCCCCCGGCGCCACATGAATGTTCTCCATACCAGGATTGAGCTCAATATTCTCCTGGGCCACGCGCACCGCCACCTCGTCTAAATCATAGGCATAGATGTCCTTAGCGCCTAAGAGAGAGCTGGCAATGGAGAGGACCCCACTGCCTGTGCCTACATCCAGCACCGTTTCTCCGCCCCGCAAGACCTGCTCCAGAGCAAAGAGGCTCATCTTGGTCGTCGGATGAGTGCCTGTACCAAAGGCCATACCAGGATCCAGCTTGATGATTTTCTCACCAGCTGTCGCCTCATAGTCCGTCCATGACGGCACAATGGTCAAGTCATGGGTGATACGAGTCGGCTCAAAGTACTTCTTCCAATTGTCCGCCCAGTCTTCCTCAGCCAGTTCCTGCCGAGTCAGCTGAATATTTCCCGTCTCCAAACCGAAGCCATCCAGCTCAGCCAGACGCTCATTGGCCTGAGCCGCAACAGCCTCTATATCCACCGAATCCGGGTAGTAGCCGGTAATCTTGACCCAATCGCTCTGCTCCACTTCTGGAAAAAGCTCACCATACTGGTCAACCTGCCCCAGATAATCTGCGCTGTCATCGATAGCCACGCCCTGACTGCCCAGCTCAATCAGAATATTCGAGGCCGCTTCCTCTGCCTCACGCTTCACTTCAATCGTTAATTCCTGCCAAGTGTCCATTATTAAATACCAGGCCCGTAAAACACAAAGCCAAAATAGGAAATTCTCTGACGACGCTTGCGTATAAGAGAACTTTATCTTTTTGGCATAGTATTTAGGGCGGGTTCAGTTTAGAAATTTAACTGAACAATCCTTTCTTTGTTTATTTCATTGTCTTCGTCATGTAAACCATATCCATGCCCTCTTTTTCGGGCTCCGTATGAGTCTGATGATAGCCGTTTTTCTCATAAAAAACTACCATACCTTTGTCTTGGAAAACCGTGCACAAATCCCATTGCATAATGGTGGAGAATTTCTCCTCAATCAGACCAAGCCCCTCAGAGCCATATCCTTTGTTCTGGTACTCTGGCAAAATCGCCACTGTCCCAATCCAGCCTGCTGTATGTTCGTCATTTGTATTCAATCGAATAAAGCCCAGAATCTTCTCGCCGTCTTTGACAAAATAATAAAAACTATTGGGCCGCTCAACCAGTTTCCAGCGAATCCGCTCACGCTCCTCCAGATAGGGATCGTATTGATCCTGATATTTCTCATAAACGGCCTTAAAACTCGCTCGCTGAATGGCAATAATGGTTTCTAAATCCTCAGCTCCTGCCCGTTCAATATAAATCATGCTCGCACCTCCAAATAATCTCTCAACCTGTCTTGCAGCTGCGGAACAACCTTTTCATCTGCTAAAAACTGGCTCACATCCATCATCTGATAAGCCTGGCCCTCATCGCCAAAGACAATGCCAGCAAATTCTTCCTGAGTGATGGTTCCTACCATAAAAATAGAGATTTTGTCTGGATCAAGCATTCCTTGATAGTCCTTAGCCCAGAGAATATCCGCTTCTTCAAGCTTCAAACCAAGCTCTTCAAAAACCTCTCGTTGGACGCATTCAAAAGGTGTCTCCTCGTCCTCTCGGCCACCGCCCGGCAGCTCCCATATATTGGGCCAAGGAATGGTTGAAATATCATCTCGCAAGATAGTCAGCAACTTGTCATCACAGAGCAAAGCAATCTTGCAGCCAGAAAATTCCATCTGTTTGTGCAGTAAATCTAGTCCTTCTGCATTTTCCATAAGCGCCTCCTAATACCTCGGATAGGAATAAAAGTCAGTCTCAGTCAAATCTGCTCTGCCATTTTCAAAAGCCTCAGCATTCCAAGCCATCTCAAACTCTGCTGCCTCTGGATCTGCTAAAAAGTCCATGAGTGCATCGAGACCAGACTCAGCCGTTTGGGTTAGGAAATCCACGAAATAAGCCAGAAACTCCCGCGAAAGGCCCTTCTTAGGCTCATAGGGCAGGGCTGCCAGATAGTCCTCAGCCTCGAAACGAGACTTGGTCGGATTATAGAAAAGCACGGCTTCCTCAAAGTAAATATCCTCAGCCGAGGCATTGCCCTCAGCATCAACAGTCTCAACTCCGCCTGGATTTTGCACCTCAAGGAGAAAGGCTACTTCCACTACGTGGTTCTTCTTGTCCCAGTTTATCTCATAGTCAAAAGGAAAACTCTTCCCCATTTCCTCGTCCAATATCTCCAAAAAACCGTACTTAGCCATGATTTCCTCTTTTCATTGTGATAAAATATTACTATCTACAATAGTAACACAAAAAGCCAAGAAAAACACTTGCAGAAAGGAAATCTTATGCCAGAAAACCTCGCCCTGCACATGCGGCCTACTGACATTGATCAGATCATCGGCCAGCAGCATCTGGTCGGACCTGGAAAAATCATCCGTCGCATGGTTGAAGCTAACCGCCTGTCCTCGATGATCCTCTACGGACCACCCGGCATCGGCAAGACCTCTATCGCCTCAGCTATTGCCGGCACAACCAAGTTCGCCTTTCGGACCTTTAACGCCACCGTAGATAGCAAGAAACGCCTGCAGGAAATCGCTGAAGAAGCGAAATTTTCCGGCGGACTGGTGCTCCTGCTGGACGAGATTCACCGCTTGGACAAGACCAAGCAAGACTTCCTGCTGCCGCTATTAGAAAGCGGTCTGGTCATCATGATTGGAGCGACGACAGAAAATCCTTTCTTTTCTGTCACCCCTGCTATTCGAAGCCGGGTTCAGATATTTGAACTTGAGCCCCTCAGCAACGACGACATCCGGACAGCCATTCAGCTAGCCTTGACGAATAAGGAACGAGGATTTGATTTCCCAGTGGAGCTAGACGATGAAGCTCTAGACTTCATTGCTATCTCTACCAACGGAGACCTGCGCTCCGCCTATAACTCGCTGGACCTAGCCGTACTCTCTACCCCAGAAGATGGCAAGGGCATCCGCCACATCACGCTCGATGTCATGGAAAACAGCCTGCAAAAGAGCTATATCACCATGGATAAGGACGGAGACGGCCATTACGATGTCCTCTCTGCCCTGCAGAAGTCCATCCGTGGCTCCGATGTCAATGCCAGCCTCCACTACGCAGCTCGCCTCGTTGAAGCTGGAGACCTGCCTAGCCTATCTCGACGCTTGACCGTTAT
This sequence comes from Streptococcus sp. IsoGale022, assembly GCF_031142805.1. Taxonomy (NCBI): domain Bacteria; kingdom Bacillati; phylum Bacillota; class Bacilli; order Lactobacillales; family Streptococcaceae; genus Streptococcus; species Streptococcus sp. IsoGale022. The sequence continues at coordinate 32,354 of NZ_JAKZJI010000002.1, read as the reverse complement.
CGCTTACGAAGATATCGGCCTGGCAAATCCCGACGCCCAAGTCCACACTGTCACAGCTCTGGAGGCTGCCCAGCGGATTGGTTTTCCTGAAGCCCGGATCCTCATTGCCAATATTGTCATTGATCTGGCTCTATCGCCCAAGTCCAACTCAGCCTATCTAGCCATGGACAAGGCCCTAGCTGACTTACGAAAGAATGGAAATCTTCCTATTCCCCGCCATTTACGAGACAGCCACTATGCCGGCAGCAAGGAATTGGGCAACGCACAGGACTATCTCTACCCTCACTCTTATCCTGGCAATTGGGTCAAGCAGGACTATCTGCCTGATAAAATCAAAGACGCCAATTATTTCACTCCTAATGAGAATGGCAAATATGAGCGAGCCCTTGGAATGACCAAGGATAAGATTGATGACTTAAAAAAATGATGACATCGTTTGCAAAAAATCACATTTTTCTCTTGAATTTTTCAAAATTTATGGTATCATAATTATAGAAACGCTGTGGTGTACGACTTCACACTTAAGTGTTGACCGACTATTTTTTGTATTATTAGGGAAACAAAAGACTTCTAACAGCATGCAAGCCGTGTCACGCGGAAGCAGCTTCAGTTAGAGCGAGTTGCCCACCTGCTTAATTGCGCGGGTTCAATACAAATCGTGAAGGTCCGGCACCAATACAGCTTTTTCTATTACCTCCTTAGCTCAGCTGGCAGAGCAGCGGACTCTTAATCCGTGGGTCGCAGGTTCGATCCCTGCAGGGGGCATAGAAATAGAGAAGAAAAAAGCCTTGATTTACAAGGCTTTTTTGTTTGTACTTTTATTGGTTATTCAAATCTTTCTCAATTTTAAAACGTATATCACAGCTTCCCTTCCTCTATCTCTTTTAAAAATCTTGTCATATAGATCAAGTGTCCTTTATTTGTATGTACATTAGCATCTAGGTATTCCAAGCATTTCCTAGCTCTAGGAGTGACTGAATATAGAGCCTTTATCTTTTCCCTCATTTCTAATGCCTCTAATACCAGATCTTCATCTTTCTTTGCTTCTTCTTGGGATTGCTTCAATTCTGATTGTTTTAGCTCCTTTAATACCTTTACTTTTTCAGCAATATCTGTTAAATTACTCAGCTTTTCTTCATATTCGCTTCTTATACTGTTTCCTTGTTGTTGTAGCCATTTTTTTAATTCTTCAAAGCTCTCATAAAGGTTCTTCCGTTTTAGCAGCTTTATCTCCTCTTCTCTTTGGAGCCGCTCCTCCTCTAATTTCCTTTCCTCTTCTAACTTATTTTTCCGTTCAATTTCCTCTTGTTCCCGCAACCGAGCAAGCCTCTCCTCTTCTTTTTGTTTAGCAACTCTATTCCTCTTCTCAGCCTCCTGCTCCTCTTGCTTCGCCTCCTTCCTCCACTGTTTCAATTTTTCTTTGTAGCTTTCAATATCAAATATTTCATTAAGTTCTGGATGAAGATAATCATTTATGACATAAATGATACGCTCAATCTTATTATACGCCAACTAACGTTCCTCATTTTTTCTGCTTAAAGCCATTTTAAAAAGAATATAATCGTTCCATGGATTAAACTCATTTTCTTTATCCTCTTTAAAATAACCCTTACTATAAAAATCTTCCAGCATCTCTTCATCCATCACTTCACGAAGATCTTCAAACTTTAGATTCTTTTTTAATTTATAAGTTTTTTCTGCTCTCTTTATACTTTTAGTTAGTTCTTCATTTTCAAACTTCTCAATACAGGAAGAACCGATTGGAGAAAGCTCTATACCAGAGCCATCATTCCTAGTAATAGCAAATACTTTCTTGAGGCTTTTATGACCACATAAACAACTTTGTTTTCTATCAGCATCAATTTTTACAAGTTCTGCTTTTGTCCACTACATTTTTGCCTCTTCCCAATTATCCGCAATACTTAGTTCAATAACAGTCTCTTTCAATAGCTCCTCTGACATTTTTTATATCTCCTTATTCCAAATGATTGTTCCTCAAATTGAGTGAATCTTTTCCTCAGGTTTCTAGTACAAGTATAACAGAAAAGAAGATAAATGAAAACGCATACATATAATCCTCTATATCATTTCCACACAAAAAAATTCCCTTCCTTTTGACACAAGAAAGGAGGGGGCATTGCATAGCAAAAACTACGAGAGAAGACTGAAGTAAAATAAGTTTGACGAAAACTTGATAAAGATGATCACACACCGAGCATATTCCTAAGGATGTCTTATAAATTTTTTGGTTTAGGAATTAAGAAAGATTATATATATCAAGTTTTGATGTGCCTCACGCTTGCATATCCAAGCGGCTTTCCCCGTAGTTTTGAGCAACTAATCTGTTCTAGGAAACATCTTAGTTGCTTTTTATTTTAAAACAATTATATTACGGAATATCATAGTATTGATTAATAAAAGAATACAAGATAATGACCGATTGTAAAACAAAGCTTGCTTGTTCCTACTTTCTAAAAAACAACTGTTGATAAAAAATCTCTGTCCCTTAAGGGAACAGAGATAAAATTTATTTCTTCTTCGCACGGAAGGCAATGAAGCCTACCAAGCCTACCAGAGCTACTCCGGCAGCAATCATAATCCAGCTGGCATTCTCACCAGTCTTAGGAAGAGCCTTCTTAGTTACAACATTATAGGCATTTCCTCCGCCACTACCATTATCTGATTCGATAATCACATCAGTGCTTCCTGTACTGCTGCTTGAGCTAGAAGTCGTGCTACTGCTACTTGAGCTGGAACTACTGCTGCTGCTAGACTTAGAGCTACTGTCTGAGCTAGGCTTCGGCGGTCTTGGAACTCCTGGAACTGGTGTATTGGTAATGCTCATACCATCAACAGTAGATGTATAACCATAAACGCGGTCTTCAGTAACAGAGTAGACAATATCTTTTCCATCTGCGCCGGTCGCTGGCAAGTCAGTAAACTCATACTTCCACTCACCCTGCGCATTTGGACCAACTTCCTTAGAAGCAACTTCAACACCATTAGCATGGAGACGAACCGTAATCTTGTCTGGACGTTTGCCATCTTTATCATTGTCGTCATTCCAAGTCTTGGTACCTGAAGCGGTAATCAAGGCCTGACGGTTGGTGAAGTCTTTGTAAATAATACCAGAACCATAATTCTTGAGCTGAGCAGCATTGACCTGAATCTCTTCATCTGACAGTTGGTAGCCTGCTGGTGCCTTGGTTTCCTTAATCACATAATGCTCTTTAATCAAGTTACTGAAGGAAGCAATCCCATTAGCATCACTAGTTGCTTTTTGAACAATGGTTACACCATCCTCATCGTACAATGTAAATTCAGCACCTGCCAAAGGTTTACCAGCTTCATCTTTCTTAGTCACCTGTACACCATAGATATCCCCATGTGCATAGCCGTTTGCACGTTGGTAGCGGACAGCAACCGAAGATTTTTGCTCTTCAATATTATCTGCTCGCAAGATAGCATCATTCGGGAAGACTGTTCCGTCAGCCGGAATTGTTGGGAAATTAACACGGTAGCGGACATAGAAGCCTTCATTAGCACCGATATGTCCCATGTTAATGGTAAAGGAGCGCTTGTCAGCCGCAAGATTAATCGTATAGTTTCCTGTCACATCCTCGCGCTGCTGGCTTAGTCGGTAAGAGTTATCAGCTGGGTCAACAACCCATGAGCCTTTAAGGATTTGGAAGCTGTTGAGATCTATTTCTCCGGTATTAAAGCCCAGAGTATCCGAAATAACAACATTATCCAGTTCTTGATTTTGTTGGTTGATATTCAGGCTGTAAGTAATGCTCTTAATATTATCCGCATTATTCCAACCGTATTTTATGAAAGTATAAGGAGTTGCTTGGCCAGGAAGACCTTTGAAGTCAATTTTCCCATACTCGATGATCTTCTTGCCAACGATAAGTTTCAGAGGGATAGAACCTTTTTCTCGAACCACATTATGGTCAACGCGTGCTAAAAGGTGAACTTTCCCTTCAATATGAGAGCGAGTCAGGACATAGTCTGTATAAGTCAGTGTAAGCTGCTTAGAGCTTGCATCAACCACAGCTGTCGCTACGAGATTACCGTCATCATCTTTGACTTCAAAATCAGCTCCCTCCAAAGCAAACTCAACAGGAAGTCCAATGGTAGTAGTATCTCCTGGCTGAACCTTGCCGTAATTGAAGGCAAAGTTTGCGTCAATTTGAAATTTTTCCCAAGGGGAAAGGCCGTCAGTCAGATCTTCACCCTTCTGATTGTAGACATTGATTGATGTGATAACATCATCTACCGTGTTAGCTCTGGCAGATTGACTGCTAGAAAACAGGCTAAAGAGGAGCACAAAGGCCACTGAGAAAAAGCGTGCAATAGTATGAGATATTTTTTTCATAAATAATCCCTCCAATATTACTTTTTTACCAGAAATGTTGAAATTAGATTAAATCCAGCTTACTTTTCTGGTGTACTACATATATTAGCCTATCATAGGATTTTATATAAGTCAAATATTAGACCGTATTTTTGTACAAAGTTCGGAATTAGTATACAAATTGTCAACTTCTTCTAATATATTTAAGTTTTTACCTGTTTTTATATATGAAAGCTACAATTATTTCCGGGTTTTGCTGGAATTTTAAAGTATGTTTATAAAGATAATTTAAAAAGCTAAGAGCAAATCCTTCAAGCATATCTAGACGATGTAGAAAGATTAACAAAAAATTGCCCCAGTCACCATCAGACTGGGGCAATCTTCTATTTTTATCATTTAGCATTTTGTGACTGTGATCTACATCATACCGCCCATCATGCCTGGATCCATAGCTGGAGCTGGGCTTGCTGGTTCTGGTTGATTAGCCACTACTGCTTCAGTTGTCAAGATAAGACTAGCAACAGAAGCGGCATTTTGCAAGGCTGAACGAGTCACCTTAACTGGGTCAATGATTCCAGCCTCAATCATGTTAACCCATTCGCCAGTCGCGGCATTGAAGCCTGTACCAACTTCAGAGTTTTTCAGACGGTCAATGACGATTGATCCTTCAAAGCCTGCGTTCAAAGCGATTTGACGAACAGGCTCTTCCAAGGCACGAAGAACGATGTTACGTCCAGTCCCTTCATCCCCTGCCAACTCAAGACCTGCGACAGCGTCCAGTACGTTGATATAGGCTGTACCACCACCGGATACGATTCCTTCTTCTACCGCTGCACGAGTTGCATTAAGGGCATCTTCGATGCGGAGTTTCATTTCTTTGAGTTCTGTTTCGGTGGCAGCTCCAACCTTAATCACAGCTACACCACCAGACAATTTAGCCAAACGTTCTTGCAGTTTTTCACGGTCAAACTCAGAAGTGCTGCTTTCAATCTGTGACTTAATGACTGCCACACGGTTGGCAATAGCTTCAGGATTTCCAGAACCTTCCACAATCACAGTGCTGTCTTTATCAACAGTGACTTTAGAAGCTTGTCCAAGCGCTTCAATCGTAGCATCTTTGAGCTCTAGGCCAAGATCATCTGTAATCACTGTACCGCCTGTCAAGATAGCAATGTCTTCCAACATAGCCTTACGACGATCGCCAAAGCCTGGTGCCTTGACAGCTACAACATTAAAAGTTCCGCGAATCTTGTTAAGAACCAGCGTTGGCAGAGCTTCTCCATCCACATCATCCGCAACGATCAAGAGCGGACGGTTGGTTTTCAAGATATTTTCCAATAATGGCAGAATCTCTTGAATGTTAGAAATTTTCTTGTCAGTAATCAGGATGTAAGGATTGTCCAGTTCGGCTACCATTTTTTCATTGTCAGTTACCATATATTGAGACAGGTAGCCGCGGTCAAACTGCATTCCCTCAACTACATCCAGCTCAGTTTCCATTCCTTTGGACTCTTCGATAGTAATGACACCGTCATTTCCAACTTTTTCCATAGCTTCAGAGATATATTCACCGACTTTCTCGCTGCGAGAAGATACGGCAGCAACCTGAGCAATAGCTTCTTTGTTAGAAACTGGAACTGAGTTAGATTTCAGGGCTTCAACAGCTGTCGCAACGGCTGCTTCAATCCCGCGGCGGATACCGATTGGATTAGCACCAGCTGTAACATTTTTAATCCCTTCACGGACGATAGCCTGGGTCAAAACAGTTGCTGTTGTTGTTCCGTCACCAGCGATATCGTTGGTCTTTGAAGCAACTTCTGACACCAGCTTAGCGCCCATGTTTTCAAAATGGTCTTCCAGTTCGATTTCCTTGGCAATGGTTACACCGTCATTGGTGATAAGGGGTGAGCCAAAGGATTTTTCCAAAACGACATTGCGACCTTTAGGACCCAAAGTCACCTTGACAGTATTCGCCAAGATGTCAACTCCACGAACCATACTGCTTCTTGCATCTGCTGAAAATTTAATATCTTTTGCCATTTTATTATTCCTCTCTTCTAATCTTACTCGACAACTGCTAGAATATTGGCTTCACTGACTAAGAGATAAGCTTCATCTCCGTCCTTGACTTCCACACCAGCGTGATTTTCTACGAGAACCTTGTCCCCTTCCTTAACGCTCAGGGCTACCAGCTCACCGTTCAAAGTACGAATGCCTTGACCGACTGCGACAACTTCTGCTGTCTTAGTCGCTGCTTGGCCGTTGCCTGCAATGACAAATCCGCCAACTTTCTGCTCTTTTTCTTCTACTTTCAAGACCACACGGTCTCCTAATGGTTTTAACATGGTTTTCCTCCAAATATTGAATTTTTAGCACTCTAAACTATCGAGTGCTAATCTATAGTTATTATTTTATCACTTGGTCAGAAATAGTCAAGAAAAAAACCGGCTAGATGAAAGAAAAATTTTATTTTTTTCTTCACTGCCTCCTAAAGTCAAAGAAAAAAACAAGTCCGAGCTAAAATCCTCTCAGACTTGTCTTTAGGGGGAATGTCTATCTTGCAAGTTTTAGTTTTGCTTCAAAATCATCAATCACTTTTTGCAGATTTAGGCGTCCTCTATAGATACCATAGCCAAACAAAAGCATGGCTAAAATACCCAGTAGAGCTAGGACGATTCCTGCAATCAGCGCTAGGAGATTGGTCTCATGAAAGAGATAAATCAGAACAAGACCCATGCTGGCAATGGCAAAGAAGAGACTGAACCAGCGTCCTAGATTTTCAATCATATGCTTCTGGTAGTGAATTTCTGTTTCATAGCCTTGAATCAATTCTTGTTCTGTCATGATCTTCTCCGTTCTTTCTTTTACTCTGCTCAAAAAAATTTGTATTAGACTAGCAGCACATCGGACTTACTGCTAGCCTAAAATTGAGCGAGGATTAGTATTTCAGTTGAGGGTCAAAGATGCCAAGAGCTACACCAATCAAAGCAATGACAACCAAGAGGAGCATAACGAGGTTTGGTGATATTTTTTTCTTGGCCATCAGCCACCAGCAAAGGGTGATAAAGCCAGCTGTTAAGAGACCTGGATAAACACCGTCAATTTTTTCTTGCAGCTTCAGGAAGGCTTCGCCATCAGCATTTTTCAGCTCTAATGAAGTCGTTACAGATACCCAAGTTGCAGCAACTGCCCCGATAACCATACCACCAATGACACTGATTGCCTTACGAAGGGCCTGTCCTTTAGGTCCTACAAGGAATTCAACCGCCTTGTCTCCTAATTCATAGCCTTTGAAGTAGGCAAAGCGCATACCGCCATAGATGAGAACATTCCAGACAAGGATGTAGAAGAGAGCCCCAATAGGATTTCCACCTTTCGAGAGGCCAAGGGCAATCCCCAGTAGAACTGGAATCAAAGTTCCAACCGCCAAAGAGTCACCGATACCTGCGATAGGTCCCATGAGACCGGCACGCATACCATTGATAGTTTCGCCATCAACAGCGTCACCATTGGCACGTGCTTCTTCCAAACCAGCTGTAATCCCCACTACCAAAGCTCCAAGCTGAGGTTCTGTATTGAAGAAAGCCGTGTAGGTCTGCATAGCTTCTTTCTGCTCTGCTTTGTCTTTGTAGAGTTCTTCCACGATTGGCAGCATAGAGGTCAAGTAGCCGAAAGTCTGCATGTGCTCTTGAGAGAAGCAAGTCAAATGACCATAGTACCAATGGTGGAATGATTTCGCTAAAGTCTGTTTAGTTATTTTCTTTCTTTCAGCCATCTTAGATATCCTCCTCATCGTCATCAAAGTCAGCCCCACCAGCTGGCGCGGTTACACGAGCTGATTTGATTACTTCCAATTCATAGTAAATTACTGCAAAAATCAATGAAACAACTGCACTGGCAACCAAATTAAGACCAAGTGACTTAGCCAAGGTGAAGCCCACAAAGAATGGGATAAAGTCAGCAGCTTTCGTAACGATTTGTTTCAAAAGAATGGCAATACCGACACATGGGAGAAGAGCTCCGACTGTAAAGAGGGATTTCATGATGAAGCCATCCATTGGCAGGTGGGTCTTCATCAGTTCAACCATATTGGGACCAAACTTCGTGATGATCATAGTTGGAAGGAAAGAGAAGACAAAGTGGGAAATCCAAGGATAGACCCAGTCAACAGCGTAAAGCTTTTTGAATTCGCCTTTTTCAACAGCTTTCCAGCCAATGTGCTGCCAAAGCAAGTTTGTAGTTGCTGTTCCATAGAAGAGAACTGTACCGATAGTACCAACTGCTGCTCCGATTGGTGCAGCTGCTGCAGCGATAGCAGATTCAGACGTGATTCCTTTAGAGTGAACAAACAAGATTGCGAGAGGAATCCCAATGTAAGAGATCGCCCGCACGTCAGCGGAAACTGTACCACCTGGTGTTACCAGAGCGATATAGAGGACCTGAAGGGCTACCCCAACCATAATCCCTGTTTTTAAATCTCCAAGAATCAACCCGCTAATCAAACCTCCGACCAGAGGACGTCCCAGAGTGTAGTTACCAATACTAGAACCACCCATACCAGGCATAGAAGCTAAACTAGCAAAAAGACCCAGTAAAGCGGCTTGCAGCCAAGAAATTGTCATAATAGACTCTCCTTTTCATTATTGTAATTAAAAACCAAATTTAGACTTGAAATCGCTCCAGTAACCGATGGAAACATCTGGTAAGAGCTGGAATTTGACTTTGTAGCCAGCTTTTTCGATCGCCTCAATCGCTTCTGCTTCTTCCTGAGTGATGGACTGGTTGTTGCCCAGTTTAACAGCTCCCGGACGGTCATTAGCAGGACCGATGATGATTTCCTTAACATCCCCAGGTACAAAACCTTGGTCCACTAGGATTTCCTTCATGTCTACAGGATTTTTCGTAATGAGGAAATAGCGGCTGTCTGACTCTGTAACCTTACCTGATTTTTCCTTGAAGGCTTCCTTGGTCCAAACAAAAGTCTTCTTGTCAGAAGCTCCCTTGTAGGCCTGAATCAAAACCTTGTTTCCTGCTGCAGCATTATTAACTGCAATCAAGCCATCACAAGGGTATTCCTTAGCCCAGCGAGTGACTGTTTGACCGTGGATCATGCGGTCGTCAATCCGTACAAATGATACTGTCATCTTTAAAATCTCCTTTTATCTTTTATAATGTATGGCGGAAGCACTAAATGTCGTCTTCATCTTCGTCAGCTGCATCGCTTATGACTTCAAATTCCTGCAAAGCAGCTGTGGCCTCGGAAAGGATAGCCTGAGCCAGATCTTTTCCATCTAGGATGTCTTTCATAACCAAGCCAGTCAGTCCCATGGTTAGGTTCAAACCTCCCAAGATAACTGCTGAGTCGAGCTTACCCATGTCAGCTAAGACGCTAGCTGCTGTCGTCAGAGGACTGCCTCCTACAATATCAGCCAGAACTAAGACACTGTCATCAGCGCTTAAGCCAGACAAGGCCTGAGTAAAATCAACTGCAAAATCATCAACTGACTTGCCTTCCTGAAGACCGACCGCAATCACCTGATCCGTCTTGTCTCCGGCAAACATCTTCAAGGAACTCTGCACGCCTGCAGCCAGTCCCCCATGGCTGACCAGTACAAGGTATTTCATCTTTCCTGCCTCCTTTATCCTTCAACTTCTTAGCCAAGTCAGGCTTTAGATGACGAAGGATTTATTGATGATTTTATTGTACAGAATATGGAACCGGTTTCATATTGTCAAATGTCACTTTGCCCAGATGACATTTGTTAGGAAAAATATGACATTTGTCATATTGGTCTAGTCAGCTGTGCTTTTTCTGGCTTAATTAGCAATAAAAAAGAAAGCAGATTATTTTCCGCTTTCTATTTCTCTTTGAATGCTCGGCAAGGCACTGTCAATCTCTTGATTCTGCATAGCATTTTGAATCAGATAGTCCATCCGGTCCATCGTATGACGGTCTACTTCTAGACTGATGTCAATGATAGAGCGATTCATCATGTGGTCTAGCCTCTCAGAAGTCAAGGAATCCAAGCCAAAATCATCAGCCTGTAAGATTTCTCTAGCCTGTTGACTTTTCACCACAGATGGTAAAACTGAGGTTCCCTGCGATTTTTCAAACAAGGCCTGCTGGCTTTCTTTGTCCTGTGACAGCAAGAGCATAAATTCCCAAGCCAGCTTCTCTTGCTTGGTATTGGAAGACATGGCAAAGAGCGAAGTCTTAACCTGTGTTCCCATCACCTGGCTATTGGCTGTCGGCATCGGGATACAGGTCCAAGAAAAGCTAGAATACTTGGCAACATGGTATGGGTAGGGCTTGTAGGTCCGATACTGAGCCAGACTCATAGGATAGAAGGCCACCCGCCCCTCATCAAAGTCATTAGAAGTCACCTTATAATGCTGGCTGAGCATGTCTAGCTTGCTCATAAAGGCCAAGGCTTGGTGCATCTCTGAACTGTCTACATTGATACCGGATTTATCGATAAGGTGGCCGCCATAAGCTACCAGAGCCTGCTGCCAAGTGTAATCCGTAATACCGTACTGATCCACCACACCATCGCCATTGGTATCCTTGGTTACTTTCTTGCAAATCGCATAGAAATCCGCCAGGGTCCAACCTGACTCAGGAATGCTAATCCCTTCTTTTTCAAGCAGGTCTTTATTGACACACATCATGATAGGATTGCTCTCAACTGGAAGAGCATAGCTGACTCCCTGATATCGCCCAGCTTCATAAGCCACCGGATAAAAAGCCTTTCGTTCATCATCCGTTAAAAGGGTATCCAAGGATTTGAGCGCGCCAGTCGAAGCCAACATGCTAAAGTCGTTTTCCGGTACCGTAAAGAGATCTGGCTGTTCGCCTTTCAAGACTTGCTCTGCCAGCCAGTCAGCGTAATCATCCTTGGGAATACCGCTTTCGTAGACGACCTTGACATGAGGATGCGTCTTTTCAAATTTTTTAATCAGGCTGTCCAAGACCTTGTTTTCACGGCTGTTAGGCACATCCCAGCTAGAGCCAGCATAGACACCGATACGAAGGACTTTTTCCTGAGCTGAAGCCCAAAAGACAAAAGCCAAAGCAACAGATATAATCAGGACAACCAGTAGGGCCAAATGTCTCAGTCTCCACTTCATTTGTCGCTTTCCTTACTAAAATCTCTCTGGGTGACTCCGGTCTGCACAGCCCAGATAGCCAGCTGGGTTCGGTCGCGCAAGTTTAGCTTGGCTAGGATGCCTGACAGGTAATTTCGGACTGTCCCTTCTGACAGAAAGAGCTTGGCAGCAATTTCTTTATTAGAAATCCCAAAGCCAATCTGCTGGATAATCTTCCACTCCGTCCGGCTCATGTCCTCTATATTTTCCTCCGTCACCGTGATAGCAAAGTTGGACTGGGCCATCTGTGAAAAGATTTTGAAGACCTTGGTGGCAATATTGGGATTGATCATAGCTCCGCCTCGATAGACTGTCTGAATGGCTTCGTGAAGCTCTTCTGTCGAAACTCCTTTGAGAATATAACCAGACGCACCGTATTTAAGAGCGGAGAAGATAAATTCATCGTCGTCAAAGGTCGTCAGAATGATAATCTTAACATCTGGATACTGCTCCTTGACAGCCTTGGTACAGAGAACACCGTCCATGACTGGCATGCGAATATCCATCAGAATCACATCTGGGCGCACCCGATGAAGCTTTTCCAGCACTTCCTTGCCGTCTCCAACTGTCCCGACAACCTCAATATCAGCGTGGGCTGACAAGATGATTTGCAGAGACTCGCGAATCAAGGCCTGATCATCTGCTATTAAAACCTTAATCATGTCTTCCTCCTATTTTTGGGATTTCGATATGCGTGTAGAAACCGTCCCGATTTTCAAAACGGACGCTTCCGCCAATAATCATTAGGCGCTCCTGCATCTGCTTGAGGCCATAGCCATAGTGGAGTTCATCAAAACCAACACCATCATCCTGAATGGTCGTTACATAGGACTCTTCCTCCAGTAACTCAATCCAGATAGTCTTGGCATGCCCATGGCGGACAGAGTTGGTAATAGACTCCTGAATCACCCGAAAGACAATGTCTTCCTTGGCGATATCCAAGTCAATATTATCCCATTCGTAGCGGAGATGAATCTCCAAATTAGAGATGGCTTCATACTCACGGATAATCTTAATCAGAGCTTCCTTCAAAGTGTTATTTTCCAGAGCTCCCGGTCGCATCTTATTGAGCGAGCCGCGGACATCACGGATACCATCTCGAACGACGACAGAGACATTATTGAGCTGCTCCTTAGCCCGATTGGTATCAATATCAACCAAGACCTTGACCGCATCAATACCCGCTGAAATTCCCGTTAGGGCATGGCCCAATGTATCATGAATTTCTCTGGCAATCCGCTTCCGCTCTCGATCTTCTGCTATTTTTTCGGACAAGGCCAGATAAGAGTTCAACTCGCGATTGGCCTGAGAAGCCATGCGCAGCTCTTCCTCAATCCGATGACGCTCTGTAATAGCCGACAAGATGTAGAAGAGCAAGGAAATCATAAAGACAACGATATTGAGGGAGTAGAGAAAGTTCTTGCCAAAAAGCAGCAACAACCGGACGGACTCTGGGTAAAACCGAATATAGGTATCCAGCGAAGGCAACTTGATAAAGAGCGACATGAGGTCATAGTTGGACAAGAGTAGCATGCCAAAGCTCAAAATAATGAAAGAAAACCAGTACTTCTTGTCCTTGGAAGAATTGAACTCCTTAGAGCCATAGAAAATATCCGCAAACACCAAGAGAATCAAGCCATTGTAGGACGAGTGCAAGACGGAAAAGATGACCAGCATGAGCAGGATTTCAATAATAGTCGCCTTGTCATAGACGGACAGCTGATTGGGGTGGCGCTCCCGGTAGTACATGACCAAAAGCAGACAGGCATAGAGGCTAATTGATACCCAGAAAATCAAGCTGGGAGAGCCCGGAATAGCATCCAAACGCTCCAAAAGCGAGTGACTGAAGCCCTTAGCTGCTACATAGTTGGTCGCAAAGAGATAGATGGACGCATTATAGACAATGGCAACCAGATTGATGACCATCAAGGCTATTTTGCTGTAAAATATACTTTTTTGAGGTCTCATTATTGCCACCCTGTAACTGTGTATTGACTGATATTATCCCTGTTGACTAAGTGAACGGGAATCAGGTATTGGCTGTCGTAGGATTTCCCCTCTTGCATCAGCTCAATTACCTGCGCCACCTTGCGTCCCATCTGAATGGGCGATTGGGCCACGGTCCCCTCTATGTCGCTAGTCGTAGCCAGAAAGTTTTTGATATCTGGTGAACCATCCACGCCATAGATTGAGATTTTCTTATCAAGACCTTGATTTTTAATAGCAGCCAAGGCCCCGATGGCTGCCCGATCATTGAGCGCCATAACCACATTAAAGTCCAAACCTTCGTCTAGAGCCCCTTTGACCTGTGGCATGGTTTCCTCGGTCTGGCCTAGTGTTTCTTTCTGGGAAATAATCTTGTAGCCGGGCTGTTTTTCAATCGTATCAATAAATCCCTGAATCCGGTCCATGGCAGAGACGGCATTACGGTGCTCTAGAAGGAGAATATTGGCAGAAGGCCGACGCTTCATCATGTCCTGGGCAATCAGGACGCCTGCTTGGTAGTTATCAGACACAATGGTCGTATCCACTTTTACATCCTGACTGATAGGCGCATCCACTACGATGATTTTAATCCCAGCTTTCTTGGCCTTTTGAAGAGAGGAAATAATACTTGGACTATTGCTTTTTACCGGATTGATGACAATGACATCAACCTTTTCTCGGACAAAAAAGTCAATCTGCTGGCTCTGCTTGCCCTCATCTAGCTCAGGATCCCGAACGTAGAGTCTGCTGCCCTGCTGGTTGGTTTTCTTCTCCAGCTCCGCATTTAAGGTCTTGTAAAAGTCATTGTTCATGGTCATGTAAGTCACCCCAATCTTGACCTGCTTCTCATCTGGCAAAACGCCCTTGAAATAAACAAAAAGCAAACCCAAGATAAGCAGAATGAAAAGCGGCCAGAGAGCCTTTTTCTGATAATGCTGTATCCGTTTTTTGACTTTAGCTGATATCATTTTTCACCCCCCATGCCGTAAGCACCTTTATGAAACATATAGGATTATTATATTACAAAGCCGCCAAAAAGCAAAATCTTTCCAGAAATGGTTATAATAAAAGAGGCAAGACAGAATCTAAAAAATCCATGATTTTTGATTCTTGGTCCCACCTCGACAATCATAATTAAACTTTTAAAAGCTTGAGAGAAATAGAATTCAGTCAAACAGATCTTGCATCCTGCAAAACTGAATGATGATTTTTTAGAGCAAGGTCATTTCCCAGTCTTTGCTTCTTGCTTAAAAGGGAAGTTCCTCTTCTTCCAATACTAAATCTGCCAAATCAGCTCCGCTGTTATTTTCACGCAGAGCGCGCTGAGCCCGACTTTCCAGCAGCTGGAAGCTATGACAAAGCACCTCTGTCACATAATGAGTGGCCCCCTCCTTTTCATAGCGACGAGTCCGCAACTCACCATCCAGAGAAATCAAGCTGCCCTTACTTGCATAGCTGGCTAAAGTCTCAGCTAGGCGCCCCCAGACAACCACATTTACAAAATCCGCCTCACGCTCACCGTTCTGAGATTTATAAGGGCGATTAACCGCGACCGTTGCGCGGGCCACAGATTTTTCATTCGCAGTCTTGTGAAGTTCAGGCGTAGCCGTCAGCCGGCCGATTACAATTACTTTATTATACATATTCTTTCCTCCTATCTATTTATTCGCAGGAAATCAAAAAAAGTTACAGAAATTTGTAACTTTTCGATGAAAATTTTTTACTTTTTATGAACCATAAATCCTGTCGCCTGTTGATTGGCCATAATGGTCATATCTGTAATCTGCACACGAGGAGGTTGACCGGTCACATAGACCACTGCATCTGCGATATCTTGAGCTTGCAAGGCTTCGATTCCCTGATAAACCGTCGCAGCCCGCTCTTTGTCACCATGAAAACGTACTGCAGAAAAATCTGTTTCAACAATCCCCGGTTGAATGGTTGTCACCTTGATGTCTGTTGCGATGGTATCGATTCGAAGCCCATCTGAAAAAGTCTTGACGGCAGCCTTGGTGGCTGAATAGACCGCTGCACCCGCATAGGCGTAGATTCCTGCTGTTGATCCCATATTGATAATATGACCTTGATTGACTGCTACCATGGAAGGCAAGAAACAGCGAGTAACCGCCATCAAACCCTTGACATTGGTATCTAGCATAGTCAGCATATCCAACTCATCATAGTCCTGATAAGGAGCTAGTCCTAAAGCCAGTCCAGCGTTATTGACCAAGATATCTATCTGAGCAATCGTTTCTAGAATATCGGAACAGACGGTCTTCACCATGGCCATATCCGTCACATCCAGTGGGAAAGTCCAAACCGTTTGATTTGGAAAAGTTTCTGCAAACTCCGACTTGAGGGCTTCTAGTCTGTCTGTCCGTCTCCCTGTTAGAACGACATTCTCACCCATTTCCATATAAGCACGCGCAATCGCTTCACCAATTCCTGATGTCGCTCCTGTAATCACAACATTTTTCGCCACCTTATTCCCTCCTATCTGGTGTATCAGATACTGACAACTTCCTAGGCAGTCCAGTGTTTAGCTGGGTCAAAGGCAGTTCCAACTAGTTCGCTATCGGCTAATTCAATGATGCCGCGTTTTTGAGGCGCATTAGGCAACTGAAGTTCCCGTGGGCTGCACATCATACCAAAACTCTTTTCGCCTCGAAATTCTCCAGGAAAAATCAAATTTCCTTTAGGCATCATGGCACCTGGCAGAGCCACAATCGTTTTGAGGCCGACTTTGGCATTAGGAGCACCGGCCACGATTTGAACAGTCTTATCAGCAGCTACCCGCACTTGGCAGATATTCAGGTGGTCACTATCTGGATGAGCTACCATATCAACGATTTCTCCAACCACAAACTTCGGCTGATTGTCATTAACCAAGTCCGCTGGGAAGCCTGCCTTGCTCAACTCCTGATTGAGAATGGCCACTTGCTCATCTGTCAAAAAGACCTGTCCGCGCTCTGCAATTTCAAAAAGGTCTGACTGCTCAAAAATATTCCAAGCTACTGTCTGGCCATTGTCTTGGCGGTAAACACGCGCTATCCGTCCCTTGCGCTCAGCCGCCAGTTTAGCTCCTTGATTGTCCGCAGCAATAATCATCAGCACATCACCGACATATTCTTTATTATAGGTAAAAATCATTTTACGCTCCCTTTTTCTCTTATACTAGCTAAAAATTCATTGAGTTGTCCCTTGGTCTTGCGATCACGATTGACCAGACGGCCAATCTCCTGTCCCTTTTCCAGCACTACTAAGCTGGGAATCCCATAAATGTCCCACTCCTTGGCCAGTTCCAGATAGGTATCACGATCCACTTGGATAAAGCGATAGTCAGGATTTTCCGCTTCTATCTCTGGCAGAAAAGGTTGGATAAATCGGCAATCTCCGCACCAGTCAGCCGTGAAAAAGAAGACAGTCTTCTCCCCATCACTGACATAAGAAGCCAATTCCTCTATATTTACAGGAAAAATCATGCTTCTTCCTCGTAGCTTAGTTGGCCATTTTCATAGACAAAGGTGAAATGACGGTCGTCTTCCAGGGTCAGACCACCAACCAAGCGGTCATCTGTGGACTCGTAGAGCTTGACATAGAGACAGGAAATACTACCCTGACTGGAAAAGAAATCTCGCACAAGCTCAACGATTTCCTCCCGATTACGCAGTCTTTTCTGTTCCTGTACGACTTTGGCTGCCCCAAAAGCCAGCGCTCCAGCCCCCAAAAGGGCGGTTGTGGTTAAAATGATTTTTTTAGCTTTCATGTAGAATATTTTAACACAAAAGAGCAGAGGCGACAAACAATATTCCAGATTTTCCTGGGAGAAGCTGGATTCTTGTGTGGGCAGCCCTCTTGATTCATATAAGCTATAAGATTTCCCTACTCATTTACCGCAAAAAGTGATAAAATAGGGGGCAGAAAGAAGGTAAGTTTATGACAACATTATTTTCAAAAATCAAGGAAGTAACAGAGCTTTCTGCTATTTCAGGTCACGAGGCACCTGTTCGCAGCTACCTGCGGGAAAAAATAACTCCCCATGTCGATGAGGTTGTCACCGACGGCCTGGGCGGTATCTTTGGGGTACGCCATGCAGAAGCTGAAAATGCTCCCCGTGTGTTGGTAGCGGCTCACATGGACGAGGTTGGCTTTATGGTCAGCGAGATCAAATCTGACGGGACCTTCCGCGTGGTGGAAATCGGTGGCTGGAACCCTCTGGTCGTTAGCAGCCAACGCTTCAAACTCTTCACCCGTGAAGGTCGGAAAATTCCTCTTATCTCAGGTTCAGTTCCTCCTCATCTAACGCGCGGATCTGGCGGACCAGTTATGCCACAAATTGCAGATATTGTCTTTGACGGTGGCTTTGCGGACAAGGCCGAAGCTGAGAGCTATGGCATCCGTCCAGGAGACACGATCGTACCAGACAGCTCTGCTATTCTCACAGCTAACGGTAAAAATATCATCTCCAAAGCCTGGGATAACCGCTACGGCGTCCTTATGGTCAGCGAATTAGCTCAAGCCTTGTCTGGTCGAAAACTAGGCAGCCAACTCTATATCGGCGCCAATGTTCAAGAAGAGGTTGGCCTTCGTGGTGCCCATGCTTCTACGACAAAATTTGCCCCTGAAGTCTTCCTAGCTGTGGACTGCTCCCCAGCGGGCGACATCTACGGCGGTCAAGGGGCCATTGGCGATGGAACGTTGATTCGCTTCTTTGATCCTGGTCATCTCATGCTGCCAGCTATGAAGGACTTCCTCTTGACAACCGCAGAGGAAGCTGGTATCAAGTATCAATACTACTGCGGCAAGGGCGGAACGGATGCTGGTGCTGCCCATCTCCAAAGCGGCGGCGTGCCCTCTACTACAATCGGTGTCTGCGCTCGTTACATTCATTCCCACCAAACTCTCTATGCTATGGACGATTTCTTGCAAGCCCAAGCTTTTCTGCAAGCTTTGGTCAAAAAGCTGGATCGCTCAACGGTGGACACGATTACCAACTATTAATTTCAAAAGGCAGTCCGTTCTTCATTCGGGCTGCTATCTCTTTTGTCTGATACTTTCCCTTTCAACTTTCCAATTTAAAGAAAATTTTGTTATAATGCTTAGCAGAGGTGAAAATATACATGAAAAAAATTGCTTTTGATTCTGAGAAATACTTAAACCTGCAGCGCGACCATATCTTGGAGCGCATTAATCAATTTGAGGGCAAACTTTACATGGAATTCGGCGGTAAAATGCTGGAAGACTTCCATGCTGCCCGTGTCCTGCCAGGCTATGAGCCGGACAATAAAATCAGATTGCTCAAAGAGCTCAAGGACCAAGTAGAGATTGTCATTGCTATCAATGCCAATAATATTGAGCACTCAAAGGCGCGTGGTGATTTGGGCATTTCCTACGACCAGGAAGTGCTACGACTAATCGATACCTTTAACGAGCTGGATATTTATGTGGGCTCCGTGGTCATCACCCAGTATTCCGGCCAGCCAGCAGCTGACCTCTTCCGCAGCCAGCTGGAAAAGAATGGCATCGCCTCCTACATCCACTACCCAATCAAGGGCTATCCGACCGACATGGACCATATCATCTCACCTGGAGGTATGGGGAAAAACGACTACATCAAAACCAGCCGTAATCTAGTCGTTGTTACCGCACCTGGTCCTGGTTCTGGGAAGTTAGCTACTTGCTTGTCCAACATGTACCACGACCAAATCAATGGCATCAAATCAGGCTACGCCAAGTTTGAAACCTTCCCAGTTTGGAATCTGCCCCTGCACCATCCAGTCAATCTAGCCTATGAGGCAGCGACAGCAGACCTCGACGATGTTAATATGATTGATCCTTTCCATCTGCAGACTTATGGCAAGACTACAGTCAACTACAACCGTGATATTGAAATTTTCCCAGTCCTAAAGCGTATGCTAGAACGTATCCTTGGAAAATCACCTTATGCATCCCCAACGGATATGGGCGTCAACATGGTCGGCTTTGCCATTGTAGATAATGATGCAGCTATTGAGGCATCTCAACAGGAAATCATCCGTCGCTACTACCAGACTATTCTGGACTTCAAGGCGGAGCGCGTTTCTGAATCTGCTGTCAAGAAAATCGAACTCTTGATGAACGACTTGGGCATCACACCACTGGACCGTAAGGTAACAGTTGCTGCGCGTGCTAAGGCTGAAAGCACTGGTGAGCCAGCTCTGGCCTTGGAATTGCCAAACGGTGAAATCGTAACTGGTAAGACCTCTGAACTCTTTGGTCCTACGGCAGCTGTATTGATTAATGCCATTAAGAAATTAGCCAATATTGCCAAAGAGACCAAGCTGATTGAGCCTGAGTATGTCAAACCAATCCAAGGCCTGAAAATCAATCATCTGGGCAGCCGTAATCCTCGCCTCCACTCAAACGAAATCTTGATGGCTCTGGCAATCACAGCCATGGAAAATCAAGATGCGGCAAATGCTATGCAACAACTCGGCAATCTCAAGGGCAGCGAGGCCCACTCCACCGTCACTCTGACTGATGAAGACAAAAACGTCCTGCGCAAGCTAGGCATCCACGTTACCATGGACCCCGTTTACCAGTATGATCGACTCTATAGAAAATAAAAACAACTCTAATACAGAAATTGAACTGCACCCCAAAACTTAAACACAAAAACTCACTTTTTGAGGGCAATACAATATAAAAACCTTAGACGATAGCACTCACGTCTAAGGTTTTTCTGATTACGATTGTTGTTCTTGATACCAACTCCCCCAATCCCACATTGAATCTAGGATTGGCTTTAAGGAACGACCCAATTCAGTCAGAGAGTATTCAACACGAGGAGGTACCTCTGCGTAGACCTTTCGGTCAACAATAGCCTTATTTTCTAGGTCTCGCAAGCTAGCTGTTAAGACTTTTTGACTGATGAGACCAATTGATTGTTGCAATTCTCCAAAGCGCTTCGTTCCCTCCATTAAATCACGCAGGATAAGAATATTCCATTTGCTACTAATAAGGAGCAAGGTTGTTTCTATTGGGCAAGCTGGTAAATCTTTTGGTAGTTTTTTACTAGTCATGTCTTCTCCTATTTTTTAAAATATCGTTGAACTTTCTTTGAAAACAAACAATAGTAACTTTTTGGTTACTAGGGTACTTTAAGGTGCATACTTTTCAAAAGT
The DNA here is from genome assembly GCF_031142805.1 of Streptococcus sp. IsoGale022. NCBI lineage: Bacteria > Bacillati > Bacillota > Bacilli > Lactobacillales > Streptococcaceae > Streptococcus > Streptococcus sp. IsoGale022. Next base: position 11,702 of record NZ_JAKZJI010000002.1, on the reverse strand, counting down.
AACTATCGATGATATTATATACCCATAGCTTGAAAAAAGCAAGAAAAATTAAAGGAGATCATTTATATGACAATGACAAGCAGAAAATTTGATAAAGTTACTACCCATACCTATACCGCGCCAGAAGACGGCGCTCTGGTCAACACACATATTATTGAAACAGAAAATCATTTAATCGTAGTTGATACTCAAATGCTCTTACCATACGCTAAGGAAGTGAAAGCCTTTATCGATCGTTTGAACAAGCCGATTGCAAAAGTCATCATCTCACACAGTCACCCTGACCACTGGTTTGGTACCTCTGTATTTGAAGGTGAAAAAATCTACGCTATCAAAGAAGTGATAAGTGAGCTAGATGAAATCGGTGCAGAATCAATTGAGCGTAACAGACAAGCCTTGGGTGATCTAGTCCCAACTCAAGAAGAAGCTGTTCTTCCAAACTTGATTCTAGATGAGGGAGATTTTGAGGTTGATGGTGTAACCATCCGTGTTGCAAAAGTAGCAGATACTGAAAGCAGCTTCATCACGACTTTAGAATTGGTAGAGCAGGGGGTCATTATCACGCAGGATATTGTTTACAACGGCATTCATCTCTTTGTTGCTCAACAAGAGTTAGAAAATTGGAAGGAAGTTTTAGCTAACTTAAATGGTCGCGACTGGAATCTCATATTACCAGGTCATGGTTTACCAACAAATAAGGACGTTTTTATACACATGACAGATTACCTAAACTTAGCGCAGGAAACCTTAGGCAAAGTAGAGACCTTCAGTCAATATAAAAAGGCTATGATGACTAGTTTCCCAGATTATATGGGAGAGGTACTGATTGATTTAAATGAACCATTCCTTGGTTTGAAATAGTAGAAAAAACAAGCTCTATTATAAGCTTGTTGAGATAGCTGGCTCTGCCAGCTTTTTTTGTTAATAACGCTTAGACAGGAGAAAACGCAAGAGATAGTAAAGTCCCAAAACCAGGATAATGGCCAAGGTCAGAAACTGATTGAGACTTAAAATGATTGGGAAAACCATAGACAAAACGCTCAAGCACGCTGCCAGCAGCAAAAGGATATTAAAAAGCAAAGTGCGGGTCTTTTCGTCAATCATGCGATTGCGCTCGTCAGTCACCTGAATGTAGAGCTTCTCAAAATTTTCCTCCCGTCTTAGGGCCAGATTATACCGAATGGTCATCAAAGAAAGCCCCAGCAGTATGCCGACCATGACTCCTTCCTGCTGATCATCCAGAGAATGAAAGTGGCTCCAGGCCAGTCCTACTAAGATGATAAAGATTAAGATACGCCCCACGATAACTTTCCTTTGAAGTTTTTTCCTAAATTCTTGTTTCGTTAGTGTTTCCATGTCAACCTCCTATTTTTCATACGCTTGAAAAATTTTCAACATCACCACAATCAATATAACTCCCACAAAAGGCAGGATTTCCTTAGGGATAAAATTGGCTTGAAAATGGAGATAAGATAAGCCAACCACCACCAAAATAGCCAATATCCATTTACACAAATAAGTCAATTTCATGATTTATCCTCCTCAAAGAGAAACACTTCTTCAATCCTTAAATTGAAAAAGGATGCAATTTTATGAGCCAAAAGCAGCGAGGCATTGTAGCGGCCTTTTTCTAAAGAAATAATCGTTTGTCTCGTGACCTCTAGCTTCTCAGCCAGCTCCTCCTGGCTGAGCTTTTTTCTTTTTCGTAATTCTTGAATTCGATTTTCCAAGGCTGCCTCCTTTCCACAATGTAAAACAAACTTTACTTTTCAAATATAGTATAGTCTCCTTTACATCTTTTGTCAAGAAGAAAGCGGCAAAAAAGAGGCTGGGACAAAAGTCCTAGCCTCTCAATTGTCTTTGGATCGTCGAGCAAGACGCAGTGGTTGAGTGGGCTCTACTACGCTGATTTCATCAGCTTTTACAGCCCTACTCAACTGTGCGGAGGTGGGACGACGAAATCGAATTCTAACGAATTACCGATTTCTGTCCCACTCTCTTTTATCATCTTTATTGATTTCCTTTGTTATTTGCCTTTTAAAGCTACAGTCAACTTGACACAGGCTCCTCCTTGGTCTGGATTGAGCAGGGTCAGACGACCACCGTGCAAGAGAGCTACCTGCTTAGAAAAGGCTAAGCCGATACCATGATGGGGATTAGCTGAATTGCGGCTTTGGTCACTCTGATAAAAGAGCTGTTCCGCTCCTAGCAGCATCTCCTCTGAAAATGCAGGGCCGTTGTTCCAGATAGAAAAAACCAACTGGTCCTGCTGCACTGATACCGTCAGCTTGACTTCCTTTTGGTTCTGGTCAGCATGTTCAAGCGCATTCAGTAAAATATTGAGCAAAGCTCGTTTGAGATAGTCCAAATGAATTGACAAAATCAGACTAAGATCACAATCTTCTTGGAGATAAAAACGATATCTTTCCTGTTTGCTGAACAGTGCCCAATCGTCCTGGAGATAAGCCAAAAAGTCCCCTAAGGAAAGCTGACTGAACTGATTAGAATCAATCTGAAAAGTCTTAGCGTAATCAATCAAAGAGCCACAATACTCTTCCATCTTGTGACTGGCCTGCAAAATCTCAGCAGCATAGTCTGCCTGTGGCTGGCCCAACTGCGCCAATTCCAAGAGCTCAGCATTCCCCTTAATCACAGTTAGGGGCGTCTTCAAATCGTGCGATGTCGCTGATAGCTGTAAAATCAACTCCTGATTATGCTGCTGCTCTCTTTCTAGAAGACGAGCATTTTCTTGGTGGCTGCTCCGTAAATCGCTATAGACTTCGAGCATTTCCTCGATCCGAAAAAGCTGGCTTTGATTTTCTTCTAAAAGCTTCTTGCTCGTTAGCATTTTTATTTCCCTGTCGATTTTTCGGAGCAATTTCAAAATATGATAAAAAGTAATCAGTAGCAAGCTCCCTGCCCAAAAGAACAAGGTAAAAAGAACATGATCACTTCCTTGCGTAAATTCATAGCCTATAAGCACAAAAATCAAAACATGAAAAAAGACGATTTTCAAGCTGGTTGTCCAGACTAGGCTTTGAAAATTTCGAGTTCTAATTGCCATCTATAGCCTACTCCTCTCACTGTTGCGATTGCTTGCAGCCCTTCTTGTTTGCATTTTTGGCGAATCTGATATACGTATTCTGAGATGGAGCGAAGCTGTGTTTCTGAGCTTTCTGGGTAAAGCAAGGTATGCAGGCGTTCAGCTGAAAAGGTCTGCTTGGGATTGCTAGCAAGTAAATGCAGTAACTTAAACTCTCGCTCTGAAAATTTCAAGACTTTACCAAAATAAGCAACTTCATAACGCTCAGGATAAAATTGACAAGAAGCAATTTCAGAATATCGCTCCTCACGTCTTTCCTCCCGCCGAAGATGAGCTCTGACACGCGCCAGCAATTCTTTGGTCCCAAAAGGTTTGACAATATAGTCATCTGCTCCGCGAAAGAGCCCTTCCACCTTGTCCGCCTCCAACTCCTTGGCCGTCAGAAAGATGATTGGACACGAAAGATGAGGACGAATGTAGGAACACAGCTCAAAACCATTAACAGGCTCCATCATCACATCCAGCAGAATCAAGTCATATCCGACAAAATGCGTCAGCTCCAGCTCTTCTATCCGGTCAAGCGTCGTCACATCATAAGCATCGAGCTCTAGGACATTTTTCACCAGCTTCAAAATGCTCCGGTCGTCATCAACCACCAAAATACGATACTGTCTCATAATTTCCATTATAGCATACCTCTAGCGAACATCTCGTTTCAAGCTTAAGAATATAGCAGAGCTCCAAACCAAAGCTAGCCAGAACAGCTGTATCCCCAGACCTGATAAATCTATTGAATGCTGAAGCCCTTCATACTCAAAGAGATTTAGGGTAGCCAGATCGGGCAGGTATTTTGCTTCTTTGATAAAAGTTGCCAATAAACGGCTAAGACCAATCAAGAGAGGAAAGAGCACCGACACCGGCACAACCCAAGATTGAAATAGCAAAGCGAGGCCGGCAGTTAAAAAAGCCAGAAAAAGATTGCTGAGAAGACCAAAAAAGCTGTAATAAAGGAATTTCCCCAGTAAGGACCAGCTAAAGTCTAGGTCAAAACGAGCCAGCATAACAAGGAAACAGCTGCCTATCATGATACTGTAGAGGATCAGGAGCAGCATGGCCAGAAAAAGGATTTTCCCAGCTAACCAAGCCTTTCTATTTGATACGGTTAGAAAATTCGTTCGCATCCCAGACTTGACAAACTCCTGGGCAAAATAGAGGGAAGTAAAGATGACGATGACAGGCTGCGCCAGATAGAGGGCATGCAAAGCCTCGCTCAGAGCCTTCGTCTGGCCAACTGCTGTTTGACTGTAGTCAAGATTCATTAGAAAAAATGGAACGATTACCAGAGCCACCAAGGCTGCACCAAGAGCGAGATAGTAAGAACGGAACTTAATCCATTCGCTTCTAAGTAGAGCTTTTATCATCAGTATCGTCCTCCTAAATCCGTCTTCAAAAAGCACAGAGAGGTCATACCGCCGATGACTAGTAACCATGCACCAAGTATCAACAGTCCTTGCAAGGGATTGTTGGCATATTGGGAAGTTGGCGTTGCAGCAAACAACTCTCCTGCTGGCTGTGGTAAATAAGCTCCCCAGCTCGTGTGAGCTGCCAGGTAGTTTCCCAGATTATAGATCTGGGGTACGAGAAATAGCAGAGGAACTATCATGGTCCGAGCCAATAAACCTAATAAAAATGAAAGGATTCCTAATAAGGTTAGAGATAAGGTTTTCCACAAAATCAAACTCCAAGCTGCCTGATTGAGCAGAATCGGATCAAGCCCTTCCTTTCCTAAAGCCAGATGCATGACCATATAACTAAAGTAGATTGATAAAAAGCTACTGGCAAGAGAAAAGCAAGCAAAGGTCATGAGTTTCCCCACAAGCAACTTCAGGCGGTTATTACAGGTCAAAAGACTGGTTCTCAAGCTATGAGACTGAAATTCCATAGCTCCCAAAATTCCAGCTAAGATGACCAAAACCATGCTTGCCATAGAAGCCCCATTGAGACCTAGATATTCCAACGGGTCAATGGCTTCTGCCAGGCCGGGAACCGTCTCAGGCGTGGCATCCAAGCCGACAGATAAATACTGTCGGCCCTCTAGCCAGGATACGGCAGGCACCAATAGCAGCATGAAGGCCATACTCACTTTGAAAGCCTTGGTTGAGCGAATTTTCAACCATTCTGAATGCAATAAAGACATCGTTTCTTTCATCTTAAACCTCCTCTGTCAAATCAAAGAAGAGATCTTCTAGACTGTCTGAATCTTGCAGCACCTCTTCCAATCGTCCCTGCTCAATAATTCGCCCATGATGAATCAAGACTACATCATCTGTCACCATTTGCACCTCTGATAGGATATGAGAAGATAGAAGTACCGTTTTCCCTAAATCAGCCTGCTGACGGATGAACGTTCTAAACCACTTAATCCCACTTGGATCCAGGCCATTAGTCGGCTCATCTAATATAAGAAACTGAGGATCACCCAGCAAAGCTGCGGCCAAACCTAACCGCTGACCTTCTCCCAAAGACAGGCTTGACAAGAGGTCCTTCCTCTTATGAGCGATTCCAGTCATCTCCAAAACCTCATCGATCCGAGACTTGGGAATAGCATTACTCGCCGCAATAATTCTCAGGTGGTCATAAACCTTTCGATTTGGCAGACCGCCAATGCCGTCAAAGGCTGCACCTACCGTTCTGAGCGGATAGGTCATTGACTGATAGGTTTGCCCATCAAAAGTCGCCGTCCCTGCTGTCGCCCGATCTAACCCCAAGAGAATCCTCAAGGTCGAGCTTTTACCAGCACCATTTGGGCCCAGAAAGGCTGTAATCCGCCCGCTTCTAGCTGTAAAAGAAATATCTTCTAAAATCTGCTTGCTGCCATGCTTTTTGCAGACTCCTTCTATTTTCACTATATGTTCCATACTGAACTCCTTTTGATTTTTCTTTAGTATACAGGGGCAAGTTCAGAGAAAGTTCAGACAATAAAAAAACTTGCCTTGCGACAAGTTTCTTTTCTCATTTTTCAACCGCATCCCAGAGCTGGTGGATGCTTTTTTTCTGCACGGGATCGACAAAGTGTGGCGCGATTTCCACCAGAGATTGCAAGACAAAAGCTCGCTCAGCCACATAAGGATGAGGAACAATCAAGTCCGGACTGTATAGCTCTTCCTGTCCTATGTAAAGAATATCCAGGTCAATCACACGCGGACCCCATTTGATTTCCCGCACGCGCCCTATATCCGCTTCGATAGCTAAGAGCGTCTGCATTAACTCCTCAGGATTGAGCCAAGTCTCAACTTCAACAACTTGATTGAGAAACGGATCCTGCTCAATGCCACCCCAAGGCTCTGTCTCGATACGGCTTGATGCCTGCAAAATTCTTATATTTTGCTCTGCCATTTTTTCCAGAGCTGCATCCAGATTGGCAGCTGGGTTGCCTTGATTGCTTCCCAGAGCGATAAAAGCCTTCCGCTTTTGACGCACTAACTTAACTGAGCAGGTCTCTAAAGGCAGCGGCACCGGTGCCCAAGGCTTCTTGACCTCCAAGCTGACCTTTTGCACCAAAGGATGAGTCAGAAAAATCCGATCAATCAGCTTATAAGCCAGCGTCTCAATCAAGTCTTCCTTGCTTTCCTGACACCAGTGGGTCAAATCATGAGCCAAGTCTCCATAGTGGATAGAAGCTGTCAGGTCGCCTGTTTTGGCAGCCCGAGTCATATCATAGTCCAAAATCAGATCCAGCACAAAACGCTGGCCCAATTCCTTCTCTGCTCCAAACAGACCGTGATAGGCATACACTTCCAAATCCTTAATGCGCAGCTGATCCATTCTCTTATCCTTTCTGATTCAAGTTTCTGCATTTTATCCTTGATAAAACTATTTGGTCTTTCCTGACATGCTCCACCACTGATAAAATCAATGTCCCATCAGTTTGTAAGCTTCATTTTTTAGGTCCTTGTCCGTCGCTAAAATGCCACGCGCCGCTGTAGTAACCGTTGCAGTGCCAGGCTTTCTGACTCCTCGCATATTCATACACATATGCTCAGCTTCCACCCAGACCAGGGCCCCTTGAGCACCCAGATAGTCCATCAAGGCCTCAGCAATCTCTACGGTCAATCGCTCTTGAATCTGCGGTTTCTTGGCATAGACCTCTACCGTTCGAGCCAGCTTGGACAAGCCTGCTACCCGACCATTAGGCACATAGGCGATGTGAACCTTCCCGTAAAATGGCAGGAAGTGGTGCTCACACATGGAATGAAAGAAAATATCCTTCTCCACTACCATATTATTGTCAATGATTTCAAAAGACTTGGCCAGATGCTCCTCAGCAGTCTCGCCCAACCCAGCAAAGATTTCTTGGTACATTTTAGCAATGCGCTGTGGCGTCTCCTGCAAACCTTCGCGGCTTCCGTCTTCTCCAACCGCCTCAATAATCTGGGCAACAGCTGCTTCAATTTTCTTCGTGTCCATATACGCTCCTATGTTCATTTTTATTTTTTGATAACTGACTTGACTGAGAAGGACGCTCAGCAAAGTCTAACTTGCGATTCTCAAGGATTGATTTTCTAACCTGAGCTAGAAAATAAAGAGAACCCGTAATCAGCAAAAGCTCATCTGACTCATGCTCTACTGCTAAATAATCTGCTAAATAATCCGGCCATTCTTTGTAAGACAGCCCTTGCTGCTCAGCCAAGGATTGCATGCTCTCTTTAGAAAAACTCCGCGGATCAGCAAAGGCTGTCAAGCTTATAGCTGCTTTGGGAATCTTTTGCAGCAGCTCCACCATATCATCCAAGGCCTTGGTTTGGATACAAGCAAATAAAATGTGCTTCTTATAAGTCGGATAATGCTGGTCCAGTGTCGCTGCTAACGACCGCAGGGCATGGGGATTATGGGCTCCATCCAGAAGAATAAGCGGCTGATCCGATATCCTTTCCAAACGCCCTGGCCATACAGCAGCAAGCAAAGCCCTCTCAACCTCTGCTTTTGTCAATAAGGGCAGCGACTGCAACTGACAGTATAGGTCACACAAGTGCAGAGCTAGTCCAGCATTATCTGCCTGATGCAATCCCATCAGAGCTGTTTGATACGAGTCTTTGGCCCGATAGGCATTCGAAAAGGAAAAGCACTCCCCCTCCTCTGACTCTTGAGGTTCCACTTGATAAGCTTGAGACCAAGAAAAGAGCGGAGCATCTTTTTCAGCAGCCTTTTGCTCGACTACTGCCAGAGCCTCTGGCTCCAACCTACCGGTCACAATGGGAACTCCATGCTTGATAATGCCAGCTTTCTGCTGGGCAATAGCCTCTAGACTGTCACCTAGCAAGGCCACATGATCCAGACCGACTGTTGTGATTGCAGTCAGCAAGGGCTGGCAGATATTGGTACTGTCCAAAAGCCCACCCATGCCGACCTCGACAATAGCCACATCCACCTGCTGCTGAGCAAAATAATCATAAGCCAGAGCAGTCACAATCTCAAACTCAGTCACCCCCTGCAAGCTAGAGTCTGCCGCATACTGGGCCAAAAGCTCTTGGTAAAGAGACAGTAATCGCTGAAGATCTTGGTCGGAAATCGCATTGCCATTAATGGCAATCTGCTCATTGTAGCTGACTAGGTAGGGAGAGGTGAAAGTGCCAACACGCAGGGCTCGCACCTCCAAAAGTTGGCGCAGATGGGCAATGGTTGAACCCTTGCCATTAGTCCCTGCAATATGAATGACTGGCAGCTGCAAATGCGGATTCCTCCGCAACTCCAGTAAACGCTCCATCCGCTCCAAGCCAAAATTGGGACTGGCTGTCCGATAGGCTTCCAGCCAGCTTAAATCAGGTAATTCTTGTTTTTTCATCTTACTTATACTGACCTAGATTGAGATCTTCTGTCTGCTGTGCTAGACGAATCGCGTCGCCAACGGCAGCAGCCATCCGGTGCTTAGCCACTTCGTGCACTCTGACAACTTCAACGCCTCTGCTGGCCGCAAGGCTAGTCAGATAGGCTGAAGCTGTATCTCGGTTTTCAAAGCCTTCCTGAGTATCAGGATTGACCTCAAAGCCGTTTTCTTCTAAGATACTAACTAGAAACCGCTTACGGGAAACCCCAAGAAAAATAGGAAAACCAGCCTGATGGAGACTACCCAGCTCCTGCAAAATGAGAAGATTCTCCCGCTTGGTCAAACCGAAACCAATCCCTGGATCCAGCATGATATTATCACGCGAAAGGCCAGCATTTTCAGCCACCTTCAAAGATTTCTCAAAACACTTCCACATTAGTTCTGCAATCGGCAGCTCTGCAAAAAGAGATAACTCTTCCTTTGTGAAGGCTGAACCAAAGCCAAATTCTGGGAAAATTTTTGAGCTGGCATGTTGAGGACGAGCCATCACTGGATTAAACATGACAATGACTGGCGCGCCATATTTCGCAGCAGTCTCTGCCATCTTTTCATCACCCAAAAGACCGGTAATATCGTTAATGATATCTGCACCCGCAGCCAATGCCGCTGCAGCCACTTCCGACTTCCAAGTGTCCACAGAAATCAGAATATCACTTTCCTGACGAATAGCTTCAATGACTGGTACGACCCGCTCTATCTCTTCTTGAATAACCACAAAATGACTGCCTGGCCGAGTAGACTCACCACCGATATCCAGCATGTGAGCTCCCTCAGCAATCAGCTTTCTAGCCTGAGCCAATGCCGTCTCAACCGTATTGTAGCGCCCACCATCTGAAAAGGAATCCGGCGTCGCATTGATAATGCCACAGAGGCCCGTTCGACCATCTGGAGCAATTGCTTTTAGATTCACCATTTGACTTTCATCTCATTTCTATCGGCTGCCCTGCTCTTCAACAAAAAAGGCACACTCATCTAGTGTACCGCAAAGCTCTCAGCAGATGCAGCATCCAGTCCTATGAACTGCACTCGACTTCACAAGAAAACCTTATCTAGTCCCTTGTTTCATTTACCATTTTACCATAATTCTTCTATTTGACAAAACACTTTCTAAAAGCAAAAGGGTAAAAGGCTGAGAATAATCATATTTCGGAGAATATGGGCCAGCATAGACAGCTCCAAACGCTGAAAATAAGGCCTGAGGAGATGGGCAAAGACCAGTCCCAAAACCAGATAGGACAGAAAACACAGAGTTTCCTGAGGATTTTTCGCAAGGGAAAAGCAGAGCAAACCTAGTGCAATCCCCCAGCTCTTCCGATAGCGAAGAGACCAGTCCCTGTTAACAAATTTCGGTGCCGCGGGGGATAAAACGGCGATGTCAATCCCCAGAAGCAAAAGAGAAGATGACAGAAAACTCTCCGTCAGCATCTGCTCCACCGCCTGTCCTGACTGCACCTCCTTGCCACACAGCAGAAGAATCCCCGCAGCATTGACCAAAATCATCAAAAAATACAAGAAAAGCAAGTGTCGATAATTGCTTGACTGACGCAAGGAACCTTTGATTTCCTGAAGTTCTCTGGAAAAATAAAAGGCGCAACAAAAAAGCAACCCCAGCAAGCCCACCATAAAAAGCAGATTAGCCTGACTAAAGACCAAGCGATGAGGCATTGGATGAAGCATGAGCAGCAGTCCCGTCTGAGTCAACATAGCCAGCAATAACAATTGGATGATTTTTTCTAATTTCAACATATTCTCTCCATTCTTCTCTTATCATTATAGAAGAAGTAAGAGCAAGCTGGTAGAAATCCCCTCAAATGTCCTAATTTGTGCCTCAAATGACCAAAAAAGCAGATATTCTCTGCTTTCTTACTTGTTCACCAAACCTGTCAGTATCATAATGAGTACTGCAACTCCATTTCTCAGCATGTGCGCTAAAATAGACATTTCCAAACGCTTAAATATGTAAGCAACTGCGGCTAAAACAGCACCCATACCTGCATATATAACAAAACTGCCGATATTGGTCGGACCATGAAAAAGACCGAAAAGAATAACTCCTACAACCAATCCCCAAACATAATGCTTGGTAAAAATCTTCTGAGGAATCAGGCCGCGAAAGACCACTTCCTCCAAAATAGGAGCCTGAATCACGGCTCCTACCACTAATAAAATCTTGGGTACATGCTGAAATAATGCATTCAAGGCATCCTGATTAGCAGTGGAAATAGCCTGACCTTCTAGTAGCATGATAATTGCTCCCAGCATGTTGACGCCAATCATGACAACATTAGAAACAGCTAACCAGCCAAACGAAGACCATTTAAAAAAGCTAAAGTCAAGGCTCAGCAGTTCTTCTTGCTTAGCCATTCTCAGAACAAAAAAGATAATCAAAATATATACCACCAGCACAAAGATAGTCTGTCCAGCTGAAAAATTCCTTTCAGAAGCAGTCATTTGCCGGATAAATATAAATGGTATCTGGCTGAGAAATAAGACAAACAGAGTCAGTAGGATGTACTCTAATTTTTTTAGAATTGCTTTCATATCTTCCTCCTTTTCCTTCCTAGTATAGCTCAATTTTCTTATTTTGTATAGACAATTCTTAACTGCAAGCATTTTATATATCACGGGTTGGGAACTAATACTGATAGTGACTATGAGATAGAATCGCTCAATGTTTTCAAGGCCAGCAACCAAGAAAATCCTTTCTTAAAGCCTTGAATTGTCAAAATAAGTGCACATTTTCTTCATAGAAAACTTCATAAGGTGTTTTCCAGC
>NZ_JAKZJI010000019.1:0-56958 GCF_031142805.1 Streptococcus sp. IsoGale022 | reverse complement strand
AAATGACGTAGTTTTTTTCATATCCATGTCCCCTGCCGGAATCGAACCAGCAACTACTCCTTAGGAGGGAGTTGTTATATCCATTGAACTAAGGGGACTTAGAGAAAAACTCTGCCCAACGACAGAGTCTTTCTAAGATTAACGGCGAATTTCTTTGATACGCGCTGCCTTACCTTGCAGTGCACGAAGGTAGTACAATTTAGCACGACGGACTTTACCGTAACGAACGACTTCAATCTTGTCAACACGTGGAGTGTGGATTGGGAAAGTACGTTCAACACCGATACCGTTAGAAATTTTACGAACGGTGTAAGTTTCTGAGATACCAGCACCTTTACGAGCTATAACCACACCTTCAAAGATCTGGATACGTTCGCGAGTTCCTTCGACAACTTTCGCGTGAACGCGGACAGTGTCACCAGGACGGAATGCAGGGATGTCAGTACGAAGTTGACCTTCAGTCAAGCTTTGGATTAATGGATTCATTTTTTCTACTCCTATCTTACTAATCTTAAGGTTCATGACCGCAGCGGATTAGCCGTTTTTTGTGCTTCCATTAGGCACAAACTATATTATATCAAAATTTCTAAAAATGTAAAGATATTTAAATGAAAATTCCCAAAAGAATCGCTAAAAATCCGAGGATATAGGTCAAAGCCAAATAGAGAACAAATTTCTTTCGCTCCGAAAAGAGCTCTGCCAACTCAGCATTCAAGGTGGAAAAGGTCGTCAGTCCACCACAGAAGCCTGTTGCTAAAATGACATAAAGCTGCTTGTCTTCTATATGATTATAAAAATATCCAATAAAAAAGCACCTAGCAGGTTTGCCAATAAAGTCCCAATCGGCAGATATGCTCTGCTATTGACCTTGGAGAAAACATAACGCACAAGAGAACCAGCGCCGCAGCAGATTAATATCGCCCACATCATGACTTCACCTGCTTTCCAGCCCATAGGGCGATTGCAAGTCCACCACCTACACTTAAGACTAGATAGATAAGAAGCTCCATATAGCGCCCTGAATCTGCTAGTTTGATACTGTCTAGCAGAAGACCAGAAAAAGTCGTCAAACCTCCGCAAAAACCGGTTGAAAGCGCTAGAATTAGGCGCTGAGACTTAACTTTACTGCTAAGATAGCCCTTGATGATATAGACCAGCAAAAAAGTTCCCAAATAATTGACCAGTAAGGTAGCCAGCGGAAATGAATCATCAAACACTGATATGAGCGCTACTTGGTAACGTAGCCAACCGCCTACCATCGCAGATAAAGCCACAGCTATCGAGTTCTGTACTTCTTTCATTAGAGCTTTTTATTTTGAAATTCACGCGAACGTTTTAAAATGTCAGAAAAGGTCGCAACAACAGTTTCCTTGTAGTCCTTATTTTCAACCTTATCCGCCACTCTGGCAAAAATCACATCTTCTCTCTTGCTATCCAAGACAGCTGTGCCTGTTAATTTCTTTAAAGCCACGACTTGGCCAACCAGATTCATGCGTTGCTCCAGCAGGGCAACGATTGCATCATCAACTTGATCAATTTCCTGTCTGATTTCTTCTAACGTCATCTACTTCCTCCTTGTATCCTATCTATCATATCAAAATATAGTAAAATTTTCTAGTTTAATTCTAAATAAAAAGGTTTCAAGGACCTCGGATTAAGGGGAACTTGCAGAGCCGAGTCCCTATCTAAATATTAAAAAGGTCCACTGGACCTTATTAAAGGGAACTCGCTTTTGCGAATTCTCATCAGCAGATTAAAAAGGTCCACTGGACCTTTTTAACCAACCGATCCTTCCATACTCATGTTGATGAGTTGGTTGAGTTCGACGGCGTATTCCATTGGAAGTTCTTTGGTAATGGGTTCCATAAATCCGTTGATAATCATAGCTGTGGCTTCTTCTTCACTAATGCCTCGGCTCATCAGGTAGTAGAGCTGGTCCTCAGACACTTTGGAAACCTTGGCTTCATGCTCTAACGCTACATTTGAATTATGGATTTCATTAAAAGGAATGGTGTCGGAACTGGACTCACCATCCATCAGAATGGTATCGCACTCGATATGAGATTTGGAGCCAGCGCTATTCTTGCCAAAGCGAACCTGCCCACGATAGTCTGTCTTGCCGCCATCCTTGGCCACTGATTTAGAAATCAAGGTACTGGAAGTCTTGGGCGCATTATGAAAAACCTTGCAGCCCGCATCTAAGTGCTGACCATAGTTGGCAAAGGACATAGAGAGGACAGAAGTCCGTGCATTTCGGCCATTAAGAATGCTACAGGGATATTTCATATTGACCTTACTGCCTAAGTTACCATCAATCCACTCTAAGGTGCCGCCCTCCTCAACAATCCCCCGCTCCGTTACGAGGTTATAGACATTGTCCGACCAGTTTTGAATGGTCGTATAGCGGAAAAAGGCATCCTTTTTGACAATGATTTCGACATTTGCCGCATGAAGACTATTGCTTGTGTAAGTCGGTGCTGTACAACCCTCGATATACTGGATAGAGCCACCCTCCTCGATAATCATCAAGGAGCGCTCAAACTGGCCGGCATTTTCACCATTGATACGAAAATAGGTCTGAACAGGAACTTGGCACTGGACGTTCTTGGGTACATAGATAAAGGTTCCTCCAGACCAAACCGCACTATTAAGCGCAGAAAATTTATGCTCAGCATTTGAAATCACAGTACCAAAATACTGCTTGACCAAGTCCGGATATTCCTGGACAGCCGTATCAGTATCAGTGAAGATAATCCCCAGTTTGGCAAACTCTTCTTTCATATTGTGGTAAACCACTTCAGATTCATACTGAGCAACTGCTCCAGATAGAAACTGCTTCTCAGCTTCTGGAATTCCCAAGCGGTCAAAGGTTTTCTTAATCTCTTCTGGGACTTCATCCCAACTGCGAGCCCTATCTCCGCTTAGCTTTTGATAATAAATAACATCATCAAAGCGAATCCCTGACAAATCAGGGCCAAAGTCGGGCATAGGGAACTTATGAAAGAGTTCCAAAGAGCGCAGACGATAGTCCAGCATCCACTGGGGCTCATTCTTGATTTCTGAGATTTCTCGAACTACTTCTTCTGTCAGGCCTTTACCAGTCGAAAAGAGCGGCTTGACATCATCATGAAAGCCAAAGGCATAGTCGCGTTCTTTCATAGGAACTCCTCCTTTATCTGATGGATAGCGCTTACCTACATTATACTCCTAATCATGAGAATTGTCAGAAAATAACACTTTCGCACAAAAAAACGGCCGCAGCCGTTTCATCTATCTATCACTTTAAACTTTACTAACCAAGCCTTCTGTAAAAGCTTCCAAGCGTGCAATATCATCATCTTCCGCAGATAGGTCCACTTTAACACTTTCTGCGCCCTTAAGTGCTCCTGTAGCAGCAAAGGCAGCATCAAAGTCATCGACAGCCTTGCAGAATTCGTCATAGAAAGTATCGCCTGAACCGACTACTCCGTAGACCTTGCCAGACAAATCCAATCCGGACAAGTCTTCGTAGAAGTCCATCATCTCATCAGGCAGCTCACCATCACCATAGGTATAGGTCGCTACAATCGCAATATCTGCTTCCAAGAAATCTTCTGCATCGACAGTGGTGCACTCGTCCACTTCAACTTCTACATCCAGGTCTCTTAGCTTATCCGCCACAATATCAGCAATTTCCTCGGTGTTTCCAGTCATGCTGGCAAATACAATTTTCGCTAAGGTCATAGTTTCCTCCAAATTCTAATCTGCTCTCATTATATCATATCTTTTTTATTTTAAAAATAAAAACTCTTATGCTACAATGGGTAAAGAAAGTTGACGAGGTTATTTATGACTCTTTATCATGATATTTTAAGTAAGATCAAAGAATATGATACTATTATCATCCATCGCCATATGAGGCCTGATCCCGATGCGCTTGGCAGTCAGGTCGGACTGCAAAAGCTGCTTCAGTACCACTTCCCAGAAAAGACAATCAAAGTGACAGGCTACGATGAGCCCAATCTCATGTGGCTAGCACAAATGGACCAAGTCGCAGACGAAGAATACCAAGAGGCCCTAGTCATCATCTGTGATACCGCTAATACAGCCCGTATTGACGACCAACGCTACACGACAGGCGACTTCCTAATCAAAATCGATCATCATCCTGACGATGAGGTTTACGGAGATATTTCTCTAGTTGATACAAGCTCTAGCAGTGCCAGTGAGATGATCGCTCTCTTTGCCTTTGAAAATGACTTAGACTTGAGCAAGGAAGCTGCAGAACTCCTCTATGCTGGTATCATCGGAGACACTGGCCGCTTCCTTTATCCTTCTACTAGCGCCCGCACATTCGAAGTAGCTGCCAAGCTGCGCCAGTACGATTTCGACTTATCAGCCTTGTCTCGCAAAATGGACTCTATCAGCCGCCAAGTCGCTAAACTGCAGGGCTATGTATATGAGCAATTGGAAATAGATGAAAATGGTACTGCGCGGGTCATTCTGCCTCAGGAAGTTTTACAAGCCTATCAACTGACTGATGCTGATACTGCAGCCATTGTCGGGGCACCTGGACGAATTGAAGAAGTCGGTCTGTGGGCTATCTTTGTTGAGCAGCCTGAAGGTCACTACCGTGTCCGCATGCGCAGCAAGGTTATTCCTATCAACGGTATTGCTAAAAATCATCATGGCGGAGGACACCCACTAGCCAGTGGAGCCAATGCATTTTCTAAAGAAGAAATTGAGCAAATCTACACCGAGATGAAAGAATTGGCAAAAAAGTAAGAAATTAGTCTAAAAGTCTTGTCAAATCAACCAGAATTTGATAAACTATCAAAGTAACTAATCTATGGCTCGCAAAGAGACCATGGCAGAAAGGAAATTTTTGTAAAATGAGAAAAGATATTCATCCAGAATACCGCCCAGTTGTCTTCATGGACACTTCTACCGGCTACCAATTCCTTAGTGGTTCAACTAAGCGTTCAAACGAAACAGTTGAATTCGAAGGTGAAACTTACCCATTGATCCGTGTAGAAATTTCATCAGACTCACACCCATTCTACACTGGACGTCAAAAGTTCACTCAAGCAGATGGACGTGTGGATCGTTTCAACAAAAAATACGGTCTCAAATAATCATAAGCACCAATCGGTGCTTTTTTTGTACTCAAAAATTTCTTTTCGCCTTTTTAAAACTCTAAACTTTCTTCACACCTGCTACTTTTGCTTCCTAGTTAACTCAACAAAAAAACTCCAAAAGTCAGAAGGTTAAATCCAACTTTTGGAGTGTAGTTTATATGCAACCAAAGATTAAGAGCACAGATGTTTAGGAAGATACTTCCTTATTATTTATAGCTGTAAGCCCAGTAATAAACACCATTTCCGTCTACAACTGTCGCTACTGCACCTTCAGTTACGTTAGGATCAAGAAGCAATTCTCTCAGACCGCTGTTAGCCCATTTCTTAACGACAACTGATGCATCTTCATCACGACGTCCAACAAAGCCTGAGCTATCGTATTGACGTGAGATTTCATTTACTTTTGGAAGTGCTTGATTTTGATAAATGTCTTCTGACCAAGTCAGCTCTTTCAAGCCTTGAGCTTTACGCTCTTCATTAATTTTAGCGAAAGCTTCTTTAGCTTTTGAAACATAGTCATAGTTTGTATCGTTTGTTGCTTCAACACGGTAAACAAACTTAACGTAACCAAATTCTACAT
Organism: Streptococcus sp. IsoGale022; assembly: GCF_031142805.1. Taxonomy (NCBI): domain Bacteria; kingdom Bacillati; phylum Bacillota; class Bacilli; order Lactobacillales; family Streptococcaceae; genus Streptococcus; species Streptococcus sp. IsoGale022. Next base: position 51,261 of record NZ_JAKZJI010000019.1, on the reverse strand, counting down.
CACTGTATTTCTTATCCTCAACACCACTCTTAAGGTTTGCAATCAAGACATAATCCTTAGCATATGGGTTTTCTTTAGTATTCTCAAAGATTTCTGGATCTTCGATTTCCCATTCAACTTTGGCATCCCATCCTGCGTTATCAAGGAACTTAGGATTCATCTTTTCGATAACGTAGTTCTTGAACTCTTCAACGTTCTTGAATGGCAGCGGTTGACCTGCTTTAGCAGTTGTCACTAGGTTAGTTGAGTACAATTTCACGCTAGAGTCTTTATCACTGTACATGTATTCATCATCTGCAGTGTTTTCGTGAAGTTTAGGATCAAGAGCTGGATCGTTTGGATCAGTCATGCCTTGCAGTTTCCATTTGTCACCAAACCATTTCCAATACGCTGAATATCCTGTACGTTCTGAATCAGAAGGCACGTAGTAGTAATGAGTGCTTCCGTCGTAGTAGTAGTTTGGATCTTTCTCAAGAGCTTTGTCACCTGGTTTTCCAGACGGGTAAATCAATTTGGGAACTCGTCCATTCGGTGCCCATGCCAAGTGCTCAAGACCTTCTGCTGGTTTTTCAACATATGGAGGAATTTGATCTTCACTTGGTTTATCAGTTGTTACCAAACCAGGAGTCTCTGGCACAGCAGGTGTTGTTGGAGTTTCTGGTTTTGGTTCTGCTGGTTGCTCTGGTTTAGGAGCAAATGGATCAAACTCACCTTCTGCACCACCAATTGGAGGATTTTCTGGCAAATCAACACTTGGAGTTTCTGGTTGACTTGGTACCTCTGGTTTTGGTTCTGCTGGTGTAGTAGGCTCATCTGGTTTATCAGTAGGAGCTGGCGTTGGTTGTTCTGGTTCCGCTGGAGTCGGAGTTGGAACTTCTGGTTTTGGCTCCTCCGGCTGGCTTGGAGTTGTTGGATTAGTTGAGTTATCAGCGGAATCCTTAACAAACACCCACTTACCATTTTGATAGTAGTAATAGTCGCCATTATCCAATACATAGTAATGATAACCATTTTCATAACGATAATGCGGATCGTTTTCCAAGTTGTTATTGGATGTGCTGTTATTGTTAGTATTTGTCAATGGCTTCCACTCACCATCACGATAGATACGGTAAGAACCATCTGTCATACGGTAGTAATGGTTACCATTCCAGTAAATGTAGTTTTCATCGTTTGCAAGATTGTTATAATTATTCCAACCATTATAGCCATAATTGTTGCTATAGTTGTAATTCCAGTTGTTATAGCCTGGATAATAGTTATTATAACCATAGTTGTAATTATAGCCATTGTAGCCGTAGTTATAGCCATAATTGAAGTTATTGTAACCATAGTTATAATTGTTGTAACCATAGTTCCAATTATTATAGCTTGGATAATAATAGTTATTGTAGCCATAATTATAATTGTTATAGCCGCCATTCCAGTAATTATAGCCTGGTTGATAGTAATTATAACCATAGCCATAATCTTGTGCTTCAACATTATTCGCAAGAGCAATTGCTGGAATAAAAGCTGCTGCAGCCACAACAGATCTTGATAAGAGTCTGAAACGATTGTTCATATTAATTAAACCTCCAAAGTGACCAACATCACTTCATATTTTTGTGGGGGGAATTTATCTTTTGTGCACAACTTCATAAAAAAGAATTTCTCAAAAAATGCCAGCTGGCAGCTGACCACTCCATCTTTAGCAAATGGTAAAAACTCGAATCACTAGTTAGTGACTCCACCTAAATAAAGGCTGCACCATAAATGTTTTTATATCATTTGTTTAAGAAAGCAAGTAGTCAATATGCTTGAAAATACTTTTTTATGCATATCTCACCCTCAATTCGAATTATAGCACAAGAAATTTTTGAATGCAAGCATTTTAGTTAACAACCTGTAAATTATTTTTATGGGTATTTTTTTATAGTTCGTATTTTTGTTTGGTTGTTATTATTATATGGTGATAAATAATTATATTCTGCTTTTTATCCGAACTAAAAGTTCGTAATAATGTTTATAATTTGATTTACATATTGTAAATTATTTTTAATTTTTCTTTATAAAAGCATTTTTCATAGAGAAATTCTATTTTCCTTATTTTTGCTTTAAGTTTATTTTAAGCTTATCTTAAGGCTTTTTTAAGCATATATTAAGTTTGTTTTAAGAATCAAAGAATCTGTTTGCGGATTTTTTGCTTGTGGGTTTTTATGTACAGAAATGAATAAGTGTTAAAAAGTAGTAAAAAATACTAGAAGCATTTATTCCAACTTCTAGTATTTTTGTATTTATTAATATTTGAGTTGTTTGATAACCAAGAGGTGACTATCTTCTTCTCCAACTAGGCTGTGTAGCTCATTGGGCTCCATCGTTAGAAAGGAACCTGCCACCAGCCGTACAGTATGCTCTCCAGCAGAAAAGCTTACATTTCCTGATAAACAAACGACTGTTACTAGTGCATCAGCACTGTGCTCTGGTACTTCTTTTCCTTTAGCAAGATGCAGATGATGGATGATTCTGCCTTCTTCTTGCACAGGTGTTTCTGCAAAATCATTATTGGGATTGGTAACAAAAAATTTCATTTTCTTCCTCCTTGTAACGGATAATAGGATGATTATTCTTCGTAATCACCGCCAGTAATGCCGAAATATTCTTCTAAAGACTTACCTGATTGAGCAATTTCCTTGGCTTCTTGACCAATATAGCGTAAATGCCAGCTTTCAGGCATGTAGCCAGTTGAACCTTCCTTACCCTCTAGATAGCGAACGATAAAACCGTATTTATAGGCGTTATCTAGAAGCCACTGACTTGCTCCCGCTTCTTGTACGAGATTGCCATTTTTATCAATCAAGTCAAATGCCAAACCAGTTTGGTGCTCACTGTAGCCTGGGCGAGCCGAATAGCGGTCTGCAGCAGCCTTACCATCCTGATTGACATAATTTTGATAGAGTTCTGTCTGAGTATCGTAGCTGCGAAAACCGCTGTATTGATCGCTGATAGCATAGCCTTGTGCCTGCATGTCTGCAATCAGTTTGAGCAATTCTGCTTTAGCAGTCGCATTCTCACCTGGATTATAGGAAGCAGACAAAGGATAGTGTTTATTGACAACGAGAATCTCATCATATTTCCCTTTGACACTGTAGTAGCTGCCGTTATAAGAAACATTTTCGTCAATATTTTTGACTTCTTCTGCCTTGTTTTCTGCTACTTGACTAGAAACCGATTTTTCCTGAGACACAGAAGAATTAGGCTGATTACCTCCAGTACTGCTGTTATTACTCTTGCTGTTCGTAGAACAAGCTGAAAGGCTGAAAACAGCTACGCTTAGAAGTAATAATTTCTTGTATTTCATATTGATTATAATCACCTTCCAATTGAAAAAAATTAAGACTGTTCTGAACTCGCATTACCCAGTCAACGACTTTTTGCCACCATGAATTACCAAGTGTTTTGGCCTGGAGACTAGTTTGTTTGCTTAATCCCAAATCGTTCTAACCAACTGCGTTTAAACAAATTCTTCTTACTTTAGTTGGGAAGAACTTTGTTTTTTTAGAAATGTCTAAGCCAATCTTCTTTTGACATAGATATTCTCCTATCCTCAATTTATTATACTACTATAGTATACAAAAAAAGGGCCGGAAATTCAATCTATTCCGGCATTTGCTCTTCTTAATCGCTTGTCATATCGTCAATTTAGCAGGAAAAGCTTCCACTCCTCCTTCGACATTGATTACTTGGTAACCCTTGGCTTCTAAAAATTCGCAGGCACGCGCTGAACGCCCGCCTTTTTGGCAGATGATATGGTAGGGGATTTGTTTATCTAATTTTCCATAATTCTTAGGCAAGCTGCTGAGAGGCAGATTCTGAGCCCCAGAGACATGTCCAGCTGTAAATTCGTCCACCTCGCGGACATCAATCAACTGCAGTTCTTCTGCCTGCAATTTGTCATATAAATCTTTCGCACTAATTTTTTGCATCATTTTTCTCCTATTCATTCATAATTACAATTTTTCCAAAACCTGCCGTCTCCTCTATAAAAGCATGAGCTTTGGGCACTTGCTCTAGGGAAAAGACACGCCTTGGTGTAACATTGACCTGATAGCGGTCAATATAGTCAAATAATTCATCCATCAAATCTTGACTCACATGAGCAGAGTGAAAACTTGTTAGAAAACTGTTGTTTTTTATTTCCTCAATTGGATTGAAATCTTCTAACTCCCATTGCCCACCCAAGAGTCCGGTAACGCAAATAATACCGCCCTCGGCAATATGGTCAAAAGAATCCTTGACAGTTGCCGGACCAACCAACTCAAGGATTTTATCAAACTTATCCTCTGTTTCCAGTCGGCCATCCTGGTCTATAATGATATCGTCGTAGGCTTGGTGCTTGAGTAGAAACTGTTTGGAACCACTATTGACCGAGCCCACGATATGTGTATCTGGAAACTGTGCCTTGACCAGACGAGCAAAGGCCAAACCGACACCGCTAGTAGCAGCCCGAACCAAAATCTTGTCATTGGGCTCAATGCGCAGATTTTTCATGGAGCCTAGAGCAGTATAATAGGTTTCTGGCACTGCTGCCAGCTCAGTCCAGGTCAGATTGGTCTCAACTGTATAAATTTGATCATTCGGCAGAAGGACATACTCAGCATAAGAACCGTCAAAAGCTCGCCCCATTTCTCCCATGATGGAAACCACTTTCTGGCCAATCTCTAAATCTGCTCGAGTCGTCTTGGCCACTTGGCCAACACACTCAATACCTAAAATCCGAGGGAAGGTGACACTAGGCGATAAACCCTCACGAGTAAAAATCTCCGAGTGGTTAATCCCAAATCCTCTGACCTTGACCAGAGTCCAGCCCCCTTGAAGTTCTGGAATCGGTCTTTCTTCTAGCAAAAGCTTTTCTGGGCCACCCGCTTCGTAAATAACTATAGCTTTCATCGTTTCCATAGAATCACCTCGCTTTCTACAAAATTTAGCATTCTAAGCTTAGACTTTTCAAAAAATCAGTTAGATTCCTGCAAGATCTAATAATTCTTTGACAAAACCATTAGCTAGCTGTTGGAGAATCTCCTGAGGGAAACCAAGTGGCTGGACACGTCCTTCATCCAAGATCAAGATAGAGGTACAGAGGTGCTAGCAAACGAGTGATACCAATCTGCTAGGTTTAATCACTCGAAAGAGAAGCTGGATAGCGTTCCTCTAACTCAGCAAAACGGTTAGTTAAAGCTCAAGAACTTGGTAAGAATAACCTAAATCTTGCAAGAATTTAAATAAATCTCTTGTAGAGATAAAAATAGTTTTTTCATTAGTATTGGGATGGAAAGTCATGATATCCTCTGATACAATGTCCCTATCAAAATAAACTTGAATGTCCTTCTCCTCATTGTTGAGAAGGCCAAAGGGAGATACAGTTCCTGCTGGTAGGTTCATTTTCTCTGCCAAGGAGTCCAATGAGGCCATACGAATCCGATCGGCTCCCACTTGAACTTTAAAGTCATCCATATCCAATCGTTTCTTGTCATCCATAATGAGTAGGTAATACTGGGTTTTCTTCTTATTGGTTAAAAACATAGTCTTAGTCCGAACACCCTCCATGCCTTCAATATAGCTATCTGCCTGCTCTGTCGTAAATGCAGGTGGGTGCTCCACCACATCAAAGGTGATCCCCAACTCTTGCAACTTGTTAGCTACTTGTTGATAAGCATCCATAGTTTTTCTCCTTTATTGATGAATAATCTTTTGCACCAACGCTTGCAAGTCTGGCACAACCTGCTCTGCAAACCAAGGATTTTTAGCCATCCAGATTTGGTTGCGAGGCGATGGGTGAACCAAAGGAAAAAAGTCTGGCAGATAGTCTTGATAATGCTGAACCGTCTCGGTCAGCTTGATATTTCCTTTTTGATGCAGATAATATTTCTGTGCATACTGACCAATCAAAATGGTCAGCTCAATATCTGGCAAAAGCTCTAAAATCGGCTGATGCCATTTGTCCGCAAAGCCCTTACGAGGTGGTAAATCTCCAGACTTCCCATGCCCCGGAAAATAAAAATCCATGGGCAAAACCGCAAAGTATCCAGAATTATAAAAAGTCTCTTCATCGACACCCAGCCATTTTCTCAGCCGCTCACCACTCTTGTCCTTCCAGTAAAGCCCTGCCTCTTGAGTTTTCAGCCCCGGCGCTTGTCCAACAATGTTAATCCGTGCATTCCGAGGCGCCGCAAAAAGCGGCTTGATTCCCTGCTTCGTAAATTCTTGATTTTCTGAATCAGCCATGATGGCCTTAGTAATATCATCTAATGTATGCATAGCAGCTCCTTGCAAAGAAACTCATTTGGCAAGACCAAACGAGTTCTTCTTTTTTATTTGATTAATTCGTAGATAGCTTCTGCGTAAATGGCCGCAGCACGGAAAAGGTCTTCTACATCTGTAAATTCATTGGCTTGGTGCATAGTATTGACATAGTCTGGGAACATGGCGCCAAAAGCCACACCACGCTTCAAAAGACGGCCAAAGGTTCCACCACCAATGACTTGCTCGTGTCCTTTGAGACCTGTTTGTTTTTCGTAAACACTCAAAAGAGTTGCTACCAATTCATCATCTACTGGGACATAGTGCGGAGTGTGTCCGTGCTCAGATAGGCTTACTGACACAACACCAGCAACTTTTTCAAGACTGGCCTGAATCGTTTTCGGATCAGTTCCTTGCGGGTAACGGATGTTCAGAGCAATAGTATTGTCAGCTTTAGCACTATCAAAATGGAAGACACCAGCATTCATGCTAAGAGAACCCATTTTAGCATCTGTATAAGCAATTCCTAACTTCTCACCTGTAAAGTCTTCGTGCAGAACTTGAGCCGCAACTTCCAGATAAGCCTTGGCATCACCAGCAAAGTCAAATTGGTTGAGGAAGAGAGCTAAAAAAGTGGCTCCGTTGATACCATCCTCTGGTGTAGAACCATGAGCTGATTTCCCAATGACTGTCACTTCAAGAGTATCGCCATTTGCTTTCAAACTAGCTGAAAGCTTGTGGGCAGCAGCAAAGTCTTGTAATTTCCTATCCAATTCCACAGCATTAACTGTTGCTGTAAAAATAGCTGTCGCTGATTCTGGCACCATATTCTCACGAAGTCCGCCAGTGAAGCTCTTAAGTTTAAAGCTGCCATCATTACTGTTACCAAAGTGGAGATATTCTGTGATATTCCCTTTTTCACCGTTTATGATTGGAAATTCTGCGTCTGGTGAGAAACCAAAGTCTGGCTCAGGTAGGCCAACATGCTTGAAATAATAGTCCATGTCTTGCCAACCGGATTCCTCGTCTGTCCCCACCACAAAGCGAACGCGCTTAGATACTGGCAATCCCAAGTCTTTGATGATTTTCAAACCATAGTAACAAGCCATGGTTGGACCTTTATCATCAGATGAACCGCGCGCATAAAGCTTACCATCAATAATTTCAGGTTTGTAAGGATCTGTATTCCAGCCACTCCCAGCAGGAACCACATCCATGTGGGCAAAAATCCCAAGTTCTTCCTCACCCTCACCAAAAGTAAAGTGACCAGCATAATTGTCCACATTCTTGGTTTCATAGCCATCGCGCTCAGCGATTTCTAAAAACTTATGCAGAGCTTGAACAGGACCAGGTCCAAAAGGATGTTCCTTGTCTGCCTTGGAGTCATCACGCTCTGAGTTAATTTCCAAAAGGCTGAACAAATCAGCTAAGAGAGCTTCTCTGCGTTTTTCAACTTCCGCTTTAAAATCAATTGTCATTATTTCACCCCAACTTTAAATTCGATTTAAATCAATAAAAATATGAATTAAATCGTAAACATGCCTATATCAACGTTTCTCAATGATTTCATCAACTGGCAAACGATAACTAGGTTCTAGTTTTTCATCAGTATAACCAACAGTAATCAAGAGTTCCGGACGGAAACGCCCATCAATTTCCAGAACCTCATTAACCTTAGATTTATCGAAGCCTAAGATGATGTTAGATCCGATACCTTGGTCAGTCAGAGCCAGAACAAGATTGATTCATAGCCACTAGACCAGCATTGAGAGCTAAATAATCGCTCTTTTGTTGTTCACTATAGTGAGCAAACTCAGCTGGCAGATTCTGCATATAGAATTGGAGCTGCTCGTCAGAGAAGTTTCTCACTCCAGCCACACGCGCAATCTTACGAGCCCGCTTGGTCAAATCTGTATCAGTAAAGAGGGCAATGGTCACTGGAGCTTCCTTAATCTGGTCCACATTTCCACCGAAAGCTGTCTCTGCTAGAGCCCGATTACGCTCCCGCACCACAACGAACTTCCATGGCTGGCTATTGTGAGCACTGGGTGCCAATGTTGCAATTTCAATGGCTGTGCGAACATCCTTTGGATCCACAGGTTTGTCATTGAAATGCTTGGTCGCATGACGCTTTTTATTGAGTTCTAGAAATTTCATAAGTCGCATCCTTTTCTAAATATACTAGTTTCATTTTATCATATTTTGTAAGAGTTTGCAGGAGTTTTTCATTCTCTATAAGATCTGACTATCAGTACTTGCCACTTGATAAGATTATTCTGTAACAGAGGTTTCGTTTTCTTCATTCTGGCTACTTGAATATCTTAAGCCCTTAATTAAATCGCTATAACTAGAGCTTCTTTCTTGGTCAAAGACATTCTTAAAGTTTTAATTTTTCATAGATGTCTCAAGTCTCGGTTTAGGTTTTCATTTTTCAGATGTTCAACTAATTATTTAATTAAATTACTATATTCAAATCTTTACCAGAAACTCCATCAAGGAAAATTGGATTTGATGCCGGTTTTAATTTTTCAGTTTAAATTTTTGAATTCTCGTTATTTCGGGTTGAAAAGAGATATTTCCATTCGGAAATCTCTTTCTGAAAATTTTAACATAGACATCTTTTACAAAATCTTCCCATTCCTTAGATGAAGAATTTGCAAAGGCTGCTTCTGCATTTAATAAATACCTGATGCCATCTGCACGATAAAAAGCTAATAAAGCAATTGAAAGAGTACACTTAGAATGATTAATAACTGCTTGGGGCACTTCAAAACCATTATCCCAATTGTAATTATCAAGTAATACAAACAGTTCATCTTCTGTTTGAAGACTATTAATATACGATACAGCTTTAGCATTGCTTTCAGTATACAAAATATCAGATATTTTTTGTATTTGATGATTATCTATTCCCAAAGACAACTCCATTATAATAATTATAATTTTCCCATTTTTTAAAGCTTTCATTTAAGTTTATTTTATAAAACTCTCTTAAAGCTGACAAATTGATTTTCAATCTATGTCTACAATTGGTTCCGCCACCTCTCGCAACTGTGCTTGTTCCTGCTCCTGAGTTTTCGGATTCAACTTTCTTTGCACCGCTTCTGCCACTGCTCGTGGTACGCCGACTTCGACGATTTCATCAACACTGGCTTCTTTAATCTTGGTTAGAGATTTGAAGTGTTTCATAAGGTTTTGCTTGCGTTTTGGTCCCAAGCCTTCAATGCCATCTAGCTGCGATGAGAAGGAACTCTTAGACCGGAGCTGGCGGTGGAAGGTAATTGCGAAGCGGTGGACCTCATCTTGGATACGCTGGAGTAGGAAAAATTCCTGCGAATTGCGGGATAATTCTACAACCTGCAGAGGGTCACCAAAGAGCAATTCATGGGTCTGGTGCTTGTCATTTTTTTGCAGTCCAGCGATGGGAATATCCAATCCCAGCTGCTCCTGAATAACTTCTTTAGCGACATTGACTTGGCCCTGTCCACCGTCAATGACAATCAAGTCTGGTGGAGTTAGTCCGTCACGAATTACCCGACTATAGCGGCGCTTAATGACCTCTCGCATACTAGCGTAGTCGTCAGGTCCTACCACAGTCTTGATCTTATACTTGCGATAGTCCTTCTTACTTGGTTTACCATTGACAAAGACCACCATAGCTGATACAGGACTGGTCCCCATGATGTTGGAGTTATCAAAAGACTCAATACGAACAGGTGTCGGAATGTTAAGGAGCTGCCCTAGATTCTCAATAGCCCCATGAGTCTTTTCAATAGATCTCTCCAAAAGGTCAAATTTCTGCTGAAGACTGACTCGGGCGTTTTTGATAGCCAGATTGACTAACTGTTTCTTCTCGCCTCGCTGGGGCTTAAACACCTTGGTATCCACCATGGCCCGTACAGCTTCTTCGTCAATATCTGGCGGAATCAAAATTTCATTGGGCTTGAGGTGGGATTTTTCCTGATAGAACTGGCCGATATAGGTCAGAAAATCTTCGTCCGGATCATTGTAATAGGGAAAAAGGTTGACATCACGCTCGATTAGCTTACCCTGACGGACAAAGAAAACCTGTACGCACATCCAGCCCTTATCCACATAGTAGCCAAAGACATCCCGATTCTGCAAATCCTTGGCCATGACCCGCTGCTTGGTTCGCAGGGTGCCAATGGACTGAATCAAGTCGCGGTACTCCGCTGCCTTTTCAAACTCCATAGCTTGCGCTGCGCCAGCCATTTTTCCCCGTAAATCCTCAATAATCTGGTCATCCTGACCCTTGAGAAAGGCTGCCACCTCCTGGGCTAGCTCCTTGAAATACTGGCTGTCTACCTGGCAAATAGTGTGGGCCTTGCACTGCCCCAGATGGTAGTAAAAGCAGACCTTTTCAGGTGGATTGGTACACTTACGAAAAGGAAAGAGCCGATCTAAAAGCCGCTTGATTTCATTGGCCGCTCCGACATCCGGATAAGGACCAAAATAAAGCCCACCGTCCTTTTTGACTTGGCGCGTGATGATGAGGCGCGGATAGGTCTCATTGGTAATCTTGATAAATGGATAGGACTTATCGTCCTTGAGCATGATATTGTACTTAGGCTTGTTTTCCTTGATTAGATTGATCTCCAGAAGCAAAGCCTCAATATTGGACTCGGTGACAATAAACTCAAAATCCTCAATCTCAGAAACCAGAGCCTCCGTCTTGGTATCATGGCTACCACGAAAATAAGAACGAACCCGATTGCGAAGATTCTTGGCTTTTCCGACATAGATAATGGTATCGTTTTTGTCTTTGTGAATGTAACAGCCGGGACTGGTCGGCAACAGTTCCAGCTTTGATTGGATTAGCTTATTCATAGGTCTATTATAGCAAAAAAGGGAAGCATTCAACAGGTAGACACTAGATTATTAGAAAATCATAAGTTTGATTCTTTTCATAGGTAATGATGAACTATAACTTCTCTTCATCTCTTCATACAAGTACCAAAAATATATTGCGAATGAGACAAAACTTTCTTCATAATAAAGCGTTTTCTAAGTAAAAATCAAGCAAGCGATTGCACAGCTATTTTAATAGGCTTTGATTAAATAAACAGAAATAAAATAGAAAAATTTTAGAAAAATTAATATATTTTTAAAAAAATTTCAAAAAAAGACTTGACAAAAATTGCAAACGGTTGCATAATAGAATTGTAAATAAAAATTCCGGGAGGAAATAGGAATGAAAACATGGAAAAAAGTAGTATTGGGCAGTGTCAGCTTGCTGGCTGCAGGAACGCTCTTAGCAGCTTGTAGCTCAAATAGCAGCAAGGAGAGCTCTTCTTCTAAAGCAGATAGCAAGACCTTGAAACTTTGGGTACCAACTGGTGCTAAAGATTCTTACTCTGATACAGTTAGCAAGTTCGAGAAAGAATCAGGCTACAAGGTTGACGTAGTCGAAATGGAAGATCCAAACGCTCAGGAAAATCTGACAAAAGATGCTAGTACTGCTGCCGATGTTTTCTCTCTGCCACACGACCAACTAGGTAAATTAGTTGAAGCTGGAGCTATTCAAGAAGTTCCTTCTAATATGGCAGAAGAAATCAAGAAAAACGATACAGAACAAGCAGCGATTGGTGCTCAGTATAAAGGTAAAACTTATGCTTTCCCATTCGGTATCGAGTCACAAGTAACCTACTATAACAAGTCAAAACTTTCTGCTGACGATGTTAAATCATACGAAACAATTACATCTAAAGCTAAATTCGGCGGAAACTTGAAAGAAGTTAATGCTTACGCTACTGCTCCACTCTTCCTTTCTGTTGGCGATACTCTCTTTGGTAAAGACGGTGAGCAAGTAGACGGAACAAACTGGGGTAACGAAGCTGGTGTGAACGTTCTGAAGTTCATCGCAGCTCAAAAGAATAACAGCGGTTTTGTAAACGTCGATGCTGCTAACCTTCTTGCTAAATTTGAAGATGGTTCAGTTGACGCTTTCCAATCTGGTCCATGGGACTATGCAGCTGCTGAAAAAGCTGTCGGTAAAGACAACCTTGGTATCTCTGTTTACCCAACTGTGAACATCGGTGGACAAGACGTTCAACAAAAAGCTTTCCTCGGTGTAAAACTTTACGCAGTTAACCAAACACCTTCAAATGGTGACACTGATCGTATCGCAGCAAGCTACAAACTGGCTCAAGCACTTACTAGCAAAGAAAGCCAAGAAAACCAATTCAAGTTTGAAGGACGTCACATCATCCCAGCTAACAAAGAAGTACAAGAGTCTGAAGATGTGAAGAAAGATGCATTGGCACAAGCTGTTATCACAATGGGATCTTCTGATACCTACACAACAGTTATGCCTAAACTTAGCCAAATGTCTGTCTTCTGGACTGAAAGTGCTGCAATCCTCAGCGATGCTTACAACGGTAAATTTGGTGAAGATCAATACCTCGCAAAATTACAACAGTTTGATAAAGATTTAGCAGCAGCTAAATAATACTCAAACGAATAAAAATAAGCATTGAAGTGAGGGGGGCAGCCTCCTCACTTCTTTCTTTGTAAATATAAGGAGAATACTATGACTCAGTCATCCTATGACAATGCATCCATGGTTCAGGTCTTTAAAGAGGGAACCTGGGATGTCAAACTCTCTTTTCTAGTAATGGGACTGAGCAACCTTGTAAACAAACAATTTATCAAGGGGCTGCTCTTCCTCTTCTCAGAAATTGCATTTCTGATTGCTTTTGTAGTTCAAATCGTTCCGGCTATCGGCGGTATGATTACTCTGGGTACTCAAGAGCAAGGAGAGGCTATCAAAAAAGTTAACGGCTTGGAAATCACCGTTCAAGTAGCGGGTGACAGCTCTATGCTGATGCTGATTTTTGGACTTGCTTCTCTTATCTTCTGTGCAGTCTTCGCCTACATCTACTGGTGCAACCTGAAAAGTGCTCGCCACTTGATGGCTCTTAAGCAGTCAGGTCAGAAAATCCCTAACTTCGTTGAGGACTTTAAGACACTTGCTGACGGTCGCTTCCACATGGGACTGATGAGCATTCCACTTATCGGAGTACTGCTCTTTACCATCTTGCCTTTGATTTACATGATCTGTTTGGCCTTTACGAACTTTGACCATAAGCATCCAGCTCCTAAGTCACTCTTTGACTGGGTTGGCTTCTCAAGTTTCGGTGATGTTTTCTCAGGCCGTATGGCTAGCACCTTCTTCCCACTTTTAGGCTGGACTTTGATTTGGGCGGTTGCTGCGACAGCTACTACTTTCTTCTTCGGTATCGTTTTAGCTCTCTTACTCAATACCAAAGGTCTCAAGTACAAGAAAGTTTGGCGGACACTCTTCGTTATTACTATCGCAGTTCCACAATTCGTATCCCTGCTCTTGATGCGTAATTTCCTGAATGACAATGGACCTTTGAACGGATTATTGCAAAGCCTTCATCTCATTCAGCATCCAATCCCATTCTTGAGTGACCCTGTTTGGGCTAAGTTCTCAATCATCCTTGTCAATATGTGGATTGGTATTCCATTTACCATGCTGGTAGCGACCGGAATTATCATGAACCTGCCTAGTGAGCAAATCGAAGCTGCTGAGATTGATGGAGCTAGCAAGCTTCAAATCTTCAAGAGCATCACTTTCCCTCAAATTCTCTTGATTATGGCGCCATCACTCATCCAGCAGTTTATCGGGAACATCAACAACTTCAACGTTATCTACTTCCTGACAGGCGGTGGACCTACTAACTCTTCCTACTATCAGGCAGGCTCAACTGACCTCTTAGTTACCTGGCTCTATAAACTGACCGTTTCTGCCAAGGACTACAATCTGGCATCTGTTATCGGTATCCTGATCTTTGCAATCTCTGCAGCCTTCAGTCTCTTAGCTTATACTAGATCCGCATCATTCAAGGAAGGAACTGCTAAATAATGAAAAATAGAAAAAAACTCAGTTTATTAGGGATTTATGTCTTACTGACTGTTTTAGCACTCATCTGGCTAACGCCGATTATTTGGATTTTTCTGACCAGCTTCCGTGGTGAAGGTTCTAATGCGGTCCCTTACTTCTTCCCTAAGACTTATACTTTTGATAACTATGTCAGACTGTTTAATAACAACACATATCCTTTTGTTCAGTGGTTTATCAATACCCTGATTGTTGCAACAGCAACCTGTATCCTATCTACTTTGATTACTGTGGGTATGGCCTACTCACTCAGCCGTATCAAATTCAAACATAAAAACCGTTTCCTCAAGCTGGCTCTGGTTCTTAATATGTTCCCAGGTTTCATGTCTATGATTGCGGTCTACTATATCCTGAAAGCCCTCAATTTGACACAAACCCTGACGTCATTGATTCTGGTTTATTCAGCTGGAGCAGCTCTAGGCTTCTATATTGCTAAAGGTTTCTTTGATACTATCCCATATTCTTTGGACGAATCCGCTATGATCGACGGAGCGACCCGCTTCCAAATCTTCCGGACTATCACACTGCCGCTGTCAAAACCGATTATCGTTTACACAGCACTTATGGCTTTCATGGGACCTTGGGTCGACTTCATCTTTGCCTCTGTCATCCTAGGCGATGTCAAGGAAAAATACACAGTCGCTTTGGGACTTTTCCAAATGCTTAATAAGGACGCCATCAATAAATGGTTCCTACCTTTTACATCTGGAGCGATTATCATCGCTATCCCAATCACTCTTCTCTTCATCTTCATGCAGAAATACTACGTAGAAGGTGTAACAGGCGGAGCAGTCAAATAGAAACTAATATGTATATTTAAAACTTCCGACAGTTAATATCGGAAGTTTTTTCTTAGAAAATGCAGAACTTAGCCTCTCTTTCCTTTCTATATGCGATTGCTTATCAGCTATAGACAAAAAATGAGGCTGAAAATTATTCCAGTCTCATTTTGTATTTCTTTAATTATAATCTTCGTCTCTGCGACGACGCTTGTTGGTTCCCAAAAAGGCAGCTGCACCAAGTGCCATACCAAAAATTGCAAGGCGCTCTGCTTCTGAACCAGTATTTGGCAAAATAGCAGGAACTGTTGGAGCCTTATCAGCTGTCGTAGCCACGCTAGCAAGCTGAGCTGCAGGATTTACAACAAAATCAGTGAATGCACCACTACCAGCCGTTTGAACAGCACCTGTAGTCGCTCCTTTGACTTCACGAGTGTTCGCATGAACTTCTGCAGTCTTAGCATCTGAATCTTTCTTAGATTCATCCTCTGCACCTGGACCAGCAGCACCGCCTTTTACAGCAGTTAGAGGCTGTTTATCTTCACCTGAGCGATAGTTGCTATTCAGAGCATTTCCATACAGAAGAGATGCTTGATTCAAGATATTCAAGAGAGTTTCATAATTGGCTTGAAGACTGTTATAAGCCTCTTCCAGAACAGTTAAAGTTGCAGTCTCTTGATTTAAGATTGCTTGTTTTGCTTCAAAATCAAGCTGCGCTTCTGCCAACTCCCGCTCTGCTTCTGCAAGTAACTGAGGAGCATTTTGAAGATCAATGACTTTCTTTTTAGCTGCTGCTAATGTCTTTTGAGCAGCCAAGAAATCCTCTTGAGCAGTTGTCAAATTAGCTTTCGCAGCTTCTTGAGCTGACTGAAGTTCTGTCAACTTATCCTTAGCTGCTGCTAAAACTGCCTGAGCATTGCTCAAGTTAGTCTGATAAGGTGCTAGGTTTGCTGCAATCTTAGCTGTCGCTCTGTCGAGAGCTTCCTGCTTAAGGGCAACATTTTGCTTGGTCAAAGCTAGATTATTTTCAGCAGTTGCTACCTTCTGACGAGCCGCTTCAACTGCTGCAATTTGATCTGCCGCTGCCTTTTGAGCATCAGCTAATTGAGCATTGAGGATATTAATAGCTGATTCCTGACCAACTTTTTGAGCCTTGAGTTCAGCTAACTGATTCTTAAGCGCTGTAACATTTGCGTTAGAACCTGCAGAACGACCGCCACCAGCACGCAACAACTGCTCCATAGCCGCAACAGTCAGCAAAGTACCATTATTAACACGTTGGTTAAAGTTGCTAATATGATGGAAACCAACTTCGGATGTACCATGAGGAGTGCCCCATTGGTTTGGCTGTTTATCATAAGCTGCTGAGATAGCATTGGCTTTATTGTCCATCATCTGAACATAGTGGCCAATCTGAGCAAATACACCCGCTCCAACTCTCATATAGATAGAATTAGCATCAATCTGAGTTTCATCTGTAGGCAGTCCATATTGCGCTGCAATCTCTTGGTAGCGTGCTTTTTCACTATGCCAGAAATTGACAGCCCCTTGCGGATCAAAACCAATCGCCACATTCTCGTTACCAATCAGCTTACCCATGTGCCAGTTATTGCGCTCAAAGTAGATAGTCTGAATCTGGCTGGCCACATTCGCATACGGATCAACCAACAACTCTTGTAAGCCGGCATTACGACGGTAAGCATTAATGGCCTTAACCAACTCCAAAGCTTGAAGGTTATTTTCCAGACTAGCTGGACTTGTTGGGTCAGAATTAACTGAAATACCAAATTCATTTTGTCCACGTTGATAAACTGCAAGAGCATTGTTAGCAGCATCACGAATCTCCTGATTAGCCGCATTGTTACGAACATTTTCTAAAAATTGAGAATAAGTCGTATTGCGAAGGTCAACAGGAGCTGTTGCTGCTGCTTTCTCAGCAGCCGGAATCTGTCCTTCAAGAGAGTTAATAGCTTGATTGGTTTGACCCAAAGATTCCTTTGCCTTATTGATTTTATTCTGGATTTCAGCCTGCACTTGGGGAGCAGAAGACGCTGCTTGTTCTGCCTTTGTCAGTTCAGCCTTTGCATTATCTAAGGCAGTCTGTGCTTGACTTTGCTGACTCTTAGCAGTTGCTACAGCTTGCTCTTCTGAGTTAAGTGGTGTTTTAGCTTGTTTCAATTCAGTCTCTGCAACATCTACCAGAGATTGACTCGCCTTAATAGTATTTGCTTGGTCTTTAACAGCCTGTTCTGCCTTAGCAGCTTTAGCCGCCGCTTCTCGAACGGCAATGTCTTTTGCGCTAACCTCTTGCTCTGCTGTTTTTGCTTCTGTCTCCGCCTTAGCAACATTTTCTTCTGTTGCTTCTGCCTGTATTTCTTTAGCAGTCTCAACAGCGACTTCAGCAACTTTCACGCTAGTTTTTGCATCTTCAGCTTCTGTTTTAGCAGTATCTACTATCGATCTTTGCTCATCGAGTTTTGCTTTGGCAGCTTCAGCATTTTCTTGGGCAACAGCTACATCTGCTGCTGTCACTGGTTTTCCAGTTACTTCAGTCGCTTGTGGAGCTGTTACAGTTGATTCAACCAACTCATCCGCGTGTACTTGATGGGTCAGTCCACCAGAAATAATAGTTGTAGCCGCAATACCAGTCGCTACAACAGACTTGCCTATTTTCTTTTCCATAATCAATCTCCTTTTTATAATCTCACATACTATAATTAACCTGGGTATAGCAGCCCGCATAGTAATATACTATCACAAAACGCTAGTATTAACTAGTAGCAAACGTCTCCTTTTAATAGTTTTTTTATTACAATTTAGTTACAAAAATGTTGTATTAGAAAAATAAGATGGTTTTTCCAACAAAAATGAGCATTTCTGTATTAAATAAAGCAAAAACTCCTAGATCCTTTCTAAGAGTTAACTTTGCTTGTCAGTCCGTTTGAGTTTGTCGAATTTCTTCTAACATCGCTTCTTCTTCGGCCGTCATTTCGTAGTCTTCCAGTAAGTCAGGACGTCTTAGATAGGTCTTTTTCAGACTTTCATAGAGACGCCACTTGCGGATATTTTCATGATGGCCGCTCATAAGGACTTCAGGAACAACCATACCCCGATAGTCATAAGGCCGAGTGTACTGAGGATATTCCAATAGTCCAGACGAAAAACTGTCATCTGTATGACTGGCTTCCTTTCCAATAACCTCTGGAATCAGGCGAACGGTAGCATCAATCATAGTCATAGCTGCCAATTCTCCCCCAGTAAGAACATAGTCCCCAAGCGAGATTTCGTCTGTCACTAAGGTCTTGATCCGCTCATCATAGCCTTCGTAATGGCCACAAATGAAAATGAGCTCTTCTTCTTTAGCTAGCTCCTCCGCATAGGCTTGGTCAAAAGTCCGACCAGCAGGATCCAGCAAAATCACACGCGGTTGCTTCTTTTCAATGGCATCATAGGCATCAAAAATAGGTTGGGCCCGTAGCAGCATACCCTGGCCTCCGCCGTATGGCTCGTCGTCTACATGCCGGGATTTTTCAGCCTTTTCTCGGAAATTGTGGTAGTTGATTTCTAAGAGACCTTTTTCCCGAGCTTTACCGACGATAGAGTGCTCTAAAGGCGCAAACATCTCCGGAAAGAGAGTCAAAATATCAATTTTCATCGTCCAGTCCTTCCGGTATCTCTACATCAACCCGACCTTGCTCAATGTCAATCCTCAGCACAACTGGCGGAATATAAGGCAGCAGCAAGTCGCGCTTGCCTTTACGCTTGACCACCCAGACATCATTGGCTCCTGGCTGCAGAATTTCCTTAATCGTACCAAGAAGAATGTCATTTTCATAGACTTCAAGGCCGATGATTTCATGGTAGTAAAATTCCCCGTCTTCCAAGTCCGTCAAATCTTCCTCTCGGACTTTCAGAGTGAAATCACGGAATTTCTCGATGTCATTGATGTGGTACATCCCCTTAAACTTGATAATATCAAAGTTCTTGACTTTGCGATGGCTGGCTATCTCCACATGCATAACAAACTGATCCTTTTTATCGAAAAGAGCCAGTGTATTTCCTTTTTTAAAACGCTCTTCTGCAAAATCCGTCACTGACAAAACCCGCATCTCCCCTTGCAAACCTTGGGTATTGACGATTTTACCAACATTAAAATAATTCATCTCGACTCCAACATATTATACTCTGCCTAGTATTTTATCATGATATAGGGGAATGTACAAGGGAGATAAGGGGGAATTCTCTTGCCTATATTTATTTGATTAATGTTGCGATTTAACGTATAATTATACATATAGAACCTCAACACCGCAAACACCCAAGTGTGTTTACGCAAAACTAGAAAGAAGTTGGTGATACCTATGGGAAAAAAGTTAAGCAAACTCCTTCTCTCTACTGCTCTTCTAGCCACAACAGCTGCCAGTTTGACTGCTTTGACACAGGTCAAAAAAGGTCAAGCAATGGAAAATGAAACGAGGGAAACTAGAAATATCTCAGCCCTTGACGAAAAAATTGCTCAAATTGATAACCTAACCATCAAGGCTTTCCTAGAATACTATGGTAGTCAGAACATGACCTCCGCATCGTCTCTTCCAATGATAGATGATTTAGAGGCCAATACGCGCATCATCGTTATTGGTATAGACTATGCTGACACAAGCATCCCCCCCTGCCATTGGAACATCAGTCGATGGATCCGAAGGGCCTGTCGGGGGAACTGTTGATGCTGATGGCAAATACATTGAGTTTGATACCAGTGACCATAGCAAATCCGCAACCGTTCAGGAAATTCGAGATGCTATTGCTGAGATACTTGGGTAGACTCATTTTAATATTAAAATTACCAGCTAAAACAAACGAAGTCATTAAAAAATAAACGGCAAGCTTGACGAAAGGTTTACTTATTTCAAAGACCGTCAATTTCAAACTCAAATATGATAATAGTTTACATAAAAAATTTTTTCCACTACCTCTTTGTTAGAAAGGTAATTCATATTATCACAGCTATGCCTCTCTTACTTCCATTTTTTTACAACCTTTACATTGCCTTTATCACCGGGAGAAAAGCGGCCGCTTGAAACAGCTTCCCATTCTTTGAGGAAAACTTTCTCAAACAAAGAAAACTTTTCTTCAATCTTAGCTTGAGTCAAGCCATAACTTTCAAACTTATCTCTAGGAATGACAATATCTTTGCTGTCATAGTCTAGCAGTTTAGCTTCCTGTGTGAGAGACTTCGTCTTTATATCATAACTAGCTGTCAAGGAAAGCTGAACGTTCTCATCCCATTTCTCCTCATAGTCAAAAATAAGCATCTGATTTTTATTTGCGATAATATTGAGATTGCTGTTTTCTGGGAAATTCTTTGATTTATAGATTACCATCACTGTTCCAGCCTGAAAGTCCGAACTATCCTTTTCCGTGACAAGGTCTGCTCCTTTTATTTTCAAGAGCTTCATCTGACTCTTATCGCCAGAACCCACATATTGGATTTCATCCTTGTAAATCTCATCAAAAATACTGCTAGACTGACTACTCTGATAGTAAAAGACTAGAAAAATAACTACCAAAAGTAAGGCAAGAACTGATATAAAAATTAGATTCTTTTTCATAATTATCATTCACTTTCTGCATAATTTCCCAGTTGATTATCGCGCTCCTCTAAACTTCTGAGGAAGTTATAAGAGTCAGGATAATGTTCTTTAATATAGGCGAGTTTTTCTTCATCAGTCCGACTGACATATCGAAATCCATCTTTATTAGATGCAGGTACCATTTTTAGCGGAACCATATCGAAAATTTCTTTTTTTACGTGATTGATATCAGTAGATTTAAGAAAGAGCTCTGAGCGAGTCATCTTGTCTGTATTAGGATCTGCTTTTTCTTCCAGCTGATTGTAATAATAATTAGATGCTTCAACATAAGAAACATTCTTTTCTTTCATAATATTTGTAATATTTACGGCATCTAAATCAGCTTTATAATCAGCATTCCCCATTGAAGGTTTTGCTTCTGCATCTTTTGTCACATCTCCGCGCCAACCTGAAACTTCCTCAAGATCTTTTTTACCCCAAAACCACATTCTTGCCAAGCCCCAACCAGAATACAGATGAGTAGCTGTTGTGATGGACTGATGAGCAAAGTCGGTCTTATTAGCATAGCGTTCATTTTGTTCCCTCCAGTCTTTTAGGAAGGCAGCTTCTATCTCAGAATCAGACATGCCTGAAGTATCATGATTCTCCTTGTATAGCTTTAAACGTTCAGCATAGCGCGCTTTATCTGCTGTAGGATCTACCACCTCGCCAGGATCTAAAGCAGAAAAGTCATTTTGTTTTTTGATTTCATAATACAAGCTTTTAGCTTCAGCATCTGTCAGCCCCATTTTTCTATAGAACTCCTGAGGGGAATCTCCTTCAAGGTTACCTGCAGTATTATCCCACGAAAAACCATCATAGTTTGGAGCTCCTAAAGCCCGGTTGAGCAGGTAATCTCTCTCTTCCTGTGACTTATCAGGGTATTTTGTATCTATCCCCTTTTTAAGTTTGAGTATTTTAAGAGCTGTTTCTTGATTGAAACCATACTGTTCCATAAGGTTTTCGACATATTTTCGCTCTTCTGGCTGTAAATTCGAAAGGTCTGTTGGTTTATAATTTATCAATTTAGTTGCCCAAGTCAAATTCGCTGGCAGAACATAAACACCCTTATTAGCATCCCAGCCAGTACTCAGTTGACTCAGACCGATATCAAGCAGATTTTTCAGAATTTCAATCTCTGAGAAAATTTGGGGCGATGAAAGATTGAAAGCTCTTAGTTTCTGTAATTTTTCTTGGAGTACTCGTCGCGCCTCATTTAAAATATCGAGCATCTTCTGATGGCCTGCCACTAATGCTGGTGCTACCAATGCGCTTGAAAGCATGGAAGCTTTAGTGGTTGTTATCAAGGCATCTAGTTTCTGAATATCAGCTTCTAAATCAGACTCCTTTAAGCTTTCATTGGCAACCTGTATGACATAGAATTCTGGAAATTGCTTGACTGTCTTCCCGACTGCTTCCGATAATAGTTTTCCACCATGGGCCAAAGGGCGAAGAACTCGGGCAGAATAATTTCGAGCAGAATCATAAGCTTTTCCCTTTAGCGATTCCGCACTGGATTCAAAATCTGTCAGACTTCTTTCCAGTTCTTCATAAGCTCTAATTTCCTCTTGTATCATTGTCTGGGTACTGTTCGCTTGAGACTGCGAATCTCCTAAATACATGTCTATACTCATCAATGTTTCCCCTTATCTTCTAAACTGTTAACCATTCGAACGCGCTCATGATGGATTTTATCACGCTCCTCAGAGACTTCTTTTCTTTGCTGTTTTAAAGCACCGCTTTCCTCTTCAAAACTTCCCTGAAAGCTCTGCCAGTTCTGAAAAAAATCATCGCGCATATGCTCAAAGCCATTTTGAGAACTGTAGCGATAAGCCAGATCATCTAAAAAAGCATGCATTTGATGCGCATCAGACTCTACAGACTCATAGTATTCAGTAATCTTTTTTTAAATCACCATCTATCTGATATTCCTTTTCCAATAAGTCCGATTCTTTGCGACAAAGATCCTCAATCTGCTCCTCTGGGGACTTTATTTTTTCCTGCTCTTTCTGATATCGCTGGCTTATCTTATACATAACCTTATCTTGATTAGCCAGCATTCGCTTCAGCTCTTCCTGCTCCCGCAGATTTTGCAGCTGCTCGCGTTGCGCACGCAAGCGCTCTGCCAGAGTCATATCAGGATCATATATAAACTTAATTGGCTTCTTCTCTGTATTTTCTTCTTCCATGAGCAGTCTGTTCTCCTTGATTTCTGGGTAAGCGGAGTATCTTTAACTTTATTTAACCATTTACAGACTCCGCTATCTGCTGATCCACTGCTTCAAATTCGCCAGCAACACTATGGATATTCGTCACCATTTCAGAGAGAGCATTGGAAATGCCTTGTCTGGCAACTTGGGATGCCTTCATAGCCTCATGAGCATTTGAATTACCCGAAACGGTCGTTTTATCATCCTGTTGGGCCTGTCCGATTCCTGATAAATTGGAACTCCCTTGTTTGATTTTGGTTGCATAGTTCTGAGCATCTGACATACTACTCTTAATTTCAGACATCTTTTTTCTCCTTTATTAAACATACTAACATTTATCTGTAGCATTTTTTATTATAATGTCTTTGCAAAACTATTACAAAAAAATACAGGATAATATTTCTCATTAACAAGGAATGTTTTATATTACTTTGAACTTTCTCTACACACCATCATCTTGCTTTTAAATGCTGGCTTCACAATCACATTTCTAAAAGAAACTCAGCTATCTTTTCTGACTGACTCCAATGTAAATAATGATGGTTGCCTCCTAAAATAATCCGAGTATTTTGTGAAGCAAATTTGGAATCTTTATATTCTTGTTCTCGATAGGTCTGACTCAGGATAAAAATCGGAAATTGAAAAGAGATATCTAAGTTTTGAAAATCGCTTTTTGCGATACTGCAATAATGTTGAAATCCTTCTTGTACAGATTTTAATCTATCAGAACTCCTTTCTGCCTTAGCCCATAAGATTTTAAAATCAGCTACTGAAAAACTCTCTTGTCCTATTTTTTTCAGATATTCATATCCTCCACCGAGCGTCTGAACTTTCTCCTGTAAGGATAAAAATTCGGGATAAGGATACTGAGCTAATTCTCCATATAGAACAGAATAAGTGGTTGGTTCAATCAAGATTAGTCCCTGACAAAGCGGCTCTGACTCAGCAACTTTAACTGCTACAATACCACTAATACTGTGCGCGCAAACAGCATACTGGATGACTTTAAACTGCGATAAAACCTCCAAAATAGATTGAACCAAATCGTCCAAAACAAAATTTTCTTGATTTTCGAGTGGGCTTTGGCCAGTATTAGGGTAATCTATTGTTAAATAGCCCCAATTTTTAGGTAACTTCCGAATAACTGGCAAAAAATTTTCATAGGTCGGCAGACTCCCTGCGCCGCTTAAAAATACAGCAATCTTTTCTGCAGGTTGATAAGATACAAATAGCTGTCCTACTTTCGTTTTGATTA
Organism: Streptococcus sp. IsoGale022; assembly: GCF_031142805.1. NCBI lineage: Bacteria > Bacillati > Bacillota > Bacilli > Lactobacillales > Streptococcaceae > Streptococcus > Streptococcus sp. IsoGale022. Next base: position 27,163 of record NZ_JAKZJI010000019.1, on the reverse strand, counting down.
TTTTTTCTTTCATAATGTTTCCAATCAATTCTTACAAATATCATCTGGGCACACACTACTATCTGAGAGCTAGCTATTTTACTAGCAGAATAAGGACACCCCAATACCAAAAATTATATACCAATAATTTTTCATATTCAACCAAGATGCGTGTTATAAGAGGCAGTTGCTTGCACTGTGAATGAAGGCTAATCTCAAGGCTTGTTTTTCCTAAAAATCTATGCTAAGGTAAAGGCAGAATGTGAAAAGGAGGGGCTACTATGATGAGAAGCGGCCATCTGATTTACAAGGTAAAAGACTTACAGGAAGCGGTCACGGAATGGGAAGAAAAGGGTTTTGTCGTCGAATACGGCAGAAGGGAAAAACCCAACAATGCCTTAATATACTTTAGTCAAGGCCCCTATATTGAGCTACTGGAAAATACGGGCATTCCTGTAATAGCCAAAATCATAGCTAAACTATTTGGCAGACCTAAAAATCTGGAGCGCTTTTTCTACTGGGATGAGTGAGAGCAAGGCTGGCAAGGACTTTGTATCGAAAAAGATTCTTCGTCAAAAGAATCCCCTCGATAAAGAATCTCAAAGCTAAGATCCTCATATTCCAGAAATGCATTCGACGAACGGAAACCCTTGCTGTGATAGAAATCCCAGCGAGCCTGACGCTGTTCAAGATTATCACACGGCTCATCTAGGCGCTCGATTTCTAAAAGCATGGTTCGCTGATAGAAATTGACCAGCTTTTCGATGATTTCACCGCCATAGCCATGGCTGCGCAAGTGGGGCATAATAGCAAAGAAACTAACATAAAAGGCTTGCGCGTTGGAGATGGCAAAGGCAAAACCAACAAATTCCTTTTCATGATAAAAGGCGAAAAAATTAGCATCCTCCTGTTCCTCATATCGTAAAAATTCACTGAGCGGTATCCTTTCCTCTTCTGGGAAACCTTCATTATTCAAGGCTTCTACCTTATCCAAATCTGGAAAATCTGCTGTAATGATCTGGCTGGTTAAGCTCATAAAATCACTCCTTTTCTAGTGATAGTATAATAAATTTTGCAACTGGTTTCAAAAAAGAGCCCTGAAAGAGCTCCTATGTATCCATTTTTTCTTCATATATTTTTCTTCATATAATAGAAAGGTGCCGAATGCCTAGATAGAATCGGTTGGCCCCCACCGAAGAGGAATTATCCTAGCTGCTACTCACTATTTCACGTAAATTATCCAAATGCTGGTTATCAGTCACAGCCATAATGCTGACGCCTTCTGGCCAAACAAAGTCTGGAGTAAACTTGCTTTCCAAAGGCTGATTTTTTGTCAGACGGTATCCGATAATATTAAGATGATAAAGCCTGCGAGCATCTACTTCACGGACCGTTTTCCCGACCCAGCTAGCAGGCAGTTCAAACTCAGCCACTACTACATCGTCATCCAGCTGGAAGACCTCAATCGAATGGTTCAAGAGAATAGTCTTAGCCAATGAAATACCAGCCTCCACTTCAGGCAGAATAACCAGATCAGCTCCCACCTTTTCCAGCACCTGCTGAGTTACTTCATCTTTGACCTTGGCAATGACATTTTTAACGCCCAATGCCTTGCAGTGCATGACCGCTAGGACGCTGGATTCCAGACTTTCTCCCGTCGCTACGATGACCGTATCACAGGACCCAACGTCTGCCGCCTCTAAAAGCTCCATATCAGTAATGTCCCCGATCACACCAACGGCAATCATGTCTTCATACTGATTGATTGTCTCTTCGTGATTATCAATCGCAATGATTTCTACATCTTGAGAAATCAAGGCCTCAATGATACTCTGTCCAAAAATCCCCAAGCCGAGGATTCCAACTGTTTGATTTGCCATTTCTTTTCTCCTATCCAATCATAATGTCCGCCTTGCTGTAATGCAAGGTTGCAGCCTTCTTCGGTTGATAATGGTTGAGACTGACCATAAGAGTTAGCGGCCCCACCCGTCCAATAAACATTAGCAACATAATCACAATCATACCAGCTGTATTGAGGCTGGTAGTGATATTGGCCGTGACACCAACTGTAGCCAATGCCGACACAGTCTCAAATATCAGGTAAATAAAACGATGACTGCTATCGGTCACTAGCCCAAGAGCCAAAAGACCAAGCAGAAATGTCAGCTGAAAAATCACTGTCACACCAAAAGCCTTCTGCACTAGCTGAGGAGACAGCGTTCTCCGTCCCATATTGGTATGAGGCAAGCCCAGGATTTCCTTTCGAGCAAAAAGAAAAAGAACTAGGAAGGTCGTAATTTTCAGACCGCCCGCTGTACCACCCGGAGCCCCTCCCAGAAACATCTGGAGCAGATAGATAAACAGGGTTACTGGACGAGCAGCTGTATAATCAATGGAAGCAAAGCCAGCTGTCCTCATACTGACTGTCTGAAAAAAGCTGACCAGTAGCTTATCGCCAAAGGAAAGATTGCCAATCGTTCCAGGATTATTGTACTCCGTCCAGAGACTCGTGACCGTCCCAAAAACGAGGAGACCAGCAGTCAGCAGCAAGACTACCTTAGTATGAAAGTGCAGCCCCTTCTGTTTTCCTCCCAATTTAGTCGCCAAGTCAAACCAGACCATAAAGCCCAGTCCTCCGGTAATGATGAGGAGAGCCAAGGTGATATTGACCAAAACATCTGTCTGCAAGCCTAGTAGGCTATCATTGCCAAAATTATCAAAGCCCGCATTACAAAATGCAGAAACGGCTAAAAAGATAGAATTAAAAATCCCTTTTCTCAGACCAAACTTGGGAATGAAGCGAATCATGAGAAGGAGCGCACCCAGTCCTTCGATACTAAAAGTCGTGATAAAAATCGAACGGACAAATTGACCTAAGGTACGATTGTGACCATAACTAAAACTATCCCGCAGAATACGGCGATCCTTGAGGCTGAGCTTTTTCCGACTTTCCATGGTGAAAAAACCGATAAAGGTCAGGATGCCCAAGCCACCAATCTGAATCAGTAACATGCAAAGGAGCTGCCCCCAGACATTGTATGTATCCACAACCGATCGAGTAAAAAGCCCTGTCACACAGACCATCGAGACAGCTGTAAAAAGATGATCCAGATAGCCCGCTTGGGAACTAGCCGTCTGCACCCAAGGCAGACTGAGTAGCAAGGAGCCACAGAATATCACCAGAAGAAAAGACAAGATAATCTTTTGCGCTGGTGACAAGCGTGAAAATAAATGCTTCATAAAGTTTCCTTTCCTGATCTAATAAAAGCAGAGGCTAGCTCTATCTGCCCTTCTCTTTCCTTGCCAGCCCGCTGCAAATCATCCGGACTCCGCAAGTTTCTGACTTTGATGGCATAATCCGCTGCGACAATAGCATGGCCCCGCATGTGGCCTGTTGCGACTGCTTGGGCAAAGACACGCGCAGCATATTTACCGATTTGTGATTGGGCTTGCTGCGACAGTTTGTTAGCCAAGAAACCAGCCTGCCTTAGTTCATAGGCAGATGCCCTACCATCAAGTCGAGCCTGAAAAATTGCTCTTACCTGAGTCAAAATCTTCTGCTTTTCAGACTCATCTTCCGCATCTATCAGAGCTATAAAGCTTGACGCCATTTTCATAGCCCATCGAGCCAGTTGCCCCTGAGGAAGCTGTTCCAAAACAAGCTCCAATTCCAATCTCTTCTCACTATCATCCAGAATTTTTAGCTTATAAGGGCTCGGTAAAATCACTTGATCATTCTCATAAGACTTGCGCTCATGAGCGTTCCAAGCATAATCTTCTGACTTCATATGTCCTCCGGTTTCGAATTTCTCTAAACTCGCCCCTGCATTTCGTTCTTCTCTTAAATGAAGTGTCTAGTTCTCACATACGCTCGAACTGCATCAATTCCCCTAAATTCAACTGCGCCTAACGGCTTATTTCATTAAGGGGCTTGTACCCACGCTTTGCTGGGCATCAATTTCCCTAAGCTCACTTGAGAGCTGCGCACTCAGTTCGCTAAGAGAAATAGAAAAAAACGGGACATACTGGTCCCGTTCTTCTTATTTCTCATCAATGACGATGCGAACTTTTTTGTACTCGGTTGGGACAGAGTAAACAATCGTCCTTATAGCGGAGATAGTACGACCTTTACGACCGATTACACGTCCAACATCACTCTGATCAAGATCCAGGTGATATTCTAAAAATTCAGGTGTATCCTCAATCTTGATAGTTAAGGCATCTGGCTGTGAAATCAAAGGTTTCACTATCGCAATAATTAGATTTTCAATCGTGTCCATATGTCAACCTACGCTTCTATTATTTAGAGTATTTTGAATCGTGGAATTTCTTCAATACACCTTCTTTTGAAAGGATGTTGCGTACAGTATCAGAAGGTTGTGCACCATTACCCAACCACTCAAGGATACGGTCTTCCTTCAAAGTCACTTGGTTTTCAGCTACAAGTGGGTTGTAAGTACCAACTGTTTCGATGAAACGTCCGTCACGAGGTGAACGTGAGTCTGCAACATTGATACGGTAGAAAGGTTTTTTCTTAGAACCCATACGAGTCAAACGGATTTTTACTGCCATTATTAAGGTCTCTTTTCTTTATTTTTTTCTTTTGGTGAAATAGCAGAGCTATTAAGCACATGTTCTATTATAGCAGATTAAAAGCAGCTGTCAAGTTTTTTTCTTGACAGAGTTAAAATTTCTTTAGATTAGTCTTTTTTACTTAAAAGCACAATGCGTTTTTACTAGCTTGCTTGATAAAAATATATTTAAGAGAAAACAAGACAAGGATTTTTTTCATTTGCAGTCTCCTTATGGAACCAATAGTCTGATAATGTCGTCATAAGAATAAGCGGTATAGGTCAGTTGAAAAAGACTTTCATTTTCTAGCTGCTTGGGATTGTACCAGATAGAGTCCAATCCAGCATTATTAGCGCCAGCAATATCAGCTGTCAAGGAGTCTCCAATCATCAAAGTCTGATACAGGTCAAAATCTGGTATCTGCTCTGCTATTTTTTCATAAAATAAAGCTTCGGGCTTCTGAGTTCCCATCTTTTCCGAGATAAAAATATGGTTAAAATAGGGTGAAATGTCGGAATTGGCCATGCGGCCAGTCTGAATAGCTGTGATGCCATTAGTCGCTCCGTAAATTTCATAATCAGCTGCTGTCAGACTGTCCAAAAGCTCGCTAGCACCAGCGTAGGTTTGGCCTTGCTGAGCAATATGCTGCTGATAAAGGAAGGCTAACTCGGCACCATCCTTCTCAATGCCAAAATGGGCAAAAAGTCGAGAAAAGCGAGTATTGACCAGCTCCGGCTTGGTGATTTTCCCCTGCTCCAGTTCCCGCCAAAGCCCCTTGTTCATGGGAATATAATAGTCTTTGTAGGTCTGAATCTCCGTTACGCCCTGCTCCTCCAAAAAATGAGTCAAGGCAATGTCTTCTGCCGTATCAAAATCCAGCAGCGTATGGTCAAGGTCGAAAAGTAGAAATTTGTAGGACATTAAATTTCCTTTCTAAGTGAGAAAAAGTCGCTAATATTTATTTGGGAAATATTCTTTTCCCAACTGCCATAAATACTGATCAATCTCTTTTAGATTAAATTCTTCTAAATCGTAGTATTCTCTAAAAGCAATAATTATATTTTTAAATTTTTGATAATCTTTTAGATCTGCATTCTTAAATTTGGAAAATTTATCTGTTTTTCTAAAATATTTTAATACCTTTTCTACATAGCTATCATAAATAGGGTATTCTTTAGGATTATGATGAGAACAGTATTTGGTAGAAAAAGAATAGAACTTTCTAGTTACTCCATTAATAGCAACATTTTGAATTTCATTGACTAAAGTTGCATCACCTTGTCTCAACCTCTCATCAATTTTAAGACTCAGTATATGCTCTGCAACTGGATAAACTGAAAAAATATTTGTGCTATAAAAATCATTTAATGTAGCAACCTTTAATAAAATATCAGAAATTTCTTCGTTCCTTGGTAATAGCTCAAAAAACAATTTATCTAAAGCATCTTCTTGCAACTTATAATTTTTAAGATTATTCCACGATTTCAAGTATTTTTCAACTTCAATAGCTGACGGTCTAGAAATAACAATATCTGATTTCTGTTTTCTATCGTAGTTTATTTGCATATCTATCTCACTTCTAGTAGTTATTCATAAAATTCGATAGATTAATTATATCATATTACAAAACGAATCAGTGTAGCTAAGATAGCCACTTGGAAACTCTGTGTATTCCAGACAATAAAAGGAAAAACTGAAATAAGTAAAACAAGGTCTAGTATTCTGAAACCACCATAAAGTTTGGGGACACTTCCACTTCCAAACTGGGGATTCGACAGTCTTCTAATCAAAATTGCCCAATAAAATGAACCTTGAAGCAAAATAAATATCAGTAAAGACAAAGGATAGAGAATGGTTACTAGACTATTCAAATCAGCAAGCAGATTTTTCAAAAGGATAGGCCGGCTGTGAACTCTCCCAAACAGAGGGACACCAACTCTTTTCTAACTTTCTCTTTTTGTATTTTCATCATCTCACCCATCTATCTATCATCCTAAATCAGAAAAAAACCATTCGAACCAGTTTATAGTCAACACTTCTCAGAATCAAAACATTCTAAGCATCGAACAGATCAATAGCTTCGATATAAATGTGCTCTAAACTTAGAATCACATCAAAATAAATGTTTTAGTGCTATTCTAAGTCTATGACAGCCTTAAATTTTAATTTTTGAAGGATTCTAAAGCTAGAATAGCTTAAAAATCACGAGAATGAAACTATGCGAAGCTTAGAAGAACATTTTCTAAACTTCATACGCACTTTAGCTAATGGCGCTCACAGTTTTTCTGATGAGCTTTGAGTTTTTTACTAGCCCAATCATATTGACTGGAGGTTCTACTGACAAAGCAGGAGCCTAAACTTGTCCCACCCGTCCACTTATAAACACCTTTTGTAAACAATTCGTCATTGGTAAATCTTTCAGCTAAGCCTACAAGCTCTTTATACGTTTGCTCAAGTAGTCTAGTCGCTTCTTCTAAAGACGTTTGAGGTGTTTTCTTACTTCATTATACCATAATCAAAAAGCAGTTATTCATTTTTGAACAACTGCTTTTACTGGTTAATTTTTAAAGTTTAGGAGCATCGTTAGTCTTGTTAATTTACATATAAATCTCTAAAGCGTCGGTCCAATTCTGCTATCTGATAGAGCAAGCGGGATAGTTCTTGGTAATCTTCTTTTAAACACGAAAGGTGGGCTTGACCAAATAGAGTAGCCAATTCCTCTTTTAATCTTGCCCCTTTGGGTTCATGGTCTTTTAAGAATTTACTGAGATAGAGATTTCGAACAGCAGCAAGTTTAAAGCTGAAATACTGATGCAATTGTTTTTGCTCCGTATTTAAGCCGTTTTCAGCAACTGCTTTTGCATAACATTCCAAAACATTACTTTGTCCATCCAGATATCTGGCCCTCATAATCTTTGCTGTTTCTTGATAGATTTCACACTGACTAGGACTTTTGACCTTCCTAAAATTTCCCCACATGGAGAAAGAACCTCTTTTATAGTCGATATTTTTAGCTTCCCAGGCTTTCGAAAATTCTGAGAAAGTCATTTTCATACAAGCAAAGCCTGCTGAATCATGGAAATAGATAAACTCATCATCTAGATCATAAACCGAAACAAAATGGTCCACCCCATACAAATGGATATGATTGGGGTTATAAGTCAGATACCCCATGTCCAAAGGGCCAAGAACAACTGGTCCGCTGAGCAAGAACTTGCTTAGCATTTCTCTGATAGAGAGAAGATTCACAGCATTTGAATCCTTTATATAGTATTCATCATAGATAAAGCCCAGAATGTCTAAAGAATGGCTGATAGAACTATCTGGCATCCCATTATCAAAGAAGACTAAGGGGTGTTTTTCATCTTCCTTTACAATACTAGCGCCATTTCCCATCACCATAATGGCTTCCAAAAACTCAGAGCGAACATCATAACCATACGAATGTAGCGCCATCGCAAGTGAATATGTATAACAAAGAGAAACGTCCCCAAAATATATCTGCATAGCATCATCCTCCTCTGTAATCAACGCCTAAAAAATGACTTGCAATCACCATTTTATTTCACCACTGGAATCCAGAGTTCCATTTGATAGTCTGGAGAAGACATGTCTCCCTCGGTGTAAACTTCAAAATCTGGTGCTCCTGAGTGGCGATAGCCAGTTTCTGGAAAAAAGACTTCCAAAACATATTTCCAAGCATGGTGGATGCTTGTTGGTATCGCACCCTTGACTGGTACGATAGCATATTCAGCTTCTGCGATTTCTTTGATTGACAGACCTAGTTCTTCTGCTTTGGCTTTATCCTTCACATCATAGGCAGCCATATAGTTGATAATTTCGCCTTCTTTGACATCCGAGCAGACACCAAAGGATTGGTCACTGCCCAGACTTTCTAGGCTTTCAAAGCTGTGATTTGCATAGAGCTGCTCCCATGCAGACGGGCACTGGCTATTGTCAATAGCTTCCAATAGGACGCCTGCTACGGTAAAAGCAGGTTTCTTTTGAATCTTGATATCCATGTTCTTTCCTCCTGTAATCTTTAAAGATAATTGAAGTCTAGGAAAGATCCGATAAGGTTTTCCATTTCGAACTTCTGAGGGAGTCGCACCATGGAATTTCTTGAAGGCTGCGCTGAAGGCATCCGCAGACTCATAGCCATATTTCAGTGCTATATCAATGACTTTCTCAGAGCTTTCCCGCAAGTCTGTCACAGCTTCTGACAACCTGCGATTGCGTAGATATTCTGCTAAAGTCATATCTGCTAGAATAGAAAAGAGCCTGCTAAAGAGAGCATAAGAATAGCCTGACAGCTGCTGGAATTGCTGCAAGTCCACTTCTGCGTCCAACTTGCTTTCTAGATATTCCATGGTTCGATTGAATTGATGCATCATATTCTTTTTCACCTCACAAAAGATACTAAGGCCGTTAAAAGCAAAGTGAAAATAGGAAAAATGACGGAGGGGCTCCTGCTCCGAGAAAATTTCATCCTTCTCACACAGCTTTTAAGCCGTCTTCAATTCTAACTATAGTCTAACAGATATAAGATACTTCCGCCCTAGAATTTTTGTACAAGATTTAGAGGGGGATTCTACAACCTATCCCGCAACTTCTCCACAAAGAGATAAGCCGCAGGACAGGTCAGGGTATTTTTGATTGTCAGATGATTAATCTGATGAATCTTCTTGCGGTCTGTGTGAGGGAACTCACGGCAGGCCTTGGGACGGACATCGTAGATTGAGCAGAGATTGTCTCCACCTAAAAAAGGACAAGGCATCGCCTTGAAAACCTTGTCACCGTCTTCGTCCACCTGCAGAAACTCCTCTTCAAAAGCCGGCAGCTTCATCTTGAAAAACTTGGCAATGCGGACAATGTCGGCTTCCTTAAAGTCTGGCCCCAGAGTCTTACAGCAATTGGCGCAGGCTGTACAGTCAATCTCCTCAAAGACCTCATCATGGATTTGCTGGGCAATTTTATCGAGGTTTTTTGGTGGCTTTTTCTTGAGATTTGTTAAAAATTTTCGATGCTCTTTCTGTTTCTGCAGAGCTAGTTGATGGTATTTTTCAAGGTCGATTTCTTGAGTCATATATTTTTCTTTCTGTATTCAAATTGTTTTTATTATATCATAAAATGAGCGCTCTTAAATGTTGTCAAACCCCAAAAACATGACATATTCCACCTCACAAAAAAATCTGAGAACGAGTCCCAGATTTGCTTTTTATAAACTTAGAGAGTTATCATCAAATGCTTGTTCCGCCGTCCTTGCTGACGCTCCAAGTTTCTTCGATATAAGGGATAAACTCATACAGAGTATCTTCATCGCCTTCAAAGGACATCATATAGACCTTATCGCCTTGTTTGAAGACCCAAACCGTTAGATTTTGAGTGGATTTTAAAATAACATTAATCTGAAAGGCTTCATTTCCAGCTACGGTACTCTTTGCACCCCAAAAATCATCGACTTCCTTATTATCCTTCCAGTGGTAGGCAATCCGTTGGGCAATGGTTTCAGCGTTGAATTCTTCCCCTTCTCCAATATTGGCTTTTTCTTTTGTATAAGCATTCATCGTGACAATGTTATAACCACTTCCATCCGTATACTGGACGCTGTCGCCACCATCTACGTCTGTAAACTTAATCCAATTATCAGGAATACTAATATAGCCATAATCATCAGAGCCGACGCGCATAGTACCAGTTGTCTTTGACGAATCTTTTTCTCTACGACTGCTACTGCTTGTATCGCTGTCATCTCTCAGGGAAACCCGACTGGAAGAATCAGATGGTTTACGACTGCTATAGCTCCTGATAAGACTACAAGAGGACAGAAAGAGACCTGCTAAGATAGTCAGGGAAAGCAGAAAGTACTTCTTTTTCATGGTCATTCCTTCCTAAATCTAATAAATTTTACCAATACTAGTTTACCATATTTTTAGGACGAAAGGAAAGAGAGACATTGTCACATCCGATTTCTTTTCCGTTTATAGGACTATGCTTTTTTAGCGGCCTTATTCCACTGGTACCATCCGACCAAACTGTTGATTAAATAGATCAAATATTTCCCTTGAATCTGAAGACTTTCACCCCACCAGAGGTAGATAGAAAAAACATTGGTCGCTGCCCAGAAAATCCACTGTTCACGATAAACAGCCGTCATCAGGATTTGCCCTACACCATTTGTCGCATCTGTGATTGAATCACGATAAGGACGATTGGCACCCACAGACTGATAAATCAAGCCAAAGACCAACCACCAAAGCACACTGAGTGATAGATATTTTGTCCATCCTTTGGCATCTAGCTTACGAGCAACAAACTCTTGCTTTTCTTTTTTGAACTGACCTTGATAAATCCACACCAAGAGGCCAATTGGCTGCATGATGGTAAAGTAAAGAGTCGTCAAGACCTCGCCATAGAAGCCTTTCTGCAAAGCCAAAATCAAGTAAATCACAGAATTGATCAAACCAAAGAGGTAATTGCTAGCCCGTCCTTCAGAAACGAAGATCACACAGATAATCCCAGTCAGACTGCAAATCATCCCCGTCCAATCCACGATGCGATGTTCATATATCAGCTCCAGCCAGAGCGGAAAACTCCCTAGAATCAAGAGGTAAACCCATTGACCTAGACTGCGATGAGCAAACAAATCGTCCCAGATAAGCTTCAAGGTACCAGAAAAGCCGAGCTTCTTCATGCTAGTCACCATGCGTTTGTAGCCACCAGACATTTCAGAAAGCGTCAGCTTCATGTTTGCGATTTTCTTTTGGATATAAGTATTCATTCTTTCTCCTTTTGTTTTTTAAGAGCCGTGTCTAATTGACTTACGGATGCAACGCTCTACTATTTTTGAACACGCACAAGATTTCTCTTATGTAATATTCACATTTTATCATATCCCTATTTCAGAAAATGTCAAGTAAAATCCAAAAAAGATTTCCTAACGTTCGGATTTTAAGAAAAGACCTACAAGTTTTTGTAGGTCTTTTCACTTGAATTTAGTAGTAGTCGAATATTTTTTCTGATTTGTCACTATCTTTTTGTGAAGCATAATAGATGCATCATTAAAATTTGACGATTTATGATTGCTATAATTTTCATTAGAGTATAAGTAACAAGAGATAAAGCTACCAAGACTATCAGGAAAGCTAGAAGACATTTTTGAGACTAGGGCATTTCATAGCTGAAAATGCAAAATAATGAGCAAACTAGTTTCAAATAATTATCAACTCTAACAGGAAATTACTAGAACTATTGCGATAAGAACAAAACCAATAATGGAAAAGATTATTATTAGCAACTTAAAGATTCTATCATGGCTAGCATAACGTTCTACAAAGGCTTTTTCAGGCTTCTCAGGATTATAATAAACCGTCATGGCCGAGCCTTTTGGAAATATTTCTCTTAACTGTAAATTATTTCCAGCACCAAGAATATATTTCCTGTCAAAGACACCCTTTTGCTCTTTCTTCCTAGGAGTTTCTACATAATAAGGATATTCAATTTTTTTCTGTATATTGTCCCATTCACGAGATATTCTACAACAGGCAAAGGGATAGCCATTTCATTACGGTTGTCATAATCAACCACAAGACCTTCAATTTTAGAAGTACATTTTTTCTGAATATTCTTCTCCCGTCGATAGAATAGGTATAAAACCAAATTTGTAAGACCAATAAAGAAAATTATGGCTATTATCAAGATAATCGGTTTATCCAAGATTTGCCTCAGTCTCCTATTTCCAAGCTCAGGTGAATAACATCAACTGAAATTTTCTTCTCTTTTATAATTCAGGGCTCAGGCGAATAAAGTTCATCGGACTTTATTCCTCATCCATACTCAGGACGCTGAGGAAGGCTTCTTGTGGAACTTCGACAGATCCGATAGCTTTCATCCGTTTTTTACCGGCTTTTTGTTTTTCTAGGAGTTTGCGCTTCCGAGAAACGTCACCACCATAACACTTGGCCAAGACATTCTTACGCAGAGCCTTGATGTCTGTCCGAGCCACGATTTTCTGACCAATAGCAGCCTGAATGGGTACTTCAAATTGCTGACGAGGAATGATTTTCTTGAGCTTGTCTACAATCAGCTTACCACGCTCATAGGCAAATTCCTTGTGAACGATAAAGCTGAGAGCATCGACCTTGTCGCCATTAAGGAGAATATCCATCTTCACCAGCTTGGACGAGCGATACTCAGAGATTCCATAGTCAAAGCTAGCATAGCCTCGAGTAGAGGACTTGAGCTTATCAAAGAAGTCAAAGACGATTTCAGCAAGCGGAATTTGATAGATGACATTGACCCGATTATCATCAATATAGTCCATGGTCACAAAGTCACCGCGCTTGCGCTGGGCCAGCTCCATCACCGCTCCGACAAATTCCTGGGGCACCATAATCTGCGCCTTGACATAAGGCTCCTCGATGGAATCAATCTTGGTCGGGTCCGGAAACTCGCTCGGATTGGACACATCAAGGGAGGCACCATCTGTCATATTGACCTTATAGATAACAGACGGAGCCGTCATAATCAGATCAATATTAAACTCGCGCTCCAAACGCTCCTGAATGACGTCCATGTGCAGTAAGCCCAGGAATCCACAACGGAACCCAAATCCTAATGCCTGTGATGTTTCTGGCTCAAACTGCAGACTGGCATCGTTTAGCTGGAGCTTTTCAAGGGCCTCACGCAGGTCGTTGTATTTATTGGACTCGATAGGATAGAGACCAGCGAAGACCATAGGATTCATCTGCTTGTAGCCAGCTAATGGCTCAGCAGCTGGATTGTCCGCCAAGGTCACTGTATCTCCGACCCGAGTGTCCTGTACCGTCTTGATAGAGGCTGCGATATAGCCAACATCCCCAGTAGCCAAGAAATCACGACCAATGGCTTTGGGAGTAAAGATGCCGACCTCAGTCACGTCAAAGGTCTTACCATTGCTCATGAGCTGAATGGTATCTCCTGGCTTGACCACACCATCCATAACCCGCACTTGCAGGATTACCCCACGATAGGCATCATAAACTGAGTCAAAAATCAAGGCTTTTAGCGGTGCTTCTACACTTCCAGTCGGAGCTGGAACTTTCTCCACAATCTGCTCTAAAATTTCCTCAATTCCGATACCAGCCTTGGCAGAAGCCAATACGGCTTCGCTAGCATCCAGTCCAATCACGTCTTCAATTTCTGCCCGCACCCGCTCTGGATCCGCAGCTGGCAGGTCAATCTTATTGATGACTGGCAGGATTTCCAAGTCATTATCCAGCGCTAGATAAACATTAGCCAAGGTCTGAGCCTCAATCCCCTGAGCCGCATCCACAACCAAAATAGCCCCTTCGCAGGCCGCTAACGACCGCGATACCTCATAGGTAAAGTCCACGTGTCCCGGCGTGTCAATCAAGTGGAAGATATAGGTTTCACCGTCCTTGGCGGTATAATTGAGCTCGATAGCATTGAGCTTAATGGTGATGCCGCGCTCCCGCTCCAAGTCCATGCTGTCCAAGAGTTGGGCCTGCATTTCCCGACTGGAAACCGTCTCAGTCGCCTCCAAAATCCGGTCAGCCAAGGTTGATTTCCCGTGGTCAATGTGAGCAATGATGGAGAAATTGCGGATCTTCTCCTGACGTTTTTTCAAATCTTCTAAATTCATTTTTCTCATCCTTTTAGGGTATTCTATTTATTATAACACAAGACCAGTGATTTTTCCTATAGGCTCGGACTTTCTCTATAAATTATGCTATACTAGTCAGAGAATAATTTTGGAGACACTTTATGATTAAAATTCTTGCACTTGATATGGACGGCACCTTGCTCAACAGCAAAAAAGAAATTCCCCAGGCTCACATCGAAGCTCTGCACCGAGCTATTGAAAAAGGAGTCAAATTGGTTCTTTGCACAGGTCGTCCCTTGGTCGGTGTCAAGCCATACTATGACAAGCTGGGCCTGGCACAAGAAAACGAATATGTCATCGTGGACAATGGCTGTGCTACTCATCAGACCAGCGACTGGAGTCTGGTGGACTGGCAAGAGCTGAGCGGTCAGGATATTCGCTATCTCTACAGCCTGTCTGAAAATAGCCCTGTCCAGCTGACTCTCTTTGATGAAGAGCATTATTTCGTCGTCGGAGAAAAAGCTAGTTCCTATGTCGTGAATGATGCTAGCTTAGTATTCACCACTCCAACCGAGATTAGCCTAGAAGGAGCTTGCAGTGGTCAACACAGAATGTTCCAAGCTATGTTTTTAGGCAGCCAAGAGCAGGTAGATGCTTTTGAAGCTGACTTTGGCCAAGAAATCTGCCAGCGTTTCAGCGGTGTTCGCTCTCAGCCAGTCATTTACGAGGCCATGCCAGCCGGTGTGACCAAAGCCTTTGCCCTAGAGCGATTAGCTAAACAATTGGACGTCAGGCCTCAAGAAATCATGGCAATCGGCGATGCCAACAACGACATCGAGATGCTGGAATATGCAGGTCTCGGTGTTGCTATGGGTAATGCTTCAGACTATGTCAAAAACCTAGCCGATGCCGTCACAGACAGCTGTGAAGAAAATGGGGTCGCTACAGCTATTGAAAAGTTTATTTTGAACTCATAAAAGTCAAAAAGGAAGAGCATTGTCTCTTCCTTTTTGTTCTATAACCTTAATACTATGCCGTCTTGGCACTTGGAAATCAGGAAATATCTATTCCCTTCTCCTTAAGATTTTCCAAGCATTCTTGCAGATAGGCTGCGTCATGCTCAGGATAAATGGGATGTTCGAGCTCCTCAGCTGGCAACTCCTGATAAGGCGAGCAGGTCTTGCCACGGTAGTCCTTATCCAGCCAAAGGGGATCCGGCTGATAGCCCCGTCGTTGCATCTCCTCCATAATCAGCAGGTGATAAGCATACAGGCGATAAGGGCTGTGCTTAAAAACATAGTTGACCGTCGCATGTGGCTTGCCCCACCCTCGTCCACGCAAGGCTGCACACTCTCGGTGCTGGCCTAAAAGCTGCTGGCGCGGAAGTTTTTTCAATCAAATCTTGATGCCAAAGTCTCACGGTTTTCTCCTTCTAGAATAATCTTATAAAATCATCAACGAATATGAACAATCAACTCTTGGGCAGCTTTCCTGCTTTCTCCAGCATTTTCTTGACAAAATACGGCATCTTAACATTCTCGCGCCCTTTTTTCTCAATCAGTTTCTTGACGAAATCTGGCATTTTCAGCTCTTCATCCTCTGCAAGAATCTGGCTGCTCTCCTCCGACGGCTGCAATTCATCGAAGGTTTCTTCTTCTGGAAAACATTCTTTGAATGGTTCATGCTCATGGCGACGGATAGTTTGAATCAGAGCCTCAATTAAACGGTCATCTGCATTGGGCATAGGCGGTCTATGATAGGCAACATCCAAATCTTCGCAAAGTTCCTTGCACTCCACGTCATTGTCAAAAAGGACCTCTATATGCTCACTGATAAAGCTAATCGGCACAAAAATATAATGCTGCGGATGTGTTTCTTGCTGACGCATGTAGTCCAGCACGTCAGGTTTGATCCAAGGGAGCCCAATGTCACTCTCACTCTGCCAAACGTTGAGATAATCCTCTTCTGTCAAACCCAACCTGTCAGCAATCAAACGGGCATTGTCATAGATCTGATCAATGTAAGGATCTCCGAAATCCAAGGCCAGAATAGGCACACTGTGGGCTGAAAAGAAAATCTTGAAGGTCTCTTCTCTAACCTCTTCTGTAAGAATCTTTCTCAGCTCCTCTGCCCAATAATCAAGGATAGCTTCTTCCTGATACCATTCCTTAATGATATTAAAGCGGATGGAATCACTCTGGATGAACTTCTCATAACCCATGACAGAATAGTAAGAAAAATGAGGCTCTAGGATCAAACAGATACATTCCTCAATACCATCCTCTTCCATCTGCTTAATCACATCAGGAATAAAAGGACATGAGAATTTATTGGCAAAATAAACCGCATACTCGCCAGCCAAACGCTGACGAACCTTTTCCACCTCTTCTAGACTGATACGCTGCAGAGGCGTTCCACCGATGAGGACATAGTTATCATAGAGGGTCTGAATTTCATGGTCTTGCGGCCTGACACCGCGGCGAATATTGGTAAAAAATTCAGCCACTCCCTCAAAGCTAATCTCCTCTGGCGAGCCAAAAGTCATCATTAGAATTGCTTTCTTCATCATCTTTCCTCTTCAGTCACTCCGAGAAAGCCAAGCTGGCTTTCCAACGACTTTCTTGTAATCACTTTCATTTTAACATCTTAAAAAAGACTTGAATAGATCAAAAACCTATTCCTTGAAAAGAATAGGGAAATTTAATAATTCAGATATTTTAATATTGGAGGTATGCTTTAATGGTTTGTTGAGTTTTCCAGTTATAAATCAACCTTAAGCAGCCGCCCTAGCTCTTGATAGAGAATCTCTGTAGGCTGATATTCTTTGCTTTGCTGGGCAAGAGTTTTCAACTGAGACCAGTCCGCGCGATTCGTCAATTCTTTAAAAAGCCGCAGCACTTCTGCATCATTCTTTCTGCGAGAAACCAACCCCACCTGAGCCAGCTCAGCACGAACGGCATTGTCAAACTGGTCATAATCCTGCGGCAAAATGAGACTGGGAATCTCGTACTCAATACAGGCCATCATGATACCCGTCCCTGCGTGGTGAATGGCAAAATCTATCTTGTCCAAAATATCTGTATAGGGCAGATAATCAAAGAGCAGCAGGTTTTCAGCAAGTCTCTTCGGAGCATTTCCCAAGCCACTAGCTTCACCCAAGGTGACATAAAAGAGATAATCTGGGTAGAGTTGGCTTAGCTTTTTCGCCCGCTCCACCATACGCTCCTTCTCCCATTTCAAATGCGTACCGCAAGTCACTAAAACCCGCTTCTTTTCGGTCTCAAAATAAGACTCATGAGCTACAGGCAGGCGATCAAAGGACAGGCATTTGTAACCAACCCAGCGAAGCTGCTTAGGAAAATCATCTCGAAACTCCAGCTCTTTCATGCCCAAAGCCAAGATAGAGTATGGCGAATAAATAGCTTCTGTACCATCTTCCCGATAGAGTTTAAAATCTTGATAGTCTCCCAAACTCTTCCGGACTAAAGCAAAGGCCATTTTCTTTCCACAACGAATAGCTTGCCTGCCTAAGGCATCTCTGAATTTGTACAAGACACCCTGATGAGGTTTCCATCCTCCCAAATAGGTCGGAGTTGTCGTCCGGCACTCAATAGCAACCGGACTCGGAATCGTTGTTATCCAGGGAATGCCAAAGCGATCAGAAATCAGGCTCGCTGGCGAAGCAACAAAGTCCGCTATGACCAAATCCGGTTTGCCGCCCTCTTTCCAAATTCGATTTAATTCGTCTATAACTTCTGGAATTAGTCTAGAATTGGCTCGAAACTGCTGATAGGTAATCAGGGGATTGCTTTGTTGCGGGGTGTTGGCGATGTCCTCCATCACTGTCGGTCTTTCTGGAAAGAGAGCCAGACAGTCAAAACCGATTTCCTCTACTAACTCTTTCTTTTGACAGCCAGTGATAACCCGAATCTGAAAACGCGGATCCGCTAGCAGAGGCTTGACTAAGGTCAAAGTAGGCAGCAAATGCCCACTAAATGGCACACTAATCACATCAATCTTTATCACTTTTTCTAATCCAGTCATAAACTAATCCTTTCACATCTTCCCTGTATTCATAATCAAAATGGTTGCTATCCACCATCACATCAGCTGGATGGCCATCTAAAAATCTGCTGTAAATATCCTTCCTGCCCTTGATGACCAGCAAGTCAATATCCTTGCGATTTAGAATCCTCCGTGAAACAGGCCCCAGCGCAATCACTCTCAGTCTGTACGGCAGATTTTCCTCACCCAAGCCCTCTAGCCACTGGGTCAGCATATTGAGTCCCGAGCTTTTGCAGATAATGACAGGCTCCTCTGCATCCAGTAAAGGAGACAAGTGACGCTGCAAAGCCTCCTGAAAGCGAGAATTGTAGAGAGTATGCCAATAGTAACGGATATTGGAAATAGAAGCTGTCAACAAGGAAACTTGGGTTTGCCGCTCATGCTCAAATCTCTGATTAAAGGGAAAATTACTAGCAACCACTGAAAAATCCGGTGGACAAATCTGCTCAAGAAACTCAAGCTGTCCTGCAGTCAGACTAGCGCTCTCCAAATGACTGCTGCCACTGAGAAAAAGCAAGACTTTGCTAGATTTTAACATGGTTTGGTCTGGCGACAGAGCATCCAACTTAGCCAAGTACTGCTTCATCTTACTCATAGCGAATTTTCCCATCCGTCACTCGAATCTTCCTTCCCCGCCAATTAATCAGAGGCGGACTAAGCAAGACATAGAGGAAAAGCAAAGGCAAGACTAGGTCAGTCAGTACCTCATAAAACACCTCATCCAGATACGGCCAGCCGGATAGAATGTGACGACGATAAGCCAGCATCCAAACCGCCTTGACCAAGAGCAAAAGCAAAGCCAGCAGCACAAAAGGCCAGCCAAGAAAGAAACTAATGAGCAAGGCAGGAAGGGGCAGGAAACTAGGCAGAGCAATTAAAATAACAACTTTCCAGTCCAAGTGCTCCTTCAGATAGATAGAGCTAAAAAGCAGCCAACGCTTCATCTGCAGTAAATATTGCTTGGCATCCTTGATAGTAGTCCGAACATTACAGGTCACCCGCGTCTGGATAATCTCCACTCCCTTGCTGCGCAGAAAATCCGCTACAGCCAAATCATCACATAGATAGTCTTTAATAGCACTGAAAAGCTTCTGCTCTCTAGACAATTCAAGTGGCAGAATGTAGAACATGCCATTAATCGAGTGATTAGCTTTGACTTCTGCCATGGTAAAATAGGTAATGAAAGAATTTCCATTGACAAAAGCTGCCACTAGCTTGGACCAGAAATTGCTTCGCTCCTGATTATAGGGAATGCCGGTCAAAATAACATTCTCACCTAGATAATCTGTCAACTCCCCCATTTTTGAAAAATCAATGACGCTGTCGTCGTCGAGAACAATCAGATAAGGCCGGGTCAGCTCATCTATAATCTGCTCAATCTTATAACTCTTAGGATTAATCCCCTGAGGGACATCCTCCATGAGAAAAACGCGAATGCGCTGGGCATAAGAGGGATTTCGACAAATCTTATCAGCCACTCGCTGAGCTTCTGGATCAGACTGATCAATCAGCCAATAAAACTCAACCGCTTCTGTCTGCTGGATATTGGCTAATAAATCATTTTCCAAACGAGGGTCACCAGATAGGATGGGCTGAACCACCGTATAAAGCTCCTCTTGAAAGACTGATGTGCTGCTCTGCCCTTTTTTCAAATAAGTCAAAGACAAGAGCCAACGCAAGATAAAGAGAAGCAGGTAAGCAGCAGTCAGCAGGAAAAAAATAAGTTTCATGATTAAAGCCCCTTTCGTAGATAAGCACCAATCAAACGGATAATCCATCTTTGCGGAAGTAGCTTCATGAGCCAAGCCAGTAGTCGATATCTCTTGCCAACTATAGCATAGGAACGGCCTTGATGAAGCAGTCTGATAATGTGTCGTGCTGCTATCTCCGGGCTCATCTGCAACTGACTTCCACCTAAAGCATCCTGTAGCTCTGGAGGAAAGATAGCAGTCTGAACCGGTCCTAGTATGTAAAGGCAGACTTTCACTTCAGAGCCTTTGAGGCGCAGCTCTTCTTGCAAGGCTAGACAGTAAGTCTGCAAAGCGGCCTTGCTAGAGCTGTAAGCCGCCAGATAAGGATGGGGACAAAGGGCTGCCAGAGAGGAAAGTTGGACTAGCCTTATCTTGCGATTGCGATCCGCAACCTGCTTCATCAGTCGAACCGCCGCTTGGTAATTAACCTGCCAGATGGCATTATCATCTGCTTCCGAAAGAGATAGCGCTGGTCCAAAATTAGCCAGACCGCAGCAATTAATCACTAGATCTGCCTCTAGCTGCTGAGCAAAGTCGTCCACAGCAGCCGCATCCAGCAAATCCAAAACTCTGTAGGAAAGCTTGGCCTGAACTCCAGACAGGTCCTCTTGCAGCTGAGTGAGCTTAGCTTCATCTCTGCCGACTAAGACTAGCTGGTCTGTCCTTTGAGCCAGTTCTTTAGCCAACTGACGACCTATACCTCCCGAAGCCCCCAAAATCACCGCTTTGCTGATTGTTTTTTCCATTTGCATAGATATAGTTTACCAGATTTTGACAAGATATAAAACTAATTGCTAGATTTTACCTTTGCCCTAAAGAAACGAAAAACATTTCTCACTCTCCCCTGAATATGCTAAAATAGATTTAAATGAAATGAAAAAGGAGCATTTATGAAATATCCTAATCTTTTAGAGCGTTTCCTGACTTATGTCAAGGTCAACACGCGCTCAGACGAGACATCTACTACTACTCCCAGCACCCAGAGTCAGATGGACTTTGCCAAAAATGTCCTTATACCTGAAATGAAGCGGGTCGGCTTGGAAAATGTCTACTACCTGCCCAACGGCTTTGCGATTGGAACTCTGCCAGCCAACGACCCTAGCTTTACTCGCAAAATTGGCTTTATTTCCCACATGGATACGGCGGATTTCAACGCAGAAAACATCCAGCCGCAGGTCATCGAGAATTATGATGGCGGTGTGATTCCGCTGGGGCAATCTGGCTTCAACTTAGATCCTGCGGACTTCGCCAGTCTCCATAAATACAAGGGCCAAACCCTAATTACGACTGACGGAACCACTCTTTTGGGAGCAGACGACAAGTCCGGCATTGCTGAAATCATGACGGCTATCGAATACCTATCTGCCCATCCAGAAATCAAGCGCGGAGAAATCCGAGTTGGCTTTGGTCCAGATGAAGAAATCGGTATCGGTGCTGATAAGTTTGACGCTGAGGACTTCGATGTGGACTTTGCCTACACAGTAGACGGCGGACCGCTAGGCGAGTTACAATATGAAACCTTTAGCGCTGCTGGAGCAGAACTGACCTTCCAAGGCCGTAATGTCCATCCAGGAACTGCCAAAGACCAGATGGTCAATGCTCTGCAATTGGCTATTGACTTCCACAACCAGCTGCCAGAAGCCGACCGACCAGAGAAGACTGAGGGCTACCAAGGCTTCTACCACCTGATGAACCTGACCGGTACAGTCGAAGAAGCCTATGCTAGCTACATTGTCCGCGACTTTGAGACAGAGGCTTTTGAAAATCGCAAAGCTGCTATGCGGACCATTGCTGAAAAGATGAATCAAGAACTGGGCAGCGAGCCCGTTATCCTGACTCTCAAGGACCAGTATTACAACATGAAGCAGGTCATTGAAAAGGACATGACACCTATCCATATCGCCAAAGCAGTCATGGAAAGTCTGGACATCCAGCCTATTATCGAGCCTATCCGTGGCGGAACTGATGGCTCTAAAATTTCCTTTATGGGCATCCCGACCCCTAACCTCTTTGCCGGCGGCGAAAACATGCACGGCCGCTTCGAATATGTCAGCCTAGAAACCATGGAACGCGCTGTTGATACCATCATCGGCATTGTTACCTATCAAGAGTAAAAAAAGAAACCACAGAAGTTCACGAGGAATTTCTGTGGTTTTTTCTCACTCCGGCAATTCTATCTTAAAGCTCATATCTGTAGGTTGCAACACTTTCTGAACAGCTGCGAGAAAGGCCAAACCGTTGTCAGAACGCTGTAATATTCAAAAAGTTCAGCTTGAAGCACCTCACCAATCCTTAGTGATTGGTTGCTTTTTATTGTAAAATTAACTGATTTCATATTTTTCTCCTTCGGTCTACTGGCAAATCCTTTCTACGACGTAGAATCGTTACTTCGCTGACAGGGATTTTTCCTGATGCATACATAGTCTGGCCATATTTCTCATCCAATAATTCCGCATCATCAGCTAAATTGTTTTCAATTAGAAATTCTTTATCAAAAACCAGGAGTCGCACATAAGAATCGGGTGCTGTAAAATCATCATCCCCATGCTTGTGACCAGCAATTGTAAATTCATGTTCTTTATACAAAACACGATCATAAACCGAATACCTCTGACTAACCTCACTATAAGGCACAAGCTTCCCATATAGACCTTCTCCTTCACCATCTACATAGGAACTATAGGGGAAATAGCCTTCTTTCAACATTGCCGGATCTTCTGAAAGAAGAATATAGTCATTTATATAATTCACAAAATTAGAGTATACTTTGTTTTGGTAAACTAGATATTCTTTATCCATTTTATCCCTCCACGTATTCCATTATACCACACAAAAATTTATTGACAGAATGATGTACAAAATGAATAAAAAAAGAAGACAAATGCCTCCTCTATATTTCGCTAGTTTTTTCACTCAGGTAATTCTACCTTCAAGCTCATATCTGTGGGTTGTAACACTTTCTGAACAGCTACGAGGAAGGCTAAGCCATTATCAGATGGGGAATACTGGAATGTGATATGAATAACTTTTTTATCAAAGTTATCTCCATATCGCTCTACATACTGCTTACTTTCGAGGAAGTAGATATAGTTGTTGAGTTTTTCTTGAAGTTTCAACAAGTGTTCTTCTTCCAGAGACTCTATCCATTTGTTTTCATCAATCAACAACAACTCTAGATGGTCATCAGAGATACCCATCGCATCAATACTTGTAACGTCTAGTTCAATTTTCTCAACTGTTTTAATGGAACCTACTACCTTTGGTGGATTGTAGTATTTTTCCTTGAATTCCTTAAGGATCTTCTCTACCTTTTCTACATCACACTGTCTGTATAATGGACTACGGTCTAATACATTACAGAGTCTTTCATAGGTATAAGTACGTTTCTGCTCATCTGATAATTTTGAAATACTTTCTATAATATTTCTTACCAATTCATCCGTCTCAATGACAAAGGGAAGATTAGAATATTCAGTTAAAAACCAATTTTGAATAGAAATATAATCAGTCACCTTATCTAATTTGACTAGGTCAACCGATAAGCTAAAATCTTTTAAAATATCAAAAGTTCTTCTCACTATATCCCTATCACCTTCTGCATACAGAGGGAATAAGCAATATTCTATTAATACACTAATATCTGTACTATTCACTTCATAAGAATCCCGTTCTCGTATACGATATTTTGCATCTGTGCCTAAAAAGGCTTCTTCCTCTTTCCCTTCGTCCATCACATTACGATAAAAATTAATAAAAGATTGATAATCTTTAGGCTCTGGTATTTCATATATTTTCATTTATTCACTCCATTGGTTAATTCAACCCAATTCTAGATAATTACTCGGTCGATTTGTTGAACGATAATGTTAAATCTTTGTAATTGTAAAAATAACTAAACATGCTTTCCATTAAAGCTTCCACTATCCATTGTTCCGTATATAAAATATAAATTTTCTACTTGATTATATTCAATGACGACTTCCCATTCTCCAGGTTTTTCCTCTGAAAATATTGAATATCTTAAACTTGAATAACCTAATTTCTCAATTTCTTTTAGAAGATCCTGTTTCTGTAATTATAAATTACTCATTATTTTATCCCCACATAGAACATCTCCTACTTTTATATACTCTAAAATTCTTTATTTTTCCCTTCAATTTAATTTATGTCTATTTCCTTCCTTCTTCTCTCTCCATACTTAGGATTAATTATACTAAATAATCGAATTTGTTCTTCTTGAAGAAGGCTATTATAACGTTCAAAATCTCCATTAGCATTAGTCCATGCATTCTTTGATGCTATTCTAGTAACATATGATTGCAAAAGATAATAAAGAATATCTTCCTTATTATCAAATTTTTTCTCAGAATTTATTTTGCCACGTTCGACACCAACAATGTAGTAATGATCGCCCTCTAAATAAATAGTACGTCCTTCCGGTAAGAATAGAGATGGTTTTTCTTCTGTAAATAAATCCGACTGATTAAGATTTGTCTCCCCTATTTTTAATAGCAATTCCATTAATTCTTGCTTTAACTGCATTATTTTTACCTCATTCAAATTGGATAACATCTTCCCATTGTAGTCTTGTTGGTTTCATTTATACATTCCTTACTTAAGTGGTGATACATAATCATCTGGAAGTTTGCCTCTCCAGTCAATCCACATTTGCTCAGCAATTGGAATTAATCTTTCAAGCTCTTCCTGAGTAAATAACTCTCTAGTTTCAGGTAAATCAATTAATGATGTAGGACTCTCTTCTATAAATCGTTTCTCACTAGCTTTCTTTTCTTCTTCTGTCGGTGGCCAACAATCGTTTTGAACCTTCCAAGATATTTCAAGTAGAGTCCGTTCTCCACTCTCTAGTAAGGTAAATAATTCTTGTGGTAACTCATAGACTACTAACCAAGAAGCCACAGTTCCCTCTTCTGAAACTAAATAATATTTATCCTTATTTTTCCAGATAGATTTCCCATATCCTTCAATTTCCTCAAACTGGATGACATCTTCCCATTCTAGTTTTGTTGGTTTCATTTGTATTCTCCTAGTGCAAGTTCTACTCTCAACATAAAACATCATAAATCAGGCTTCTATTTCTCTTCCTCAATAGGCTACGCCATCTTTTATCCATTTTTTAGTTTCTAAATCCAAATTAAAATAGAAATCTGTTCGACTTTTCCGACACATCAAAAGGTACTAATCGGAAATTTTACCTTTGCTTATTATAACATATTGGGACTTAGGTGGTGCTGAAAAAACAAAGTGCTCTAAAAAAGAGAAGATGATTGTCTCCTCTATATTTCGCTAGTCTTTTCGCTCCGGCAATTCTATCTTCAAAATCATATCCGTATTCTGTAATATCTTCTGAACAGCTGCTAGAAAGGCTAGTCCATTATCCGATGGAGAATACTGGAATGTGATATGGATGACTTTTTTATTAAAGCTATCGCCGTATCGTGCCACATACTGCTTGCTTTCGAGGAAGTAGATATAGTTGTTGATTTTTTCCTGCAAAATTTCCAGATGGACTGCTTCTATTTCTTCCTCCCAGCCAACTGAATCCACCAGAAGAAGCTCTAAATGACTATTAACTATACCAATAGCGTCAAGCTCAGTTGGCTTGAGTTCTGAAGAGATGGCTTGAGTGGCGAGTTGTCTAAATTCTTCAGGAGAAAATATTTTTTTATTATCAGATAAATCATTAAAAATTAAATCGGGATTATTTCGTATAAAAATTTTGTCCGACTCTTCTTGTGTATACTGTTTTTTAGATTTCCAAAAACCATATTGCGCATAAGTCATCAACTCTTTGCCAGTATGTTCTCCCGACATGTAACTATCTGCAGCTTCTTTGGGAATTTCTCTAATCACTTCTGGGCTGGTAATATTAAAAGTTGGATAACGCAAGAAATACTTATCACCATCTTGACAAATTTCCAACATATCTTTTTGACTTACATAAATTGATTCCATTCTTATCTCCTTTGGCTTTTACCAAATATCTACTAATTGTTTATTCCCTATTTATTGGCTGTTCTTATGATGTAATCCACCTTACTATAAAGGCCAGTGCCCTGTTTCAGCATAAATCATAACTTCATATGCTCCCCTAGAAGATTCAAATGCTCTATCAATCAGTTCTTTAGAAATAGGATAGCGAACTTCTGGACCCATGGCTCCACCAATTTCTTTAAAGAAGCTAATTTCGTAATACCCGTCTGTCTCATATACAATAAATCCATCGCCTCTATGTACAATCGTATCCGATTGATTATAAACTTCTAACTCATCTTTCTTTGGCCAACGATGATTTTCACAATAAAACATTACTTCTAAAGAATCTTTTTCTGATTTTGAAACACGTTCTGCTAATTGCTGACTAATGGGAAAGTTAAGCACTTCTTTCCCTCTACTCCACAGAATCTGATAATCATTGTTGTTTTTTAATATCGTACAATTTTTGTATTGCTGAATTTCTGTTGTCATACAAACACCTATTCAAATACCTTTATTATTAGTTAAATTAAAATACTCTAAACTTCTGCCCTTTCAGCAACCAAATCGTCAATGTTTTCAGGATTATTTTTGATATCTTTCTCTCGAACGAATTGCACCAAATCCTTCAAGCATTCTAAAATCATATCTAGATGAAAACCCTGCTTACTGACTTTTTGACTTATTTCATCTAAGGTATTATCCATCAATTTTGTTTTTTTAATTCTTTCTCCAATTGTTTTAAGACTACTAAAATCTCACTTTTATGATCCATAGTTTCATCTACAAATCGTCTCGCTAAACTAAAAAAACTAATTTGATCGATATTTTCTTCTAGTTCTATATGTTCAGTTAAGTTGTAGATATCCTGTATGATTCCAGGATATAATTTCTGACTCGGATATTCTAAGTCAATTAAATCTTGTAATTTATCCATATATTTCATGTATTTATTTTTCATAATTAAAATCTTATTTTATTAACTAAAGAAAATTTTTGAATCCCCTTTTGCTCATATTGTTCGATTTCTTGAATTCTCTCTTCAGAATCCTGAATAGCTTTCTGAAAATGTATCTCTTAATTCCATGTATATTTTCTTTCTTTATTCGCATCTAGATAATAGCCTTGCTGAGAAACCTTTCTCTTTATTAGATATAGCATATCACTAATGTAGAAAGAAATAAAACTTCCTCCCCTT
>NZ_JAKZJI010000018.1:0-59882 GCF_031142805.1 Streptococcus sp. IsoGale022 | reverse complement strand
ATCTCGGTTTTCATGATTTATAATAATTGAAACACGTTTTTCAATTAAGGTGTTTGGATATTGACAGTTCCGTCGCTGCCGACCTTAACATCAACACCGCCGCCTTGTACATGAACGCCATCTTCATTTACGCTAACACCAGCGTTGTCAGTTTGTACATTAGCACTACCGTCTCCATTAGTTTCAACAGAAGCATCGCCGCTTTCGTCTCCGCCATTTACATTAACGCTGGCATCTCCGCCGTTTACGTTGACTTTGGCACTGCCGCTTTCTTCAGATGAGCTGCTAGAGCTTGTCTTAGCTTTAGATGAAGAAGATACGCTTGAGCTTGAACTTGAGCTTTCTTCAGTCTTCTTATCTGCAGAATTTCCGCAAGCTGCCAAAAAGAAAAGTGCAATTAGTGGTAATAAAAATAAAGAAATTTTAGATAATTTTTTCATCTTACCCCTCCTTCTAGTATAATATTAAACAAATATTTCATTTGAAGCAATGAAAAACTGGATTGATACATAAATAACATACTGTATTAATAAAAATGTTATAAACAATATGTACGATAAATAGAAAATATACAGATTTTAAAAGGCTTTTCGCGCTTTCTGGGTTATTTATGTTGTAATTATTTTGTAATAAATAACAAGTCTATAAGAAGGAGAAAAATAACATTTTTGCAACATTTCTTTTCCTCTGTAAATGGAGAAATCATGCTATAATCAACCTATGTTATCAAGAGATTTTCATAAACTAATCGAGACAGACACAGTTGCAGCAACTCGAGCTTTGTTAGGTATGCAGCTGATTCTAAATGGCCAGAAGTTAGGCCGGATTGTCGAAACAGAAGCCTATCTAGGAGGTCAGGATAGTGCCTGTCATTCTGCTGGAGGGCGCCGCTCCCCTAGGAATGAATCCATGTATCTGCCAGCAGGTCACTGGTATGTTTATCAGATTTATGGTCATCAGATGCTGAATCTGGTGACCAAGGGTGAAAATGTGGCTGAAGCTGTACTGATTCGAGCCTTGGAGCTGCCGGATGGCCGACTTTTAGCTAACGGACCTGGCAAGTTAACCAAGTATGCTGGGATTGATAAGCGCTTTGATGGACAGAGTTTAGCGACCTCCAGTCTGCAATTAGCCCATGATTTGACTCCCAATCAGATTGCCAGTCGTCCGCGGATTGGCGTGACCTGCACAGATGCCTGGCGAGAGGAGCACTTGGGCTTTTATGTGGCCGGCAATCGTCATGTCTCAAAAATGTCCAAGCGAGACCTGCTGGATGATGAGGCCACCTGGAAGAAGGAGTAAAAGATGAAGAAAACAGAGATTTTTGACCAAGTCGTAGAAATTATGCGAGATGATTCCTCTACAAAGAAAGACATCAAGGGTGCAAATCCCGAAGAATATCGAGCGCGTATCACAGACCAGATGAGCCAAGAGGACTTTCTTTACCAGATGCATTGTTATATAGCCAGTTTTGGAATTTTGTCTCATGTTTGGTTTGGACTTAAGGAAACGCAACCGCCCGGCTTTAAAGTGAGATACTACCAAGACTGCCTCTACGTCCTGCAGGCAAATAGCGATACAGAGCTGAAACGTGGAGACCAGATTCTAGCCTTGGATGGGAAACCTTTGCCCCAGGTTTATCAAGAGCACAAGGATTATTTTGTCAGTGCCACACCAGAGCGACAGCACAAGGAGTGGGCTTACTTTGTGGAGCATGCCGGAGAAGTTACGGTGGTACGCAATGGCAAGGAAGAGCAACTGCATGTTCAGCCGACTGCCCATCCAAAGAAGCCACCGCAGTTTGAATGGTGCAGACTTTCTGAGGATATCGTCTATCTTAAGTTAGAAGATTTTACGAATGAGGCAGCCATCACTCAGCTATATGCAGACAGTCAAGCAGCTATTGAGCAGGCTAAGTATTTAATCATTGATGTTCGAGTCAATTATGGCGGGACGGACTCACTTTATTATCCACTTTTCAAATATACTCTCCCTCAAGGAAAGGCCTTCAGTGACTTAGATTTGCCAAGCGACGATGGGATGGAGATTCTCTATACTGATAGAAATGTTGATTTGCGTCAGCAACTGATGCAAAATATCCTAGAAGATCCAAACTTGTCAGCAGAAACTCACCAGATTCTCAAAGAATTTCTAAAAGAGCTGGAAGAGAATCGGGGGAAAGGTTATGTCCTTTATGGCGGTGAGGACAGTAATCAGAACTTTTTGCCAGACGTTCTAGGCCTAGCTCGACCTGAAAAAGTCTTTGTACTAGCAGATGTTACCTGTGGGTCTTCAGGTGATAATTTTGTTGATACTATGAAAAAGATGCCCAAGGTTACGGTTCTAGGGCGTCCGACTATGGGAATTTTAGATTATTCTAATTGCTGCGTGAAGGATTTTGGTGACTATGAGCTCCTGTTTCCCACTTCACGTGACACTAGGATTGATCAAGGAAAGGGTATGAATGACAAGGGAGTTGAACCAGATATCCTGATTCCTTGGACACCAGAACATTTAGAGCGAGATGTGGATCTGGAAGAGTGCCTCAACTATTGCAAAAACGCTTAGGATTTCTAAGCATTTTTTCGTCTTTATTATATCTTGTCAAACTTCTCAATATAAAAGAGTGTTAGCGTCACGATGGCAGCCAAGCCAATGAGAATGAGGATGGCTGGAGTCCAAGAGCGGAACAAGTCAAAGCTATAGCCAAAGAGGCTAGGGCCAAAAGCGGCCAGAATATAACCACCAGTCTGGGCTAAGCCAGATAGCTGAGCGGTTTGCTCAGGGGTACTGGTTTTGAGCGAGAAAGTAACCATGAGGTAGGGGAAGAGGGCGCTGACGGACATACCGATTAGCAGATTGAGGATGAGCCAGTAGATAAAAGAATCCGTTTGAATCAACAGCATACCCAGACCAATGACGCCGGCTGCAGAAAAGAGAGTAATCATCCCCAAGCGTTGTTTTGCAGAGAGACGGGTAGTCAGACTAGGGACAGTCATAGCTAAAGGCAGGCTAATAATCGAAAAGATAGAGGCTAAGAATCCAGTAGCATCATCGGAAAGTCCTGCCAACTGGCCAAGAGTCGGCAGCCAAGTGATAGCTGTGTAAAAGAGCAAGGACTGCAAGCCGCCGAAAACAATCAGAGCCCATACTCTAGAATTTTTTAGCAGAGACCCCATTTGCTGCTCGCGGCTTTTGCTAGTCAGTTGGTGATTATGCCGACTGTTAGGAAGCCAAATCAAGCAGGCTAGTAAGCAGATGAGGGTCAGGACGAGAATCAGTCCTTTCCAGCCAGCTAAGCGGACAATAGGCGCAGCCAAGGGAGACATGATTGAGATGGCCAGTCCCATAGAAGTGATGTAAAGCGTGGTTAGAAATCCAATTTTCTCTGGCTTATTAGCCTGAATGACATTGGGCAGGAGCACATTTAAGACAGCGATGGCAGCCCCTAGCATGATTGTACCTGCGTAGAGTAGAGGCAGGTTAAAGATACGAATAAAAGAGCCCAGAGTCAGCACAATCATGGCTATGGTAAAGAGCTTTTCCAGACCGACCTTTTGAGCCAGGCGTGGGGAAAAGGCTGAGCAGAGTGCAAACATGATCAAGGGCAGGCTAGTCAGCAGTCCCAGAGAGTTGACGGGAACTTGCAGTCCCTTAGCAATATCGCCCAGCACAACAGGCAGCACTGCAAAAGGTGCCCGCAGGGCAACTCCCACCATCAGAATACCTGGAAGTAAAAATTTCGAATGTTGCTTTTTCATAAAGTAAAGTTTCCTCCTATGTAAACATCACAATAAAATCAGTCCATCAAATCCAGAAAATACTGGCTGATAACTGTTTCTGGTAATGTTTTCTTTTGCTGAAGCCACCAGCTGACCGTCTCCACAAAGGTAGAGGTCACGTAATTTCTCAGAAAGGGCTCTGGCAGCTGAGATTTTTTCTGCAGGAGCTGCTCCTGAATCATCGGAAAGAGATAGTTTTCCAGTTCTATCTTTAAGCGATTGGTGAAATAGATATTTTTCGAAAGCAGCAAGGTCGCAATCTTGTCCTGATTCTTTTGGAAATGCTTGAAAATATGGGTGGTTGCTTCAAAGAGATCCTTGCCATCGTCGCGCTCAAGAAAGGTATGCTGAAAGAGGTCTTGGCAAACCTCCTCTAGCAGCGCTTCCTTGGTCTCGAAATGGGCATAGAAAGTCGACCGGCCAACATCTGCCAGGTCGATGATTTCCTGTACCGTGATGCTTTCATAGCTTTTTTGATGCAGCAGGCTGATAAAAGCCTGGTAAATAGCTGCGCGTGATTTCTTGACTCGTCTGTCCATAGCGTTTCGGAACAAAAGAGCAGGATTGTTCAGTAACAGACAAAGCCCCTCAATTGCTTCTTGTTTCCTTTCTGAGAATAAGGGATAATAAAGATGAAGAAAACTGAACAAGGTGTTCCGTTTTGATTACATTATACTATAAATTTAGCCAAACTGAAAGGAGGCTGCCGTGAAATCTAGTAAAAATATGACTATTGCTTTTCTATTAAACTTTTCCTTTGCCATTCTTGAGTTTATCTTTGGCTTTATGTTCAATTCCAGCGCTGTACTAGCCGATGCTGTGCACGACACAGGAGACGCGATGGCCATCGGACTTTCCACCCTTTTTGAAAAAATTTCTAATAAAAAAGAAGACAAGAAATACACTCTGGGCTATAAGCGCTACAGTCTTTTGGGAGCCCTGCTGACCTCAGTCATCTTGCTGGTCGGCTCGGCTTTGGTGATTATCGAAAATGTACCCAAGGTCTTTGCGCCTGAAAAGGTCAATTATGACGGCATGCTGGTGCTGGGGGTTATTGCCATTGTGGTCAATCTAGCAGCTAGCAAGGTAGTCGGTCATGGACATAGCCATGGACACAGTCACAATGAGTCCATTCTCAGTCTCCATTTCTTAGAGGACATTTTGGGTTGGTTGGCTGTTATTCTGGTTTCTATCGTTTTGCGCTTTACCGACTGGTATTTTCTTGACCCGCTGCTCTCCCTGCTCATTGCAGGCTTCATCCTCAGCAAGGCCTTGCCTAAGTTCTGGGAAAACATCAAGATCTTTCTGGATCATATCCCTAGCGATATTGATTTGAGCCAGCTTTATCAGGAAATTCTAGCGGTTGAAAACGTTCAGACTATTACCCAGCTCAATGTCTGGACCACAGACGGTTTGGAAAAATTTGCCATGATTCATATCTGTCTTGAAAATCCAGACCTTCTAATTGAGACCCAGACTACTCTTCGTCAAGAACTGCAGTCCTATGGTATCACCAAGATCACTATCCAGACAGATAGCAGCTTAGAAGAACATGAAGAGTGGTGTTTAGGTGGAGAGGGCGATTTAAAACCTCATACTTAAATAGTACTACCGTAAACTAAATCTCTACAGTCCGATATTCGGGCTGTTTTTTCGTTTATACTCTAATTATCATCTTTTGAGTAATCTTCTTTGGATGATTTTCTTCTTATTTAATTCCTCTATTTGTTTGTCTGAAAATTATAGCTTTTTAAATTTTCTAGGTTTTTCAAGGAAAATAGACAAGCTGAGTACATTGTGCATTTTTAGAGAAGTTCTACATATAAGAAAATGCAAATGTATTGACAATGCATTTTCTTTAGCATATACTATTGAGTAGGAAGAAACAGGCAATGCTTGCTAAGCCTTGTCCTGAAGCGCCTTTCCTAAGCATATCGACTACCGACCAGAAGAAGACAGATGCTGTCACACTGTCCATCTGACGGCTGGTGAGAAAGCGACAAAGGGGAGAAATTCCCTTAAAAAATTGCTTTTTTTTAAACCTCGAAAGAAAAAAAGTCATTAAAAAAACGTTAGAAACATTGATATAACAAGCTTTTATCAAAACTAAACATTTTTTTAAATGCAATCATTTTTTTCGATGCAAACTTGTTGACAAGATGTCAATTATGTCATATACTGTGATAGGTAAATGTTTTTTAAAGCAAATAAAGCTTTTGTTCCTAGCATTTCCTACCAAAATATGCATATCGGTAAAAAGAAAAACCATAAGATAAGAATTCTTATCTTATGGCACTGGCTGCTTGCTGATTCGGGTTAAACCAACTTCACACACACACGGTTTAACCTGCATCTAAAAGCATGAGAAATTTTGCAAGAGAACTTGCTTTGTATAGTATTTAAGAACGCAAGAACAAATGTTTTTGGCATCTGCTTTTTTGCGCCCCTTTTGACAAATCTAAAACGCCCCTTATCAATCCTGTGATTGTTTTAAGGACTGTTTACTAGGTTTATCAAATGGAGATACTGCTCAAAGCATCTAACTTAAAACATTAAGTTTGGTTCTATTGGTAAATTTTCCATGTACTAGCCTAACTTAAAAAGCTTAAAGAAACCTTAAAGGAATCTTTAAGCGAGGGAGATTTTTTTTTAAGAAAGCTGTTATCTAATAACGCATAGAAAGAATTGAAGGATTTTTACAAAAAAATCACAGACAGGAGAAACAAATGGCACTAATCGCTATATTGGTTCAATTCAATCTGATAACGGCAGCTCAAAAAGAAGAAATTCTTCAAGATATGCCACAATCAAACATGCAGTTAGAGAGATATCTAATCAGCAAGGGCTATGTGACAGAAGAAGATATGCTGAAAGTCATGAGTTACTACTACCGTGTACCTCATGTCAATCTATCACAGTTTGTGATAGAAAAGGAAGCTGTCGAGAAGGTTTCAGAAAAAGTTGCTAAACGTCATGGATTGATTCCGATCTCTTTCACAGATGGAGAAGAGGGAGAAGAACCCAAGTTAATAGTTGCGATGGCAGACCCAAGCAACTATATCGCCCTAGACGATGTTAAAATCGTTTCTAAGATGGCGGTAGAACCTTATGTAACTTTTCGGGATGATATTGAGAAATATATCGATCAATACTATTCCAAAGGAGAAGAAGCCCAACAGGCAGCGACCGAAATCGAAGGTTTTAATGTGGATGAAGAGATCGTCGAAGAAGATCTCGAAATCAAAAACGCTCCGGTTGTACGTTTGATTGACTCGATTATCAGTCAGGCAATCAAGACGCGGACCAGCGATATCCATATTGAGCCCTTTGAAAAAGTTGTTCGTGTTCGTTTCCGGGTT
Source organism: Streptococcus sp. IsoGale022 (assembly GCF_031142805.1). Lineage (NCBI taxonomy): Bacteria > Bacillati > Bacillota > Bacilli > Lactobacillales > Streptococcaceae > Streptococcus > Streptococcus sp. IsoGale022. The sequence continues at coordinate 52,741 of NZ_JAKZJI010000018.1, read as the reverse complement.
GACGGAACCTTGGTGGAAAACATGCAGTTGAAAGCCAATGCTCACTCAGCCATTGCGACACGGATTAAGATCATGAGTGGTCTGGACATCGCCGAGCGGCGGATTCCTCAGGATGGACGGATTGAAACAACCATCGACGGTAAGGAAGTCGACATGCGGGTTTCAGTCTTGCCTACTGTATTCGGTGAAAAAATCGTTATTCGGATTTTGAGTCGGAATGCAACTCTCCTCAGTAAAGAGGAGCTGGGATTCTCGCCAACCAACGAGAAACTTTTTGAAGAGATTCTCAAGGCGCCAGAAGGCATCATCTTGCTGACTGGTCCAACAGGAAGCGGAAAGACAACCACTCTCTACACAGCGCTCCGTGAGCTCAATGATGTAGGAAAAAATATCATCACTGTTGAAGATCCGGTTGAGTACCGATTGGAAGGGGTCAACCAAGTTCAGGTAAATAACAAAGCTGGACTGACCTTCGCGAGTGGTTTGAGAAGTATCCTGCGTCAGGACCCGGACATCGTTCTCTTGGGGGAGATTCGGGACGAAGAGACAGCTAGTATCGCGGTTCGGGCCGCTATCACTGGTCACGTCGTTCTCTCGACTATCCACACCAATGACACAGCTAGTACAGTCAACCGTTTGGTCGATATGGGCATCAAGCCTTATCTGGTCTCAACGGCGACTGTCGGTATTATCGCACAGCGCTTGATTAAGCGCATCTGTCCTAAGTGTAAGACTGAATACACTGTAGAAACAAATGAACATGTAGGTATCGGTATTCACAAGGGAGACACCTTGTATCGCGGACGCGGCTGCAACTACTGTAGCGGTACGGGATACTATGGACGTATAGCTATCCACGAAATCATGGCAGTGACAAGGGAGATTAAATCACTAATTAATGATGGTGGAACAACAGCACAGCTTCGGGCAGAAGCTAAGAAAAATGGTATGCGAGACTTGGCGGAGGAGGCCATAGATATCGCAAAACAGGGGACTACAACGATTGAAGAAGCAATGAAGATTGCCTTTAGTCTAGAAGGGGAAGTTTAGGATGAATTTGGATGAGTTAATTAAGCAGGCGATTGAAGCGGGTGCATCAGATATCCACTTCACGGTTGGCGCTGAGCCAACCATGCGTCTGCACGGGAGGTTAACACAACTCAACAATACAATTTTGACCAACGAAGACACGGTTCGCTTCACCAAGCATATTTTAAATGAGAAGCAGATTGCCCATCTTTTAGAAGTCGGTGAAGTCGACTGTGCCTATGAGGTCGATAATGGCTATCGCTTGCGGGTCAATATCTTTAAGCAGAAAAACAACTGCGGGATTGCCTTGCGGGTCATTCCCAAGGATATTCCATCTATGGAATCTCTGGGATTGCCACCAGTTATCAAAAAGCTGGCTGAGAAACGCCGGGGTCTGATATTGGTTACCGGACCAACAGGAAGCGGAAAGTCAACGACCCTGGCAACCATGATTAACTACATGAATAGCTTGCGGGATGAGCACATTATCACGATTGAAGATCCGATCGAGTACATGCATACACATAATAAGTGCTTGGTCAACCAGCGTGAGCTGGGAGCGGATACGCAGAGCTTCGGCAATGCTCTCCGCGGTGCCCTTCGTCAGGACCCGGATGTCATCCTAGTCGGTGAGATGCGGGATAAGGAAACGATTGAAATCGCTCTGCGTGCGGCGGAAACAGGTCACTTAGTTCTGTCAACCCTCCACACGGTCGGTGCCGTAAACACCATGGACCGGATTATCGACGTATTTCCAGCCGAGCAGCAGGAGCAAATCCGTGTACAGCTTTCCGCCGTTATGGAAGGCGTTGTATCGCAGCAGCTCATGCGCACAGCGACCGGCAAGGGGCGTGTAGCTGCCTTTGAAATTATGCTGGGAACACCCGCTATTCGCAACCTCATTCGCGAAGGGAAGACCCACCAGTTGCTGACGCCAATCCAAACAGGGGCTCAGCTAGGCATGATTACCATGGACACTTCACTCATGGGACTCTATCGTCGCAATGTCATCGATCAGAGAACGTTGCTGTCTTACTCAGTGGACCGCGCTCAAGTCGAAAAATCCCTAGGAATAGTGGGGTACTAGAGCATGACAGTATATGTTTGTAAATACTTAGACACTCGGCAAGGGGTCGTCACACTAGAGGTGGATGCGCCTAACCGGACGGACGCCGTCAATCGGATCCGTCTCAAAGGGAAGCCAATCAGTGTCGAAGAAAAGGTCATGGGCTCTAAGGAGATTGTCCTTTTCCAAAGCAAGAAGATCAAGCTCAAGGACATATCGCTCTTCTGTAAGCAGATGTCAGTTATGCTGGAGTCGGGGATTCCCCTCAATAATGCAGTGGATATCCTAGAGCAACAGGCTACTTCAAAGAATCTCAAGTCCAGCCTTAAAATCGTCAGCAAGAGCCTAAAAGAAGGTAGTCAGCTGTCCAAGGCCATGCTAGATCAGGAAGGGATGTTTCCCGATCTCCTGATCCGTATGGTGCAGGCCGGTGAAAAGACTGGTAAGCTGGACGAGGTGCTGGAAAAGATGTCTGAGCACTATAACAAAGAGCTCAAGACCAGCCGCCAGATTCGCGGAGCTATGATCTATCCCGCAGTCCTAGCCTTTCTAGCTGTGGCCGCAGTCCTAGCCTTGCTCTATGTCGTTATCCCAAGCTTCTCAGGAATCTTTGAGCAGAGTGGGATGGACATGCCGCTGCCGACGCGTATCGTCCTAGCAGCTAGTAACTTTGTCCGCTCTTACTGGTATATCCTCTTCGGTGTGACGGGGATTCTAGTCTTTGTCTTTCTGCGCTATCGCAGCACAGAGGCGGGTCGCTACCAGCTGGATCGCCTCAAGCTTTGGCTACCGGTCATCAAGGGGCCGATGCAGAAGATTGTCACTGCTCGCTTTGCCAGCACCTTGGCTATCCTGACCAGTGCGGGTATCCCTCTAGTCGAGGCTATTGAGTCTGCTGCTGCAACAACCAACAACGCTGTCGTCATTGAAAAGATGAAGATCGCTAATGAAGGTCTGCAAAAAGGAGAACGTCTGACAGGGATGATTACCGCAACGGGTCTCTTCCCGCCTATGATGCTTTCCATGGTCAAGATCGGTGAGGAGTCTGGGTCTCTGGAGTCCATGCTGGTCAAGACATCAGATTATTATGAAGAAGAGCTTGAAACAGCGATTAAGCAGCTGCTCTCACTCTTGGAGCCAGCCATGATTATCGTCATGGGGGTTATCATCGGTGGTATCGTGGCGTCTGTCATGTTGCCAATGTTTGAGCTTGCTCACGCTGTGGATGCAGGTGCTGAAACAAATCAATAATAGAAGTTTCAAGAAAGTTAGGATTCGCAGAGTAGTTGCTCTGCACAAAAAGTTAGGAAAATCGTTCTGATGCTGGGAGTTTGTAGGGTCTCCCAGCTAGGAACAAAACAAATGCCCCTGTGGGCGAATGTATTAAAATTTATGAAAAAGAAATAGGAGAACTATTCAAATGTTAAACAAATTGCAAAAATTCCGTCAGGATTTGAAGAAAAAAGGTAAAGGTTTTACCTTGGTTGAGTTGATTGTAGTAATTATCATTATCGCTATTATCGCAGCAGTTGCGATTCCAGCTATCACATCCTTCCAAGACAACGCTCGTAAGAGCCGTATTCAGTCTGAGCACCGCGAGCTTATCTCAGCTGTTCAGTCTTATATTGGTTCACAGGATGATCCTGACAATGTAACAATTGACAATATTAATGTTTTAGCACCATATATTGCTAAAAACTCTAAAGGTGAAGCAGACTTGACTAAGACCCTTGCTAAAAACGGCAATGATATTGCACATAAAATTGATAAAGACAATCACAAGTTGATTTCGACTTTCACACCATCAGGTGGTGGAAAAGAACAGACTTGGGAGTATGACTGGAAGTCTAAGAGCTAAGACTGGCGAAATATTATCTCAAAGCGATATTAAAATCCTACCTTTGAGATTTAAAAAAAATAATATTTTAAATCACAGAATATGTTAAAAAAGAAATAGGAGAACTATTCAAATGTTAAACAAATTGCAAAAATTCCGTCAAGATTTGAAGAAAAAAGGCAAAGGTTTCACTCTCGTTGAGTTGATTGTAGTAATTATCATTATCGCTATTATCGCAGCAGTTGCGATTCCAGCTCTCACATCCTTCCAAGATAACGCACGCAAGAGCCGTATTCAATCGGAACACCGTGAGTTGGTGTCCGCTGTTCAGTCCTATATTGGTTCACAGGATAATCCTGATAATGTTACGATTGACGATTTAAATACTTTGGCACCATACATTGCTAAAAACTCTAAAGGTGAAGCAGACTTGACTAAGACCCTTGCTAAAAATGGTGATGATGTTGCACATAAAATTGATAAAGCTAATCACAAGTTGATTTCGACTTTCAAACCATCAGGTGGTGGAAAAGAACAAACTTGGGAATATGATTGGAAATCCAATAGTGGAAGTTAATAATATTGTTCAATAGTAGAAATGCATTCTTTACTCCGACTGCTTCGGCAGTCGGATATTACCAAAGTAGTTGTCAAATAATGACAACTATTTTGGCAATATCAAAAGTAGAAGTATTAGGAGAGTAATAAAATGAAAGGGAAAAAAAGACAGGGTTCAACCTTGCCCATGGTCATTGTAACCATTGTGATTCTGGTTGCTATGATTGGGATTTTAGCTTCTATCGTGGATACGGGGCAGACACAGACTCAGCGCATGTATAGCTATCTCAAAGCCAAATATGTGGCAACATCTGGTTCACAGTTGGCTTTGGGAGCATATTTTGAGCCTCAAAACGGAAATCCCTCATCACTCAATACAGAGTTTAGAAATCGAGCTGAAGGTCGGTCGCGTTCAACTGAACCTATTACTGCAACCCATACTTTCAAGGACGGAGGCGTAGCTGAGATTGAAATGACAGGGAAGTTTGATGGGAATGGTTCCGAAAACTACAATGTCACCATTAGATCTAAGTCTAAATTGCCTGGGAGCAGTGATTATTATGAACATGTTGTCATTTTTAACTGGTCAACCAGCGGTATTCGCTCAGAAGAAGGACACTTGATTTCGGCTCAGAAATGAAAAATAGGTAGGAAAGATGAAACAATTACGCAAAGGATTTACCCTAGCCGAGATGGTCATGGCCATTATGCTCATGAGCATGATAGCGGTAATTATCGGTATTATATTTAATACTATGTTTTCCAGTCGGGAGTTAATAGAACGTGAAGCCAGTATTCAGGCAGAAATGAGAACTTCTATGCAGTATGTTGACCGAACCATTGGCAAGGCCACCTCGGTCTTTATCCTTGATGATAGTAAGTTTAAAGGAAATAAAGAAGGCCTGACTAAAGAATGGAGCTATATCGGCCTTTCATCTGATGGTAAAAAAGTTCTTAATTATGTCTGGGATAAAAGCAAACAAGACTGGAAGGTCAGTGAGTTAGGAACAAAATCCCTTTATGATATTAAGTTGGACTTGGAATTCAAAACAGAAGGCGCCTATCAGGATAACCGCTTGATTAGTTATAATCTGACAGGGAAATATCCTGATACTAACAATAAGTTGTCTATTGATACAGCTATATCAGCTCTTAATACTAAGCAGGTCTTCTCTAAAGTTGCTAAAGGCAAGAAAGGAATTGCCTTAGCCTATCGGAACGATCCTATTGAGGGACAGATGAATGTAGCTATTTCTTTTGTTTTTGACAAATCTGGCTCCATGTCTTGGGATTTGAACGGTAATAATACTAACTATTGGGGCCCTAAAAGCCGGATGAGTATTTTGCAGGACAAAGCCACAATCATGATGAGAGATTTAAAAGATATTGGGAATGTCAGTGTTAATCTAGTTTCTTTTTCAATATTGGGTTCTTATGTTCAGAAAGACTTTTCTGAGCTAGACAAGGGGACAACAACTATAGAAGCAAGCATTAAAGCTTTACAGACAGGTGGTGTTACTAATCCAGGGGATGGTCTACGCTATGGTATGATGAGTCTACAAAACCATTCTGCACAGCTTAAATACGTTGTTTTGTTGACAGATGGAATCCCTAATGCTTATACTGTTGACACTAATGATACATCTTGGCGTAATCGAAATGTCCAACCCTACTATAATCGTTGGAGAGAAACAGTTGGGGAATTAGTAACCTTTAATAATGGTCCTTATGATGTAACGACAAATCTAACAACAGATCAAAATCGTGTTTCTTATGACTCTTATTCTAATGAAGCACTACGGAAAAAGGCTATTGAATATGCCGGGAAAGTCTCTCAGACCTTTGGTGCAGGAGTTAAGCGCGTCAATGTTATCGGTTTTTCTGGAGTGCCGTCTGAGATTGCTTATGGTGAGGATTTAACGAGAAGTATAGGAAGCGGAGGTATGGAAGCTAAGTATGTACCTGCTGCTGATGAGGCAGCCTTGCAGCAGACCTTCTCTGATATTAAGAAGCAGATTCAGCAGGATCTTTGGTTTGTATCAGGACCATAGAAAGGACAAAAGATGAAAGGATTGAAGAAGCGTAAAGGAGTAACTCTGGTTGAGGTCTTGATTTCTCTAGTACTGATAGGTGTTATTGCAGCTGGCCTATTGACCTTCTTTGCTGGAAGTTTTGATAATATCCTCCGTCAGCGGAAGCAGAATACAACAAATTTTGATATTCAGGAGTCTTTTGAAACTCAGCTGGCTGATATTAAGAAAAACAGTGGTAAAGGAGCAGAGGTTGAAACGTTTACTTATCGTGTTGGTACAGGGAACAGTCAAAGCGTCAATGTGACGGGGCAAACCCTATCTTATAAAGAAAAAAATATTCATCTTTTTGCTGCTAACGAAAAAGAAAGCGTATTGTCAATTCCAGACGATTTACAAGTTCAAATTCCTAATTCCAAACGGTACTATTATGTTGGGGAAACAACTCCCAGTGGAGTAGTGGGTTTGAAAGATAGTCAGCAAAATAGTAAAGCTCGAGTTTATACTGAGTCTGGTTGGTTTCTCAGTGATCGCAGTATTGGTTCTGGGGTTTCTGGTGTTGTACCTGTTGGAACAATCGGCCAAGCAGGAAATGATAGTATTTCTAAAATGGTTTTGCCAGAAATGCCGACTGATTTTCACGAAATATCAAAGCAGGACACTGGCCGCCGGATTACCGATGAGATGCGAGGCAAATACTTGACCTTCGCTGCCAGAGCTATTAACTCTTACGGTCGTGTTGGTAACTATCAAGAATCAAAAGATCAGGGGGATAATAGTCGTATATGGGTTATGGGTCTGCCATTTACAAATAAGTTACGGCTCCATACTGATGCTGACTTAGCTTTGCTTAAAAATGGGAACAAGACTACAAGGATTCCAACAACTGACCGACCTTATGAAAATACTGAGGTTCGCGACTATTTTAACAATGTCCTATATGGTGCAACAATCCCGGTTCTTAACTATTATGAGGAGGCGATTAAGCAAACTCGTCAGCTGATTGCTCTGAATGATAATACTATGATGTTTAGTCGAGATGGCAAGAACGGGACCATTGATTTCAATACTGGTTATACTACTTCAGTTCTTATAGGTAATCGTCAGCAGACAGGGGCACTTCTGACATATAAGCTGGATAATACCCTGACTTGGGGTCTCAATCTAGAGAGCGATGGTAGGATTGCTGTTAAAACTGTAGATACTACAGGAGCTAATAACGGTGGTCAGGAATTTATACCGAATATTAAGTTGGACTATACTAAAGATAATTCTATCCAAGTACGGAGTTCGGTAAAGAATGGACTTTTAGGAATTGAAATTTTTATTAATGGGCAGTTAGTCCATAATAAGACACTTACACTGAGACGTGGACAGACAACTCATAACATTGGTAGTGGTCAGATTATTTTTAGTGGGAAAACTTACATCAATGAATTTGCAATTTATATGCAAAGTTTGAGTGATAGTGATATACAAAAGCTTGCTAAATATTTCAGTGAAAAATACAAGGCGAGCTAATAGGGAAATAGTTTTTAGGAAAAATAAGGGAGATTAGGAGATTATGGCAAAAAATATGTTTTCGTCTAAGGGGCGCAGAAGCACTCTGGATGAAGAAGATAATGAGAAAAAGGGCTCATTTTTAGGAAAATTAAATAAACCGCTCTTCTCATCAAAAGGGAAAAAGAGAGAACACCTTTCTATTCAGGGGGTTCAGATTAAGTCAGATCGTCAGGATGACTTTGACGACGAAGAAAAGTCAACAGCGAAAGGTAGCTTCCTGACCAAGCTCAACAAGCCACTCTTTTCGAAGAATAGTGGTGACGATTCGTCTGCTAAGCCAGGGAACCGCTCGCCCTTTGCCAAGAAAGGCAGTGGTGCTGCTGGTCAGCCAACTACCAGAATGCATGCGCCTTATACCATGTTCGGCAAGCCAATCAAGGGCAATCTGATGGCCATTGACTTCAACGATGAATCAGTCTATCTGGTTGTTGCTAGACAGAAGCGCAATGAGCTGGAAATTATCAAGATGGCTTCTGCTAATCTGCCAGAAGGTGTTGTGCTGAATAGTGAGATTATCGATCCGATTACTCTCAAGGATGTTATCAGCGACCTGATGGAGCAGCATTCCATCACTGCCAAGTACGCCTTCTTCGCTCTGGGAAATACCAATATCATTGCCCGTTCGGTTGATGTGGCAGCTAGTGTGCAGAATGATGAGGATATTGAGGGCTTGGTATCTTACGAGCTCCAGCAATATCTGGATATTGATCCGACTTCTTATGTCATCCAGTTCCAAGAGCAGGAGTCTAATTCAGCTTTCCCGCTTGATGAAGATACTCGCTCTCTCATGGTCTATGCTGTGCCAAAAAGTATAGTAGAGCAATATCTGGGCTTGGCTAATAATCTGAAGCTGACACCTTATGTCTTTGACCTTCAGTCCAATACCTTTGAGAAATGGCTGGAACGCGTTCAAGCGATTAACAACCGCGCCAAAAGGCTGACTCAAGAAAATGTCGGCATGGTGCATTTGAGCAAGAGCTTTATCGGTGTTTATCTCTACTCAGAAGGTAAGTTTGTGACCAGCAACTATCTCAATCGTGGCTACAAGGACATCCTGAGCTATGCAGACGATGCTAGTCTGCTGCAGAAGCTTCCGGCAGTAGCATCAGATGATCTGGATACAGGTCTCTTGAAGCATGCCTTGGATGAGTGGGTGGCTGATGCTAAGAACCACATTCTCAATACTGAAAACTTCTTTAGTGGATCGACTGGTCTCAACATTGACAGTTTCTATGTCTTTGGTGACCAAGATATCTGCTGGCAGTTGGCAGCTATTCTGAAGCAGAGCATGAATCGGGAATTCATCTCAATTGATAATGTAGATTATGAGAATGTACTGTGGGAAGGTTCTGCCGAGTTTAATGCGGAGTTCATTCCGGCTACAGCCATGTTGATTAGGAGAGCAAACTAATGCGGAGAGATTTAAACTACTTTTCAAAATATCATGTGGCACCGGCTAAAACCAGTCCACTAAAACTTGCTGCTATTTCTGCTTTTGCTGGGATTGCAGCGATTATGATTGTGCTGATTGGTTTCTTCCAGTTCAGCGCTATGCACCTCCAAGGCGAGATTGACCAAGCGGAGCAGACACTTAAGAGTCCAGAAATGGCTCAAGAGCTGAAGGCAGTCTCTGAGACTGAAGATAAGATTGTAACGGTTAAGAATGATCAGGTGCTCTTTGGCAGTCTGGAAGGCGACTTCCGTCGACTGCACCGAGTAAATAAAGCCTTTATGGACTTCCTTAATAAAAATGTGACACGGGACTTGGTCTTTGATCAGATTAAGATTAATAACGACAATGTAGAAATCGTTGGTTCGGCTCAAGAGCAACTTTCCATCGCTAAGTTTGAAGAAGAGCTTCGTAAGTCTGAGAAGTTTAATCACATTTTTGTGGATAACATTACTCGCGAGGAAAAAGAGAATAATTCAAGATATGTGTTTAACATTAAAATTTTGACGAAGGATGTAGATTTCAATGAAGAACAAAAATGAGAAAGAAAAGAAAAAAATCCTGAGTAATTTAAATGAGCGAGACAAGAAGTTGTTGGCCTGTGTCGGAGGAGTAGCTGTCCTTGCTGGTGGGGGTTATCTGGTATCAAATTCATATACTCGGATGGCTCAGCTGAATGAAGAACACGCAACAATCATGACAGAGCTGGATGGCAAGAATGCCAAGATTAGTCAGAGGAAGTCTCTTACCAAGCAGCTCCAAACTTTGAATGCTAAGACTCTGGATCAGGCTAAGAAATACTATGGTACGACCAATCAAGGGGAGTTCATTTTCTTGATTGACAAATTGGTCAGAGAAAGTGGCATTAAATTCAAGTCTGTCAACTATACTGAAAGCAAAGAGTTGGAACTCCAGCAGGAGGGGCTAGCTGCGACCTCATCTAATGGTCAAAGCTCCAACTCTTCTGGTACGACTGGCAGCTCAAGTTCCAGTGGAACATCATCGTCATCCAGTACGACCTCTAGCTCGTCTACTACATCATCCTCGTCTTCATCTAGCAGCAGTTCTTCATCAGATGCGAATACTGCAACGACAACCGCGGCTAGTACAGCGACTTCAGGAAACGGTAAGTACAACAATTCCAATATTACTCAGATGACAGCGGACATTGAGTTCGAAGGAACTTATACGCAAGTTTTAAAACTCTTAGAATTGATCGATGGGAATCAACAAAAAATCGTTTCCAGCGAGCTTGAACTAGGTGAAAAGACAAGCCACTCCAATGTTGAGGAGAACAGGAATCCAGAGCTAGCTACCGGTAAAATCAAACTACGTTTCTATCAAGTAAAAGATGTTGAGCGCTATGTGACTCCAGAGAGCAATGTTGATAAGACACCGATTCAGTTTGCTAACTGGGAGTCACCATTTGCGATTCCGACTTGGCAGGCTCCTTTCTTGACCTTAGTATCAGGTAGCAGTACAGATACGGCGGGTAACAACAGCACCTTGGGGGCCGCAACAACCAATACAACTAGCAGCGCGACTGCTAACAGCAATACCAATCTAGCTCCGTCTTATCTGGAGCAACTCAGCAACCTGTCCAGCCAGAACAACGGTCTGTCAGCTTATTACAATTCATCAACAATCTACCGCTTCGAGTCACCTCTTAAGCTGATTCAGTCAGGCGGTAGCAATCAGTATGATGTGACGGTTGACAATACGGACTTCCTTGAGGGTTCAGGTTCCAATGTGGTTAAGATTCCAGCAACCAAGTCTTCTACTATGTATGAAATGGAATTTGCAGCACCGTATGTATCCTTGAACAATAAGCCGGATGCTATCAGCTTCTCTCTATCTCTGTCTAATCAATGGCAGGGCAAGATTGGCTTGATTGTTAAGAATGCCAGCGGTCAGAAGATTTATCTTCACGTCATTCGTCCCAACAGCTGGACTGGCTGGCGCGAAGTTAGCTTCGATCCTGAAAACATTCCAGGATTCAGCTATCCAATGACCATTGTGGGTTACTACTTCGAAACTCCGAGCGGAGAAAGCCCTGAAACGACTATGAAACTGGATAACCTATCTGTGAACAACTTGGTAGTTAGCTAAAATACTTTGAAAAAATACCAAATAAGTCTATGGTTTAAAATTTCAAGAGCATGTGTAAATTTTTCTTAAAAAAATGCTAAAAACCAAGTTATTAGACTAGTATTCACAGTGCATTTATAGTAAACTAAAACATAGAGATATTTGAAATATAATACAAGCAAACTCAGAATAGACGCCCGAGTCTATTTTGGGTTTTAATGGAGTTTATGGAAAAACAAAATCAAGATTGGTTTTGCATTGAAAAAGTTTAATATCATTTAGAAAGTGGGGGGTGTCGAAAATACTCAAATGGCATATTTTTTACCTTTTGGAGCAGGGCTTATAGCACTGCATACGATTAGCATTTTATTTGTTTCTAGGATTTCATTAATAAAGCGCCTTTTTCTCGTAGTATGGGTCATGCTATTTGCGATTGGTGCTCCATTCCTCTTTCAACAAGTTCCCGGCATAGCCTTTGTTGGACTCTGTGCCTTGGCCTTGGCTGTCTATATGGTGCTGCTCTTTTCACAGGAGCTAGCTCCGGTCAAGAAAAAAGCAACTGCTTCTACGCGAAGCAGAAGCCAAAAGCATGCTAAGAGCTCGCGGAAGAAAGTGGAAGCTAAGGAAGCAAGCTTGTCATCCGCTAGAGATTTGAACTTTTCCAATGCTTCAACCGGCAGGATGAGAAAGGAAAGTAAAGAAAGGGTTCAGGCTGAGGAAAGTCCGGTAAGGCAGAAAGTATCTGCTTCTGGTCGCACCCTAGCAGACCGTTCTATCAAAAAGGATATGACAAGATATGAGAAAGTCAAACCTCTCTACCCTGTTGATAATTTGGCTACAGCTCCTGCCTTTGGAGAATACGAGCCAAACAGTCAGCTAGCGGCAGCTGAGGTCGGCATGGTGGGCATGGAACACAGCTCACAAAAAGCCAATGATGAATTTTTGCAGTCTCTGCTTCATCACCGCAAGGGTTCTACCAAGATTAAGGTGGCCAACTCTCTGATTCAGCCTACTGAAGCAAATGCAGCCGGCAATCAAGGCTATACAGATATAGATGATCCAGCCTTTGAGACAGCTGTTCTGTCTAAGATTAGACCGATGTCCTATACGGAGTCTAGCTATGGCAACTTCAGACCGCAAGCAGTTGAGGTGACAGGGGTTGTTTCTGAAGATGAGGAAGAATTCTTCACTGAGCAAGAACAAGCTCAGCAGCCAGTGGCAGAAGAAGTAGGAGGCAACAGCCTGGAAGATGTTTTTGCTGCTACGGGAGATATCAAGCCAGTTAGAGCAGAAGAGTCAAAAGCAGCAAACAGCTTAGAATCTCTCTTCTTTGCTGAGGAGAAAGCTGAGCCAGAGGCTCAGATGGACTCAGTCTTCAGCCAAGCTAGTGCAGAGCCAGAGTTTTCTGCTTCTGAGGAGTCTATGGTTAGTCGCGATCGCGCTGATATTCAGGGCTATCAAGATATTCTCAGCCAAATTCAGCATGATTTGCTTGGGGCTGAAGAGGAAGATTTGACTGCTGAAGTGGCAGAGGCTTGGGAGGAAGAAGATAACTTCGAACCTGTAGCTGAAACGTTTGAGTTTGAAGAAGCTGCTGAACCAGCATTTGTTCAATCAGTTTCTGAAGACACTCTTTGGACACAGACTGGTCCTGTTCAAGAAGAAGTTGCAGATGAAACAGAAGAAGACTTGCTCAAGGGAATTGCTGACATCCTCAAAGCTGAGGAGGCACAAGTCAAGGCTGCTTCAGTCGCTCCAGCTGCAGATGAGACAGAAGAAGACTTGCTTCAGAAAATCACTGACATCCTCAAAGCTGAGGAAGCAGCAGAAGCAAGACCAGCTGCAACAACTGCGGGAGATAAAGAAGTCTATTTCCAATTCCTCCTACTGGAAAGTCAGGAATTATTGGCTTCTAATGCAGTTCAAGAAGCTGAGAGCTACCTGAAAGAGATTGTTCAAGGAAGCTCAGATCAGAATCTTCGTCAAGAAGCGTTCAACATGCTGGACAAAATCGGGAAAAATTAATACTATATAAACATACAATTGATAGTAATCAATTAGAAGGGTTTTAGGGGAAATTATGAAAAGTTGTAAAACAATCACAGGGACCGTTGTCATTGAGATTGAAAAAGGGATGGGACTGGGTGAAGTCCATGAAGTCTTTGTCGATGAGGGGGTCAATCTGACTTTTGTCATTAAGTCAAAGCAGTCTGAACAGCCATTTGCCTTGCTGTCTAGCAAGAACATCCAAGGCATCGGTGACTTTGCGGTCATGGTAGAAAACAGCTCAGTCTTTCAAGAACTGCAAGAAGCAGATCTGAAGGTTTTGAACGACAAGCAGGGCAGTATCTTTGATGAAATCGTCATTACCATTGATGGAAACAAGGTGGGAACCGTTGTTGACTATCATATTGACGAAAAGAATGAAATTGGCTACTTGGTGGTTAATTCTGAAGATACCAGCGAGGAAATTCAGATTCCTAAATCACGCATCTTGATGATTGGTAAAGAGTATATTATCCTCAATGATGAAAAAAAGACAGCTCCTCATCTTGAAGCAGATGTAGAGATGGGCCGTCTGGCTGCAGCAGATCTGCTCCATGAGACTGAAGCTGCAAAACCTACCGAAAAAATTGAGGAAGTAGTTGCTGAAGCACCTGTATTCGAGCCAGTTGTAGATGAAAAAGTAGATGTAAAAGAAGAAGCTGTGACAGATTTGACAGAGGCCTTGGCTGCTGTAGGTCTGGGAGATGCTGCTTCTGACTTGGAGTTTTCTGAAGCAGTCGTAGAGACAGCAGAAGAGCCAGAAGTTCAAGACTTGGTACAAGAAACAACAGCTCCAGCTGAAGAAGAAGTTGAAGAAACAGATGCAGCGCTGAGTCTGGATGCTGCTTTGGAAGAAGTATTGGCAGCCCCTGCTGAGGAAGTAGAAACAACTATCAGCACAGCGCCAGTTGCTGAGGAAGACTCTGCAGCAAAGAAAGCTGTTAACGACTTTATCGATCAGCAAAAACGTCTTCTGGTAGGCAAAACACTGCAAAAAGATCTTGTTAATGCAGATGGAGGAGTTATCCTGAATGCCGGAGATACTGTTTCAGATGACATCATTGATTTTCTTCGCCGTATCGACCGTAAATTCCTTATCCGCTTAGCTGAATGCGTAGTATAAGGTTGGGATGAGATTCATGTCAAGAAGAAAAAGAAAGGTTTCATCAAAATATCAAAAACTACTTCCAGCAGCGACACTTGCTGCCTTTCTGCTGGGTAGTTTATTTTATGTCATTTTTGTCTTTAATCCAACGATTGACCTGAGTATCAATGGCCGTCCCTCTATGAAGGTTCGCTCTCGGAGCGAAGCTGAGATTGAAGTTTACAGAGAACTGCCCTATAAGGCTACATTTCAGTTGTCTACGGGGCAACACTTCTCTGTAGATATGCGCTTTTTAGGACTGAGCTATTTCACAGAAGAAGAGCTCAAGCGGCTGGATAATATCTCAGCCAAGACAGTTTGGGATAAGTTTACACCGTTTTTCGATACCAAGGAAAACCTGCAGATTTCCATCTATCCCAATCGACTCTTTTGGCTCAGACCTTTAAATGATGTCTTGGCTGCCCATCCTGATGTTCTCAGTCAGCTTCCAACGACCAATCATCTGGTCATGGACGGCGAGTCTAACGTAAAGGTGGGAGACAAGTCTAATGGCTATAAGATTGACCCTGCTGCTTTTATCCAAGCATCTGAGGAGATTGCCAAGACTGGTAAATTTGATGATGTCAAGGTTGAGAGTACGCCTGTCGAAGCAGAAGATCAGAGTGAGCTTCTGAGCCAATATACGCACTTTATAGAGCGTAAGGAAGTACCACTGCCGACCAACGCTGCCCAAGCTCAAAACATGAAGACAGCCTTTTACAAGCTGCAGAATGTTTACTTGGCTCCTGGCGAGACCAAGTCTATCTCAGAATTGCTGGGCGCTTTGAATGCAGAGTCTGGATATCTGCCAGTCAAGGGCAAGGATAATAAAGAAGTTTACGGTCAGGGTGCTGAGCAGATTATAGATGCCATTCAGCAACTCGCCTTTTCACGGACCAATGTTATTTCTTATCGAGGACAGTATTTCAACATCGGAACGCCGGCTGAAGGTTTGACCGAATTGACCATTCAAAATAATACAGAAACAGATATGGTATTTTCATTAAGTTTGGAGGAGGGGCAAGTATCCATCATTCTGGCATCTAAGTGATACTCAAGGGAAGTCGAAGTTTGACATTGTCAGCTGAGACTTTCAAAGAGCATAAAAAGGGAAAAATTATGATTGCAAGTTTAGTATTTATATTAGGTGTCGTATTTGGGAGCTTTTTCAATGTCGTCATCTACCGTGTGCCACTGGAAAAGAGCATTGCCAAAGGTCGGTCTATGTGCCCGTCCTGCGGCCATGTCTTGACTTCGGTGGAGCTGATTCCGGTTGTGTCGATTATCATGCAGGGCTTTAAATGCAAGCACTGCAAGGAGCCGATTTCACCGCGCTATCTCATTGTGGAGCTCCTGACGGGTCTGCTCTGGCTAGCCTCTTATCTGATCTTTCAGGATCAGGGACCTTGGATGGTTGTTTCAGCCTGTCTCTTGGTGTCGCTTTGTCTGATTATCGCTTATATCGATTTTGATACTCAGTACATTTCGGACTCGGTTCTGCTGGTTTTCTGGCTGGGCCGCATGGCTGTTATGTTTTTTACCAATGAGTTCAATTGGGAACTGCTTTTTTCGCTGCTAGTCGGTGCTGGTCTCTACTCTCTCATTTATTTTGGGGCCAAGGCTTATTACAAGAAAGAGGCCTTCGGGATGGGGGATATTCTCTACTTAGCTGCTCTGAGCAGTTGGTTTAGCCCCTTGAATACGCTGATTTTGGGGTATGGTTCTTTCTTTGTGGCTGGAGCGATTCTCTTAATCGCAACCATCTTTAAGAAATTCAAATTTAAGCTGAAAGAAGAAGTCCCTTTTGGTCCTGCTATGAGTATCATGGCGGTCATACTATATTTCTGGGGAGGAATCTAGGAAACCAAAAGCGACAATAGAAATGGATAGAAAAAATGTTTAGGAAGAAAAAAGTTATCATAGCATTAGCGACAGCTACTGTCCTTTCAGGCAGTGTGCTGCCTGTCAGCCGCCCAGCGGCAAATGAAAAGGCCAGTCTGGATCCATCTTTAGTGCAGGTGTCAGATCAGTTTCAGGCCAAGAAAACAGGAGCAGTCGTCTTTTCAGAAGATGTAACAGTGCCAAGCACAGTGTCAGCCGATTTCATTGATAGTCGTCTGGCTGGCACACCGATGGCTGGATTGGGAAAAGCTTTCAAAAAAGCAGAGAAAGATCATGGAGTTAATGCAATTTTTCTCGTAGGGCTGGCTATTCACGAATCGGATTACGGCCGCAGTCAGATTGCTCAGGCCAAGCACAACCTGTTTGGCTTCATGGCTTATGACTCCAGTCCTTTTTCCAGTGCAGGAAATTTCGCAACATTTGACGATGGTATAGATACAGTTGCCCGCTATCTCAGCGAGCACTATCTCAAGCCTGGCGGTCAGTTCTACAATGGTAAGAGCATGGCTGCTATCAATGTAAGATACGCATCTGACAAAACTTGGTCAAGCAAGATTATGATTCGTATTCGAAATTTTTTGAAAAAAGGTTAAGGAGGCTGGGACAATCGTGTCTCAGCTTGCTTTATTATAGAAAGAATTTCTTTTGGTGAGGTGATTGACGGAGTTTTTGCTGCTCTCTGGGGCTCTAAAAATTCCTAATCATCCTCTCGGGACTAGACAAAAAATTGCTTCTGTGACATCTACATCGTCTTTTCTGGCGAAAAATGACTTAATTAGGGGATTTATGAAAAAAAAGTTTGACGTAAGCGATGTGTTAAAGGAAGCCTGGGGACTGACTGTTGACTACTTTTTTGTATGGACAGCAGGGCTTGCTATCATTCAACTGCCATTTTTTATTCTGGCGCTATTAATTCTATTTTTTTCTCCATTTACTTCTTCATTTGTTCCAAGTATGATTTTCTTTGGATTTCTGTGCTCTTTTATGATTGCTTATATCCATAAGTTTTCTTTGACCATGGTTCGTAATCCGCAGATGGTGCGAAGGAACTTCTGGAGAGCTGTTGGCTACAGCATTTCTGACGGCTTTTTTGGGCGTTTGCTTTCTGTGTCTATTTATGTCTTCATGTTTGTCTTGGCTATGTTACTTCTTTTTGTATACTTGAATCATATGTGGGTGCCTGGTTCAAATGTTCGGGAAATCTGGCATGCTTTGGCTATTTGGGCTGTAAATAATCGAGAAAAAATGACAAGTATACTCTTTCTGATGTTTTTGATAGCACCAATGTTTAACTTGTTGTTCCATTTATTTTACAGCTATTTTGTAGCCTCTCACTTCTTCTTATTGCCCTATATTATTCAGGATACCAACTCCTCTGACAACCTATTGCGTCCTCTGTCAGCCTTTGGCAGCTTGGGCAAGTCCTTTTCTCGTATGAATGGTCAGAGAGGGCGTTACTTACTGGTAGAGCTTGTCTTAAAGCTTATTCCTGTAGGATTGGGTCTAATAGAAGTTTTGAGTTTACTTTTTGGCGATGGCGTGTCTAATGTTGTGGGAATGATTGTTAGTATGATAAATGGCTTTTTGCTGATTTATGCCTTGGCAGCCCGCTCGGTTATGGCTGACATCCTGATGTCTTATGATCGGGAAATAGTTCATTTTGGAGATTAATATTTATGAAAAAATTAGAAAGGGTTTTAGGATTTAGGATAATGAACGATGAATGATGTAAAAGTAACAAGGGTTTTCAGAGAAGCTTGGGTTTTTGTTACAGAGTATTATTTTGTTTGGCTGAAAGGCCTTTTGCTGGTCGGAATCCCGCTTGCAACACTGGCTTGGTTTCTTTTTCCGCTGGTTTCGAGTTGGTCTTACCGGTCCATTTTAGTCTTGACTTGTTTAGCTTTTATAATTGCTTTCGGTTTTGCTTATGTCAATAAATTTGCCTTGACAGTGATACGAAATCCGCAGATGGTTAAGCTCTATTTTGGCTATGCGGTTTGGTATAGTATCTCAGATGGCTTGCTTACTCGCCTCTTTTATTCCTTCATTGTCAGTGCAGTTCAGGTTCTGATTCTATACATGGGTTGGTCGGCAATCGGCATCAATCTTGGGGTGGCTAGTCTCTTTGCCTTTTATCGAAGGGCAGTAAGTCCAGAGGCCATTGTGATTTTCCAGTTTCTTTTTCCTTTCTTGTTCATGGTCTTTTACCTGCTCTTCACTTATCTGGTTGATTCGCACTTCTTTTTGCTGTCCTATATCATTCAGGATACTAGCTCCAGAGACAATCTAGCCAAGCCGCTTTCTTTTTATGGCTGTCTGAGAAAGTCAGTCCTGCTGATGAAGGAGCGCAGAGGTCGTTATGTTCTGCTCAGCTTTTTTCTAGCTTCTTTTGGTGGGCTGATTGGCTTGGGGACTCATCTCCTGATGGATCTGATAAGGCAGTATATTGGTCCCTTGCTGGGTGAGCTAGATGAGTTACTTGGTCTGATCCAGATGATTCCTGTCCTGGTTTTCAGTAGCTTTTACTGTGTATTTGTTCTGGCTGTGCGGACTGTTTTTGCCAACGCCCTGATGGAAAATGACACAGAGGTGGTGGATTTTGGTGATTAATTCAGGAAGTCGAAAGTCCAGACAATAACTTTATAGAAACAAGAGGAAGGATATGAAATCCGTAACAAGAATTTTAATAACTGCTTTGGTGCTAACTGGGATTGGCTTTATCCCCCTGCCTTATCAAGTGGAGACCTTGAGACCGGCTTTGAATGCCAAAGACTTTGTCCAAGTTCAAGGAGGAACTAGTCAAGGAAAAGGTCAAATCTATGTCATGGCTGTCGGTGTTTCCGATGCCCGAGTGTTCAGTCTCTTTTTGACTTTGCTGCCTAATTACAGGCTGGAAACAGAGTATGTCTCTGTACCTGAAAACTATTTTGATAAGGAGAAGGGACGGGAAGAGCGAGAGAACAGCACTATGGGGTCTTCCCATCTCAATGCCTTGCAGGTAGCTTATCAAGCAGCTGGTCGTACTGTTGAGATTAGACATAAAGAGATTTTTGTGGATGCTGTCAGCCAAGAGACGCCGTTAGCTCAGGAGCTGCAGAAAGGTGATGTGATTTTAAAGATTGACAATCAGAGTTACACTAGCCCATACGATATTGTCGATCAGACGGAGCAGCGGCCAGTTGGCGATGTGGTATCAATTGAGTACAGCCGTAATGGTGTAATCGGTTTGGCTAGCGGTCCTGTGATTGTGGATGAGACAACTGGTAAGCCTGGTTTGGGGATTGCATTGGGTTCTAAAGCCAGTGTTGCCATGAATCCTCTGACGAAGTTTAAGAGCAACGGTGTAGCAGGTCCCTCTGGTGGACTCATGTTCAGTTTGGAGCTGTACAATCAGCTCGTGTCTGAAGACATTACCAAAGGAAAAGCTATTGCTGGTACTGGAACGATTGACCACAAGGGAAATGTTGGCCGGATTGGCGGGATAGAGATGAAGGTCATGGCTGCAGATAAGGCAGGCGCTGAGATTTTCTTTGTTCCTGATGATACCATTGACGCTGATATTGCCCAGTACAATCCCAAGTTGCGCTCTAACTACCATGAGGCACTTCGTGCTTCTATCAAAATCAAGAGTAAAATGAAAATCGTCCCTGTCAAAACCTTCAACGAAGCTTTGAACTATCTCAGAGAGATGGAATAAGAGACTTTACTACTCTATGAGTAGTCAATAGAAACAAAAGCTCCTGCTAGTTATTTATCTGGCGAGGGCTTTTATGATAGAATTTTTTCAAATAATTGCCACCTTGGCACATAAATTCTTGCTTTCCAAATTGAAGTGTGATATATTTATAACATAAAGAGTGTTAAATATTTCTAACATAAGGAAAGGAGTCTATCATGAAAAAAAGTCAAAAAACGGGTGGCCTCATTACGATGATCGCCGCAGCTCTCTTTATTGATTTTACTGTTTTATTTGGTTCCAATCTTAGTTGGGGACCCAAGTTGATTATTCTCGGTATTTCAGTGTTAGGTCAGATTGTAGCTATTTGGGGCTGGCTGCACATGAAACCATGGCCTCATAAGAGTCAGAAAGGTAAGGGAAAGACTATTTTTGACTTGTCTGCTAAGCTATACACGATGCTTTTGTTTGCAGCAACCATTTTTTATACAGTAGGAATTTGGGTTGCAACCCCAAGCGAAGGATCCAGTATTAAGGAATGGATTTTGGGAGTTGGCCTCGTTATTGAAGCGATTGTATTTGGTTTTTTCTCTTTGAAAAATGTCAAGGAAACTCCAGACGAACGCTTTTATGCTAATTTAGCTAAGGCAGCTAGCTTGATGTTTGTCTTTATACTAGGCGCACTGATGATCCTAGCAGTTATCATTGGGTACATGGGTTCTCTCACTCTCTACATGGGCCAGATCTTTATTAGCATAGCTGCCTTGATTTGCATCTTTGCAGTTGTCTATCTTATCTTGGAGCGGAGAGGATAACCATGGCCAAAGAAAGCAAGATTATCACTAATCTCAAATCCGTTCGCGAATCCATGGGCATGACCCAGCAGGAGCTAGCCGACCGCATCGGCATGCGGCGCGAGACAATTCTGCACTTGGAAAATAACCGCTACAACCCTTCGCTGGAAATGGCTCTCAAAATTGCTCAAGTTTTTAACCTTAAAGTGGAAGATCTCTTTGAACTCAGACAGAAAGAGGAGGCATAATTCTTTTCGAGACCTGCTAGTGACATAAACCAGAATACTCTAGACAGTTTGCTGCTTAGAGTATTCAATTTGTATATGAATCATCGTTTTTATCTTTTTCCAAAAAATGCTATAATATGAGCAAGTATGTAGAGTATAGAGGTATTAGGTTGGAAAATTGTGTTTATATCATTTCGGGTCCTCCAGGTGTTGGAAAAAGCAGTGTCAGTAAAGAATTAGCCTATTCTTTTGACAAGAGTGCTGTGATAGAAGGCGACATGATTTATTTAATGGTTAAAAGCGGCTTAGTAGCACCTTGGGAAGACGATGGCTACTACATGGATTTATTCTGGGACAATATCATTAGTCTTACCAGCAATTTACTTAATAGAAGCATGACTATCATCATAGACTATGTCATATTCGAGGAACAAATCAAAAAAATTACAGATTTTTTAAAGGCCAGACAAACAAGATTAAAATACTGTGTATTGCTGGCAGAAGAAGAAAAGCTTAAAGAAAGGGACCTATCCAGAAATGAAATAGAAAGAACGGGTGACTTATCAATCAAATCTAGAAAAGAGTTTCTAGCTAAAAATATTACTCAGGAGCATTTCCTTTATACGGATCAGTTAGATATCAGAGAAACTGTGAATCTCATAAAAACAGAAGATCGATTTTTTGTTTAAGAACGAATAAAAGAAAAAAAGCCTTTGAAATACTGATTTCAAAGGCTTTTCTTTATCTCAATTATTTCACTTCTATCTACAGTTTCTAAATCTCTAAATATAATAGAGCTGAAGCAGTGGTAAAACAAATCATCAACAAACTTGGTAATATCTTAGAAAATAATTTCTTTATAGTCCAAGTCGGTTTGCTTTAAATTATACTTTTTTCTTAAACATTTGCTACGAGTAGGTCTTTCTTGTGAGTAATTTTCATCAAAAAATTTCATAGATAAGTCCTATATATAATCATGGAAAAGTAGTAAAAATAGTTGTTATCCTAGTTGATTAAAAAAATCTCTGATTTCCTCATCTTTTATAAAATAATATATAATTTTCCCATCTCTTCTAGTGTCCAAGATGTTTTGATTGGCTAGTTTACGAAGATGGTGGGAGGCAGATGCCATACTGAGATTTAGTAAACAGGCTATATCGCAGACACAGAGTTCTTCAACAACAAGGAGATAAAAGATGATATTTATCTGTTTATTATCGGTAAACTTTGATAAAATGCGAAGTGATTTTTGGACTTTTTCCTTTTCAAGGTAGTTCGTTGCGGTTGTAACATTTTGTTGATTTATAACATTCACTTGGCAGATACTATCTTTTTTCATAATATTTTCTCCTAGCTTAACACAGTCCATAGCATGTTAAAACTGTTGTTTTCAATCAGGATATATATCCCCAATCCTAAATAAACAACGGCAATAAACCATCTGCTATATTTTTCCAAGGTTTCTCCAATAGAAGGGACTTGTGCCAATTTTTGGGCAGAAAAAACCAAGAGATAAATCATGACTAGAAAGGTAAATAAAGCTACTATCAAATTCGCTAAATTTAAGGTAGTAAAATATGGGACAAAAACACCAATATTGTCAGCGCCACAACTTGCAAAAGTAATCATAGCGACTAGAAAAATCAGGTTTTTATTGTCTTTTCGCAAACCATCTTTTGCAATAGCTTCTCCATCAGAATCTCCTAAAAGCAAAACTTTGAGGCCTAGGAAAATTGGAATCAAACCGAGTAAACCTAAAATCTCTTTACTAGGAATATAATTTAATACAAATGCAAAAAGCAAACTTAGGAATATTAGACTAACAGAGCCTAGAAATTGTCCTAAATAGATGTTAATGATGTCCTTTCTGCTTTTTCGTTTGGCAAAAAATAACATTAGGATAATAAGTAAGTCTACGGCTGTCCCAGAATACAGGATTATTGAAGTAACAATATTTTGAACCATAAAACACCTCATTCAAATATATTTTTGAATGTATTTTAACATTAAACTTTGTAGATGTCAACTTCAGCTCCATCAAAATATAGATAAGAAGGTAGTGTACCAAATATTAAAAAGCCCTGCCATCGAAATTATAGCAGGGCTTAACTTCAATATCCAGATGATATATTTATCTAAAAAAGGTAGAGAAAAAGGTAGAGTTTGAATTGAAATACAGTGCAATATATCGCATTTGGCAAAAAGAAAAAACGCTTGAAATCAGCGTTTTTCTTCTGTATTGATTCGTATTGAATGCTTACTTCACTTCTGTAAACACAACGTGCTTGCGAAGTTTTGGTGAGTATTTCTTCAATTGAAGACGGTCTGGTGTGTTGCGTTTGTTTTTAGAAGTAAGGTACAAGCGTTCACCAGATTCTTTGTGTTCAAGTGTAATATTTACGCGCATGGTAGCTCCCTTCTATTATTCTGCTGCAGCAGCTTTGGCGATCTTACGGCCCTTGTAGTATCCTTTAAGGGATACACGGTGAGAGCGTGAGTAATCACCAGTAGTTTCGTCAAAAGTTACAGTTGGAGCTGTTACTTTGTAGTGAGTGCGGCGTTTGTTTTTCTTCGCTTTGGAAGTGCGACGTGCAGGTACTGCCATTGTTTGTTTCTCCTTTTAGTTTGTGAATTCGATTCAATTTGATGTTTTACATCAACTTTAACAGTATAACAAAACTTTTTTGTAAAGTAAAGTTACTTGACAGATTTTTTTCTTCTTTTTGCTTGATAGGAAAAAGTTTCAAATTCGCCTCTATATTTTTCCAATCTTCTGAAAATTTAAAAATTTTCCTCTGTAAAATATAGCCTAAGTGTGGTATAATAAAGCACAAAGATTACTGTAATGAAAGGGAAAGCTATGACAGATAAGGATATTCGTCACAGAAGTAAGATTTATGACAGTATGGTTAAATCTCCTAACCGTGCCATGCTTCGCGCGACGGGGATGACTGACAAAGATTTTGAAACGCCTATTGTTGGGGTGATTTCCACTTGGGCAGAAAATACACCTTGTAACATCCACTTGCATGACTTGGGCAAGCTAGCCAAGGAAGGCATCAAAGCAGAGGGCGCTTGGCCTGTTCAGTACGGGACTATTACGGTTGCGGACGGGATTGCCATGGGAACGCCAGGTATGCGCTTCTCTCTGACCTCACGCGACATCATCGCAGACTCCATCGAGGCTGCAATGGGTGGGCATAATGTGGATGCCTTTGTAGCTATCGGGGGCTGTGATAAAAATATGCCTGGCTCCATGATTGCCATTGCTAATATGGATATTCCTGCTGTCTTTGCCTACGGCGGAACGATTGCGCCGGGGAATCTGGACGGCAAGGATATTGACTTGGTTTCTGTCTTTGAAGGAATTGGGAAATGGAACCATGGTGACTTGACAGCTGAGGAAGTGCGCCGCATTGAGTGTAATGCATGCCCTGGTCCTGGTGGCTGTGGCGGTATGTATACGGCCAACACTATGGCGACGGCTATTGAAGTTCTGGGCATGAGCCTGCCAGGCTCTTCTTCTCACCCAGCTGAGTCCAAGGACAAGCAAGAGGATATCGAAGCAGCTGGTCGTGCTGTTGTGAAAATGCTGAAAATGGGGCTGAAGCCGTCTGATATTTTGACACGTGAAGCCTTTGAAGATGCAATCACAGTGACCATGGCTCTGGGTGGTTCTACAAATGCTACTCTGCACTTGCTGGCCATGGCGCACGCGGCCAATGTTGAGCTGACGCTTGATGACTTTAATGTCATTCAAGAGAAAGTGCCACATTTGGCTGACTTGAAACCGTCAGGTCAGTATGTCTTCCAAGACCTTTATGAGGTTGGTGGAGTGCCGGCTGTGATGAAATATCTCTTGGCGAACGGCTTCCTGCATGGCGACCGCATTACTTGTACAGGTAAAACGGTGGCAGAGAATCTGGCAGAATTTGCTGATCTGACACCAGGTCAAAAGGTCATCATGCCGCTTGAAAATCCAAAACGTGCAGACGGTCCGCTTATCATCTTGCATGGTAATCTGGCCCCAGATGGTGCTGTTGCTAAGGTTTCTGGTGTTAAAGTACGCCGTCACGTCGGACCAGCCAAGGTCTTTGACTCAGAAGAAGCCGCTATTGATGCGGTACTGGCTGATGAAGTAGTCGATGGCGATGTGGTTGTAGTTCGCTATGTTGGACCAAAAGGTGGCCCTGGTATGCCAGAAATGCTGTCACTTTCTTCTATCATCGTAGGGAAAGGTCAAGGAGACAAGGTAGCCCTTCTGACTGATGGTCGCTTCTCAGGCGGTACTTACGGCTTGGTTGTTGGACACATTGCTCCAGAAGCCCAGGATGGTGGCCCGATTGCCTATCTCCGTACAGGCGATATGGTCACGGTTGACCAAGATACCAAGGAAATTACTATGGCTGTCTCTGACGAAGAGCTGGCGAAACGTAAGGCAGAAACGACTATTCCACCGCTTTATAGTCGCGGGGTACTTGGTAAATATGCTCATATGGTATCCTCTGCCGCTAAAGGTGCTGTTACTGACTTCTGGAAACCAGAAGAAACAGGTAAGAAATAGCCTATATATGACAAAAGAACCCGCTAGTTTTTCTAGCGGGTTTGATATTTTTATATAGAAGAACTTAACACTTTCTTATCTAGGACTGATCCCCAAGGCAATACGTCCGAAGCGGCTGATACGGGTGATTTTCCAAGCAGGAGACCAAGTAACCTCAACAGAGGCACTTTCAATCTCATCTATTTTTTTAAGAGAGTCCATAATGGCGATGGGTAGACTCTCAGCACAATCACAGGCTGTATCGGTAAAGGTCATAACAACCTTACAGTGGCCGTTTTCGTCTAAGTTGATTTCATAAATCAGCCCTAAGTTATAGACATCCAGCTCTACATCCGGATCGTAAATACGCTCGAGCTTCTCCACCAATTTATCCTGAATTGCAGCTGCTCGGTCATTGATTTTGATATCGTCTCTCATGGCTATCCCCTTCTATCTGAGTTGAATTGTTTTTATTTTCTCACAATTCTGACTTTTTTTCAAGCTATTTTGGAACATGAAAACGGATTTAGTTCTTCCAAACGAAAAATCCCTTTCGGGCTCCTCAAAATGGCGGACTTATGATAGAATATAAGTACTAAAGAAGGCGGAGGTCAGAAGATGAAATTACAAAAACCTAAAGGAACTCAGGACATTCTTCCTCAGGAATCAGCCAAGTGGCAGTATGTAGAAGACTTTGCCCGCAAGACATTTAAAAAATACAATTACGGCGAAATCCGCACGCCGATTTTTGAGCACTATGAAGTCATCAGCCGCTCGGTCGGGGATACGACAGACATAGTAACCAAGGAAATGTATGACTTTTATGACAAGGGCGACCGCCATATCACTCTGCGTCCAGAGGGAACAGCACCCGTGGTGCGTTCTTATGTGGAGAATAAGCTTTTTGCTCCTGAAGTGCAAAAGCCTGTCAAAGTCTACTATATGGGCTCTATGTTCCGCTATGAGCGGCCTCAGGCTGGCCGTCTGCGGGAATTTCACCAGATTGGAGCAGAGTGTTTTGGCTCTAGCAATCCTGCTACAGATGTGGAAATGATTGCCATGGCTGCTCAATTTTTCAAGGATATTGGTATTACCAATGTTAGCTTGGAGCTTAACTCGCTGGGGAATCCTGAGAGCAGAGCTGCTTACCGTCAGGCCTTGATTGATTATCTGACCCCACTGAAGGCTAGCCTTTCAGCAGATAGCCAACGTCGCTTGGAGGAGAATCCGCTGCGCGTGCTGGATTCTAAGGAACCCGAAGACAAGGTGGCAGTAGAAGGTGCGCCGTCTATTCTGGACTATTTGGATGAGGAGAGCAGTGCTTACTTTGAGGCTGTTCGCTCTATGCTGGAGACCTTGCAGATTCCTTATATTATCAATACCAACATGGTTCGTGGGCTAGACTACTATAATCACACAATTTTCGAGTTTACGACAGAGGTAGCTGGCAGTCAACTGACCATTTGTGCTGGCGGCCGTTATGATGGGCTAGTTGCTTACTTTGGCGGACCTGAAACACCAGGTGTTGGCTTTGGTATGGGCTTGGAACGTTTGCTTCTCGTACTTGACAAGCAAGGAGTAGAGCTGCCGATTGAAACCGCTCTGGATGTTTATGTAGCTGTTTTAGGACCTGGTGCCAATGGCAGAGCTTTGGAGTTAGTGCAGGCTCTCCGCGCACAGGGTTTTGCAGCAGAGAGGGATTATCTTGACCGCAAGCTCAAGGCTCAGTTTAAGTCGGCTGATATCTTTAAAGCCAAAACTCTTATCACCTTGGGTGAAAGCGAAGTGGAGAGCGGTCAGGTGACTGTTAAGAACAATCATAATCGTGAGGAGATTACTGTTAGCCTAGACCAAATCCAAGAAAACTATCAGCTTATTTTTGAGAAATTGGGGTTTTAAAGACTTGAGTCTAACAGGCGAAAACGTTATAGTATCAAATGATTGGACGAAGTAGGTTGACAATGTGTCAATATATTTTTGAAAAAAATTTAGAAAAAACTTGAAACCTAAAGTCATTGTTGATATAATGTTTTTGTCATATAAATTTGCTAAAGGAGAAACAACTATGGCACGAATTAAATTAACTCCAGAAGATTTACGCACATCTGCGCAAAGATACACTGAAGGTTCTGACAATGTAACTCAAGTTTTGACCACCCTGACTAATGAACAGGCAAATATTGCTGATAACTGGGATGGTTCTGCATTTGACAGCTTTGAAGCACAATTCAACGCATTGTCTCCAAAAATCAAAGAATTTGCACAATTGCTCCAAGATATCAATGCTCAGTTGATTAAAGTTGCTGACATCGTTGAGCAAACTGACCAAGATATCGCTGCACAAATTCGCTAATTTTGTTATAACGGCTTTAGGAAGGCGAGAGCCTTCCTATTTTTGTAAAGATTAAAAATGAAAAAATGGCGGTTGCTTTCATATCAAATAAGAAAACTGCTACAATGTCAAGACAAGCTCTAACAATCTGGATCAGTATATGAATTAGAATGTTAGGGCTATCTGTGTCTTTTTGAGTGCTCCTTATGTAAAAAATAAATGAAGAAAAAAGAAAAAGTATCCATGGGAAATAAAAAATTATTTAAATATATAGGAAATGTTGTTTTAGTGATTGTCTTGCTTGCTGCAGTAGTGATGCTGAATGTTGCAGTGCAGAAGAATACAAGCAGCGCTAGAGACAGCAAGATTAAAACGGATCAAAAAACTAAACTGAATGTCGCGGTCGTCAATGAAGATCGGGCTGTTAAGGTTGACAAGAAAGAGTATAATCTTGGAGCTAGCTATGTCAAAAATCTAGAACGGGATGATTCTCAAAACTGGTATATTGTGACGCGTGGAGCTGCAGATGCTGGCCTGGAAAATGGCAAATATCAACTGGTCGTGACCATTCCAAGTGACTTTTCGGAAAAAGTGCTAGATGTCAATGCTATCAGTGCAGATCGGACAATCGTCACTTATAAGGTCAATGCTGCGGGAAATCAGCAGATTGAAAATGAGGCCAACAGTCTGGCTAAGGATATTATCGCGGATTTGAATAGCCAGTTGGTTGATATGTATATGGCTAGCATCCTGAGCAATCTTTATACAGCCCAGCAAAATGTGCAGGCTAGTTCAGAGGTCCAAATCACTAATATTGGCAATTACAGAACTAACTTGTTGGAGTCTGCCATTGGCTCTAAGAATATCTTCCCAACGTTGGTTAGTATGTCTGCCTCATCTGTCGAAGCCAATAACTCTCTGAAGACGACTCTGGAAACTTATGCGAAGGCTTTCGATGACTTAGATAACTCCCAGGCGACTTATGGAAAGAACTTTGATAGCCTTCTCAAACAGCGTATTAGCGATCAAACAAGTTATGAAGAATTCATGACCCAGCTAATTGAGATGGATCACCAACTTTTAGAAGAAGAAACAGGAAAGCTTTATGAAAGTTTGAGTTTATCACAACAAAATTTGACTGCGCATCTTGGAGAAGCAAAAAAACAATCAGATGATGGTTCAGACGATGACAGTAATCAGCCAAATCAAAATCAGTCGGATAATGTTAGCAAGCAATTAGAGCAGTTGGAAGCCGCCTTGAAGGCAGAGCGTGGGCAATTAGATGTTCATAAACAGCAGATTCAGGGCTTTGTTGATAGTAAATTAAGATCCTACTATGGTGTTGAAGAAGGTAAGCCTATTACTCTTAGCGCAGTTTTTGGAGATGCTTTAACAAGCTATGAAGCATCCTTAAAAAACCAAATAGCTGAAACAGTAAAAACTTTGCCAGCTTTTCCAATAACAGAGGTCAAATACGGATTGTCAGTCCCTGCAATTGACTATTCTACTATTTCGCAATTTGGAACGCCGCAAGGAAATGGAGCTGCTGATTTAGCAAATCTTGCAGCGATTGCAGATCAAGCGGCTAGTTCTGCTAGCGGTCAGGTCAATGCTCAGACTGGTAGCAAGGCTACAGTATCAGTTCAACCGCCAGCAGGTGTAACGGTTCAAACTATTACTTACAATAGTGAACCTGTAACAAATGGTCAGGAAATTACTTTAGCTGAAAATGCTAAGTTTACTGTTCAATTTAGTGTGGATAATGCTGCGGCAGCTAGCTCAGTTGATAGTTCCATTGACATTTCTCTGAATGGCATTACAGCTACGAGCGTGCCCGTGAATGTACAGGCTGCGCAGAAAGCAGCTGCAGACTACGGAGCAAAGGTTCAAGAGATTGCGTCTAATTACCAACGAGCTGAGTCTTTAATCCAGGCTTATGATTCTTTTGTTGAGTTAAAAAATAAAGATATGTCTGAATCCCTATCTACCCTTTTGATAAATGCCATTAACTCTAATCTGGATAATTATCAGAGTAGCTTGTCTAAATCTAACGATGGCAAGACTCAAGGGGTTAAAGAAACCTTGGATGAAACGATTAGTAACTTGAAGAACAAGATTGAAGATATCAAAGGAACTAATTCTGAACTTGCAACAGAGATTGATAAACAACTCAAACTTTACGACGATGTGCAAAAGAAGTTGAAAGGTATCTCGACTTCTCGAGAAACCTCATCAAAAGCATTTCAAAAGACAGACACCGATTTGTCATCTCTGAATTCAGAATTCTCATCCTTGCTGTCTTCGACTTCTGGTGTTAAGTCCTCTTCACAGACCAATGTGCAGGCAGCTGATAGTGTCAACCAGATCTTCAGCAGTTTCAATCGTGAGCTGGAAAATGCGCAAGGAACAACAGAGAAACTGTCTGCGAATGCTGAAAGCTTGATGGGGCAATTCAATAAGGAATTGGAAGATAATGGTAACTTTGTGGAATCTTTTGTCAAGGTTCTTAACAATGCCTATGAGAATGGGGTTCCTAATGAAGTATTGTTGGACTTCTTATCGAATCCAGTTGCTCAGTCTTCTTCATCTGTCAAAGCGACTGTCAATGTTTACCGTCCATTTACTTGGATTCTCTTGCTGGAGATTGTCAGTCTCTTTACGGCCTATCTCTTTGCAACGCAAAATATTGTGCGCAAGGTTAAAGACCGCTTTAAGCTTAATAAACTACAAGATACAGATATTACGACTGTGGGCATCCTAGGCTTCCTGTCTCTGACGATTGGTCTGATCATTGGGATTGTCTCCAGCATGCAGCTTCACATCGGCAAGGAATATGTGCCGTCTTGGGTCTTGCTGATTGTGGTTGCTAGCTTTGTCTTGATTCAGGGGCAGTATTTGATTCTCAAGCACTTGCGCGTGATGGGTATGGGCTTAGCCTTCTTCATGATTATTAGCTTTGTCTACCTGTCTAATGCTATTGGTACAACAGCTAGTTTGACTGGCTTCCCAGCCTTTATCAAGAGCTTGAATGCCTTGTCAGTGCTAGAAGGCATGCTGTCAGGTTACTTTGATGGCAAGACCGCTGGCTTCTTTGCCATCTTTGGTCTGATTGTCTTGCTGGCTCTGCTGGTTGCAGCTAATATCTTTATCAAGACTAGAACATTAAAAACTGAGGAAGTTTAAAAGAGTATGAAAAGAATTCTGTTTTTATTCCTACTCCTAAGTTCGTTTGCGGTGACGGCTGTTGCCGCAGATGAGCTTAAGGATAATCGTCTGCAGATAGATAATTCGCGGATTGAAAAAGAGCAAGAACTGAACTTTGGTGCACAATCGGAAGGCACCAAGTCTCTTTTCGTTGCTGAGAATCAGGAAAAAATTCAGGAAATGAAGCAGTATCAAAATAAACAGTTGGCCACAGAAGCGGGACAACTGTTTTCTGCTATACAAGGGCCGACGGATATTTACCATTCCAAGGAGCTTTTTCAGCCAGGAACGGAAAAATTGTCCAAGCTGCAGACGAGTTTGAAGAGCGATGAGGAGAGCAGTTGGGATGACTTTCTGCCAGGAGTGGTCTACTTTGTAGCAGCCATGCTCTTGGTCAGTATGACTGTTTTTGTCAGCTATCGTATCAGTAAGGGAGAAGTATAACATGGAAGGACATATCAACATCACCCTCCGTTTGCGGGATAAGGACGTGGATATTCGCATCCCTAAGCGGATTGAGGTCCGTCGCTTCATTCGGGAGATTGATCAGATTTTCAATATCGAAGGAAAGCGCCATAAGTATCAGCTGCGGATTATTAACAAGGGGTTGATACTGGATGAGGGCAAGGTTTTGGCTGATTATCCAGTCACAACGGGAGATTTAGTAGAGATTGAGGAGATTTAAGGTGACTGAGGAAAAATTTGTATTTGCTGAACAAGAGTTTATCTATGAAAAAAATGACAAGAATTGGAGTCTGACGCTCAAGCGTTCGGATGTGGCAACGCAGGATTTGCGGGAGCTCTTGCTTTTGGACCTGCATCATCCACTTTTCTTGGAGCAGGAGACTAAGGCCGACCATGATAGTGTCTATTTCACCTATCAGATTGAGCCTTTGGGGCTGTCCAAGGAAGAGATTGAAAAGCGCACGATTTCTGAGCGGATTCGTCTGGCTCTCAATGTTTTTGCTCTAGAAGCGGCACTGGAGTTACCGGTGACTTTTTTGCTGCATCCAATTAATCTCTTTATTACCAAGGATGCGCAGGTTAAGATTGCTTATCGCGGAGTTCCAGGTATTATGACACCTCAGTCTATTTCTCGGGAGGACTTCTTGCGTCAGGCTAAGTGCTTTGCGGTGACGCTCTTTGCAGATCTGGACTTTATGGAGCTTTACAAGGGTTCGTTGGAGCTAGAAACTCTTCCGGATTTCCTAGTGGAGCTGCGTGAGGCTGATAGTCTGGAAGATGCGGTTGCTGTTTTGGAGAAATCCTATCAGGAAAAGGCCGCAGAAGAAGCAGAGAAGCAGACACTGGTTTCCAAGCGCCAGCATAAAATTTTCAAACTGGCGACCATCTGGCTGACTGCAGCTGTTGTGATTTTGGCCATTCCTTTGATTTACTTAATTTTCATACAAAATCCTTTCAAGGAAAAGCTGTTACAGGCGGATACTGCCTTTATCAAAGTGGACTACAGTAAAGTCATCGATGAGCTGGAAGGAATCTCTC
This sequence comes from Streptococcus sp. IsoGale022, assembly GCF_031142805.1. NCBI lineage: Bacteria > Bacillati > Bacillota > Bacilli > Lactobacillales > Streptococcaceae > Streptococcus > Streptococcus sp. IsoGale022. The sequence continues at coordinate 19,749 of NZ_JAKZJI010000018.1, read as the reverse complement.
CTAAGAGCCTACCGAATACACAGAAATATGAACTGGCCTACTCTTATATCCAGGGGCTAGAGTTTTCCGATGATCAGCGTAAGGTCATCCTGAACAATGTCACACTAAAATCAGATGATTTGTATCTCAATTACTGGATTCAAGTTGGACGTAATGATTTTGAAGATGCTTTGGACACAGCCAAACGGATTAATGACTCAGATCTGATCATCTATGCCTTGACGCAGGAGATGAAAAAGGTGCGTGAGGACGATAGTTTGTCTGGTAAGGATCGGGAGACTAAGCTTGAGTCCTTGGAAGGTGAGTATAAGAAATACTGGGATAGCCGCAAGGAGCTTTTGACTGGTGATTCTAGCTCAAGCGCTTCTAGCGAGGAAGGTTCTTCAGGAGCAAACTCTTCCTCCAGCAGTGAAGGGTCATCCAGCAGTAGCGCGAAGGAGTAAGTATGGGCAAGACAATCATCATCTATACAGACCATCTGCGCTATGAGCTGCAGCTGACAGAGGACAAGAAAGTTCTCCTAGCAGCGAGTGAGAAGGCTCAGCTTTACCTGCCTCATCAGGAGACTCCTATCCAGCTTCAGCTAGCTGAAGGTCAAGTCTTTTATCAGATGGGGGAAGAAACGGGTGTCGTAACTGACGGTATGGCCTTGGGTAATCTGACCTTGTATCAATCTGATTCAGAACCGGCTGTTTATGACCTACTGGACAGAAAAGAGTTACTCATCAGCGACCAGAAGGGGGCAGCCATCAGTCTGGAAGCGCCTTTGGAGTTGCTCTTGAAGCGAACGAATGATTCTTGGCTTTTGACCAAGATGCGAGGTCAAGTCTACCTCAATCACGTTGAGTGGACGGGCGACCAAATCCAGCTGGAAGCCGGCGACGAGCTGAGCTTGGAAGGTATCTGCCTCAAGGTCTATCCAGAAGAAATCTGGGTGACGGGTCTAGCTACGGTCAGTTCTAACCTGACCTTACGGGGCGCTTCTCGCCATGGTTTCTATCCAGACTATCCAGACTATCACCGCTCACCGCGGATTATCTATCGGAGTTCAGAGGACAAGATTCAGATTGCTCCGCCAAGCAAGGAGCCTCAAAAGCCTAATGATGAGCTCTTGAGACTGATTGTGCCGCCACTCCTTATGGTTGGGGTGACGGTGCTGATTACACTGGTTCAGCCGCGGGGGATTTATATCCTCGTTACAGTTACTATGTCAATCGCCAGTGCTATCTTTTCGGTGCGCGGTTTCTTCAAAAACCGCAAGAAGTTCAAGGAAGACAAGAAGGAACGCATCGATCTTTACCACCTCTATCTGAAAGACAAGGCTATTGAGCTGAACAAGCTGGAACGTGAGCAGCGTGATGGGATGCTTTACCATTTCCCAAACATTAACGAATTAACGGGTCTGGTGACAGACTACAGCCACCGCATCTACGAGAAGACACCGCTGCACTTTGACTTTCTCTACTATCGCTTGGGGCTTGGACAGGTGCCAACCTCTTATAAGCTGACCTACGGTCAAGAAGAGCGGAGCGGAAAGAAAGATGCGCTGGAAGAGGAGGGCTATGCTCTCTACACTCGGCATAAGAAAATCCCCGACCTTCCTATCGTGGCTAATCTCAGCCATGGGCCGGTCGGTTATATCGGTCCGCGCAATCTGGTCCTGGAACAGCTCCAGCTCTTGGTCATGCAGTTGGCAGTATTTCACTCCTACCACGATGTGCAGGTGATTACCATCATGCCAGAGGAGGAGCGCGATCAGTGGGATTGGCTGCGCTGGCTGCCGCATGCGACTCTGCAAGAGCTGAACGTCCGCGGCTTTGTCTATAACCAACGGACGCACGATCAGGTTCTAAACAGTCTCAACCAAATCCTGAAACTACGCAAGGCTCAGAAGGAAGAAGCAACCCGGCAGGAAACGACCCTCTACAGTCCTCACTATGTGGTCTTGGTCACGGATGAAAAGCTGATTCTCGACCATATCATCATGGAGTTCTTCACAGAGGATCCGACTGACCTGGGCTGCTCACTCATCTTCGTTCAGGATGTGATGAGCTCTCTGTCTGAAAATATCAAGACAGTTGTCAATATCAAGGACCGCAATACTGGTCAGCTGGTCATGGAAGAGGGAATCCTCAGAGAGATTGACTTCCGACTGGATCATTTCCCAGAAGGCTATGACAAGGAGCGCATCGCTCGGACCTTGGCGCCGCTCAATCACCTGCAGAATCTCAAGAGCTCAATCCCTGATACGGTCACCTTTATGGAGATGTATGGGGCTGAGACCTTCTCGGACCTGCAAGTCTTGCAAAAGTGGCAACAGAATGCGCCTTATAAGAGCTTGGCAGTACCTATCGGCTTGCGGGGGAAAGAAGACCTGGTCTACCTTAACCTGCATGAAAAGGCTCACGGACCGCACGGGCTGATTGCCGGAACAACGGGATCTGGGAAGTCGGAGACTATCCAGTCCTATATCCTGAGTCTGGCTGTCAACTTCCACCCACACGATGTGGCTTTTCTCCTCATCGACTACAAGGGTGGGGGAATGGCCAATCTCTTCAAGAACCTGCCCCATCTTTTGGGAACCATTACCAACTTGGACGGGGCCCAATCCATGCGGGCGCTGGCTTCCATCAATGCGGAGATTCACCGCCGGGAGCGGCTCTTCAGAGAGTTTGAAGTCAATCATATCAACCAATATCAAAAGAAATTTAAGAACGGGGAAGCAACTGAACCCCTGCCCCATCTCTTCCTCATCTCGGATGAGTTCGCAGAGCTCAAGGTCAACCAGCCTGACTTTATCAAGGAGCTGGTATCTATCGCTCGGGTCGGGCGTTCCCTCGGGGTCCACTTGATCCTGGCTACTCAGAAGCCCTCTGGGGTGGTGGATGACCAGATCTGGTCCAACTCCCGCTTTAAGTTGGCGCTCAAGGTGGCAGACCGGACGGACTCGATGGAAATGCTTAAGACGCCAGATGCGGCGGAGATCACCCAGACTGGCCGGGCCTATCTGCAGGTCGGCAATAATGAAGTCTATGAACTCTTCCAGTCAGCTTGGTCAGGGGCAGACTACCAGCCGGATAAGGACGAGATGGGAATCGAAGACCATACCATCTACCTGATCAATGACCTGGGCCAATACGAAGTGCTCAATCAAGACCTGTCAGGTCTTGATCTAGCAGAAGATATCAAGGAAGTACCGACAGAGCTGGAGGCTATTGTCAGTCAGATCCAATTGCTGACAGAGAGCCAGCAGATTCCTCCAGTACCGCAGCCTTGGCTGCCGCCGCTTAAAGAGCGGATGACCCTACAGGAGCTGGAACCGATCCAACCGCAGGAAGCATGGGAGCAAAAGAAGCCTGTCTCCGTCCTTCTGGGAATGGCAGATATTCCGCAGGCACAGAAGCAAGAGCCTGTCTCTGTCAATCTGTCTAAGGATGGACATATCCTGCTCTACGGAAGTCCCGGTACGGGGAAGACAACCTTCCTGCAGAGTGCTGCCATGGACTTGGCTCGCAAGTTCAGTCCCAAAGATGTCACGCTCTACCTGATGGACTTCGGGACCAATGGTCTGGCACCACTAGGGCAATTACCGCAGGTGGCCGATACCCTGCTTTTGGATCAGACGGAGAAGATTGCCAAGTTTGTTCGCATCATGGAGCGGGAGCTCAACCGGCGTAAGAAGCTCTTGTCCGACTATGGCGTAGGGACCTTGGAGCTTTACCGTCAGGCTAGCGGTCAGGAAGAGCCGGCTATCGTTATCCTACTGGACAGCTATGAGTCCATGAAGGAAGAGGCTTATGAAGCGGAACTCTTCAAGCTCTTGGTGCGGATCTCCCGTGAAGGTCTCAGCATCGGTGTTCACCTCCTGGTGACAGCGGGCCGTCAGTCTAACCTTCGGGCGCAGTTCTATGCCAACTTCAAGCACCAGCTGAGTCTGCCGCAGAATGATGTGGGAGAAGTTCGCTCCATCGTGGGCTCTACCCCTCTTGCGGCCACCATGGAAGACATCAAGGGTCGGGCGCTCATGAAGCGTGACGAGGTTGATGTCATCCAGCTGGCTTTGCCAGTAGCGGGTGCCAATGATGCGCAAGTCCTCAACAACCTACGCCAAGAAGTCGCTTCTCTCCAAGAAGCTTGGACCGGACAGCGACCAAGTGCTATTCCAATGGTACCTGAGGAGTTGACGGAGGCAGACTTCTATAGCCGGGCTAGCGTCCAAGCAGCTTATAAGCAGGGCTTGGTACCACTAGGACTGGATATGGAGACGGTTGAACCAATTACTTGGAATATATCCAAGGGTAATCTTCTCTACTTAACAGATCGTCAGGAGTACATGATGGACTTTGTTAATCAATTGACTCACGGTAAACAAAAAGTTATTGTTTTTGCACCAAAACATCATGGCCTTCAAATAGAGAACGGAGTAGATTATATAACACAGGAAGAGGAATATATGGCAGCATTGGATACTATAAAAGATAGAATCGAGGGGCGTTTAGAGCGTCGGGCATATGAACATGTAGCTACAGTTGTCATTTATGATTGGGTGAACCTAGCACAAGAACTGAGTTTATCTAATCAAAATAAGCTCCTCTATGTGTTAGAAAAAGGTGCAAGAGTCGGCTATGCTTCTATTGTTATTAGTGATAGCAATCTTTCAAGACAAATTGATGAAGTATCTAGATTAGTAAAAACTTATAAACAGTCTCTTATGGGCATACGATTCAATGACCAAACGATTGTGACAGCAACAAATAAACCTCCAATGAGAGAAGGGGCCCTTGATACACAGATTCACTATTACACAGTGGATAGTTTAACGAGAAAATTAAAAGTATTGATGAAATAAGAAGGGAAGAAAACTATGGGAAAAGCAGCCATACAAGCACAAATCAATGGTTTGAATGAAGCATTGAGAGGTCTAAATGCAGAAATTGCAGAATTAGAAGAAGCAACTAAAACTCTATCTGGCGTCTCAATTGATTTTGAATATGTACTGGGTGACGCTGAATCAATTGAAGAGGAGTATAACTTAGGTGGAGAAAAGTATGAAGAATTAGCAACTCAAGAAAAAAGTACAGTAGATGCTGTAAAAAAGAATTTTCAAGGCCATAAAGATACAATGTTATCGCAGTTAGTTGCCAAGACGCTTTCAAAAGCAGCAGAAGCAGCTGGGCTTAGCGCAAAGATTAGTATATTGGAAGTTCAAAAATCACTTACGAAGGAGAATTAAGCGATGTCAGAAGTTATTGAAGTAAAAGATGTTCCAGGACTTGGAACTTATAGCGTATCTATTAGTTCCTATGCGGAAGCTGTCCAGTCAGCAGGAGATCAAACTCAACGCAACTTTACAGACAAAATTCAAGGGAGTCATGCTGATGCTATCCAAGCTTTCCTATCCCGTTTAAATACACTTCAGAGTCAGGTCTTTGATCAGGTGCCAGAAACGTTAAAGAAGTACAGTACAATTGTGAGTACTTTTGAGGGAACTGTCAAAGGAGCTGGTTTTACCAGTCGTGCTAAAACCTCAGGTGATGGTATAAATAGTGTTGCTTCTAAGATTGAAACGGATCAAATTACAGAGATTGACACGACGAAAACATCATTGAAGTCTGCTCTTGATAAAGCAGCAGAGGTATTAGGGGTTGAGTCACCAGACGTTGTTACACCCACTACAACAGCAACAACTGAATTAACTCAGAGTGTTACTAATCGTAAGACTGCTCACCAGCAGCTTGATCAAGGTAATACAGCTTTTAAATCAGAATTGGAAAATATAAAGGCAACACTAGAGGTCTATATTAGAGTCGTTCAGAATGCGAAGGCTTTTGCTTCAGCTAATGCAACCTACCTGTTTGATCAAATCAAGCAAGGACATCTTACTGCTGAAAATATGTACTATACAGCTTTAATACAAAACGATGCTGACATAGAAGTTTTAAAAATTGTATTGGAAGATCGGCTTCAAGATATTGGCCAAATCAATGACGAAAAGGTTACCTCTGGTGGTTATCGTATCTTAGGCGAGGAAGTATTAAATTGGATGGAAGCAGGTGACTTTGATGAATATGATAAACATGGGAAAATTATAAAAAAAGGTCGAATGAATATTCTATTTGGGGCTTTAGGAAAAGTCCCTCAGGAGCGCACTCAGCGTATCTTAAGGGGGATGTTATTTGCAGGAGATGAGCATGCTGAAGATGTTCGTAAATTGCAGGAAGCGGAATACAATGAGTATGGGAAAGCTAGCTTGGATTCTGATAGAATGATAGCATTAGATAACGAAATGATGAGAGTTAATCGGTACAATGGCTTCATAAAGACCCTAATTGCTATTAATTATGGTCAAATCAAAGTTAAAATCCCGTCTAGTAAATTTCACCTAAATGAGGCTGATCAAGAGGCAATTGTTGATGATGATATCAAAATTTGGCAGGATGGTAAAGAAATTGTTGTTAAACGTTCTGGTTGGCTTGGCTCCTTCAATGGGTCACCACTTCCTTCTTATGAACATAGTGCACGGTCGGCCGAAACTATATATACTAGTAAGTTTAATACTAGTTATGCAGGTCAAGTAGGTAGTGAAGTAGAAAAAAGACTGACAGACCTTGAACGTGAACGTCAAGCAGCAAAAGTTTCTTATATGAAATCTATGGCTAGTGGTTTATTAATTCTGGGAGCAGCAGCGTCTAATGGTGTCGTACCAGTCCCAGCAGTTGTTGGGGTAGCTTCTGTTGTAAGTAAATTGTTTTTAGATAGACCACTTCATGCAGGGTTAGATGCTTTAGATAAGTCTGGCTTTTCCTTATTTAAAAGAGGTGCTCACCAAAATTCAGCGCAGGCTGGATTAAATCACAACCAAGGTTTTGCGGCCGCTGCTTCTGCAATTGATTTGATGCAGGCTCACGCCAAATATAAAGTACAACAGCAGATTCTAGATGATAAGGAAAAGGTAGAATTTGCAAACCTACGCAACAGTATTATTGGCAAAGGTGGTTGGGCCTTAGAGGCAAATGGGCAAACAGTTATGACTGGTACCGAAAATTATCATGATTTCCGTGCATATAAGCGTATTGAGGAATTGGATAATCTTGGTGTGACAGGTTATTTGAAAGAGAATGGGATTCCTCTAAAAGCTTATAGTGAAAAATTAAATGACCTAAAAATTGATAATGAGATCAAGAATTATCTCTTGGGAGGGGCGCCAGATGATGAAAAAGGTAAAGTGTCCATCGAACAAATGAATTATAAACAATTAAAGCAGTTAGAAACTGGAATTCATGCTATACAAGATGCAGATGTTACAGATAAACGCGAATCTATTGACGGATTTGAGAGCTTTACTGCTTATCTCAATAATGCATATCAGCCATCAGTTATTAAATAGGGAGGAAGATATGAGCAAAAGAAATAAGAGTTTTCGTATTCTAATTTTTCTATCATTAATAAGCTTCTCAGTTTTTGCTATTTGGTATTTATATCAAAAAAATGCGAAAGAATTTCAAGAAAAATACGGACAGTTTACGTATTATTCTCCTGAATATGAACCTGTTTATAGCTTTCTTGAAAACGATAAGGCTATTGCTTATAACTGGAATGTTGTAAATTCTGAAGAACAGGAAAATATGAAAAAAGCAAAATCATATATAGTAGATCCTGATTATGATGTTATAAGAGAGTTTGACTCTGGATATTTCGTCAATAGTTACATGAAGCTCAAAGCTAATCCAAATCTATTGAATAAAGATGAATTTAATCGAAATATTCCTCAAAAAGGGGAATATTGGAAGTTGGCAGTCTACAAATTCCAGAATAAAAAATTAAAAAAGAGAGAATTTGATGTTTTTGAGATGGTACGTAATTACGACTCTGATTTGATTCCGATAAAAATACGTTCAGATATTATAGCGGACTCAAACACTCAAAAGTATTATGCAGTAATCTATTTAAGACAGAAGTCAACTGATAAAAAAAAGGCATATTGTATTAATCTAGATGAAGGGAGAATTGTTTCAGATAAGGGAATTAATCCATATAGAGATCTTCCTAATAATTTTACGATCTTCACTAATTTTGCTGAACGTATGGAAAAAAGAGGTGTCGCACTTCATTTAACATGGATGTCTCTAGAAAATTCTTATTCAGAAAAACAATTTGAGAATTCACTTCTATCAAGTAAATATCCCCAAGTATATAAGATTATGCATGAAAAAGATGCTTGTATTGCTTTCTTAAATAAAGAAACCGATGTCGAATTAGTAAAAAACGTGACCGAACTCTTCTTTCCGCCAGGAACGAATGTATTTGAGAATGTAACTATCCCAGCTGAATATTCAGTAGATGGGCAGGAACATGTCATTAATTCAGCGGAAGAATTACAAAAATACTATAAGGAAGGAGAATAAGCATGGGAGAAAAATTAATCGATGCTGATAAAATAGAAGGACTTAAAGTCCGTTATAGTACTATGGAGCACTACATGAGAGAGGATACAGATAGTCTAGTGAAATCTTCTGCTTCAGACGCATTTCGTGAGGCAACGGCTAAGGCAAAGGAGATGGCCAAGGATTTGACTGAAACAGTAGATGCTCTAGATGAATTTCTTAACTCTGCTGCAAGGGAATTTCGGGCTATGGATCATAATATTGCTAGCGTGATTGGGGGAGAAAAGCTAGCTACTTTTACTAATAGTGAGAAAGGAAAAGTAGCAGCATATAATGGACTCAGTGGTCAGGATAAGAAACAAATGGAATTCAGCCGTAGTAAATATAGTGACTATCCGTATTAGCAAAATATCTTACTTTTCCGCCTTAATTACTGCTATTCTATAAAGCTTTTATATGCTTTAGAAGAGTAATATTTTTTGTAGAAAGTTTACTTCTCTAAACTTTTGAGAACTCTGTACTTTTTATTTCTTTCGTTAAACTACGATTATCAAAAAAATGAATTTCTATATCCATCCCTCTTATGCTATAATAGTCTATAGAAAGTCGAGGGAATGATGAAGAAAATATTATTGGTGGCTCTGGTGCAGGGTTTGGCTATCTTCGTGATTACAGGTCTGCTTTGTTATTTTATGCGGGGGGATTTTTTCTTCCGTGCTTTGGCGCCGATCTTTGGTTTGGCAGCGGGAGGGTTTCGCTTCGTGACGGCCATGGTGACAAAAGCATTTGCGCCTAATATCTATGAGGATCGCAAGAAAGGGGACTAATAAATAGAGCACACAGTGCACAGTAGGTCTGGGGTCTTCGCCTCAGGCCTTTTGTCATAAATGTCAGCAATAGTCATGTAGAGCTTTAATATTTTTCAGAAAAAGAACGGACAGAAGGGCTTTCTTAGGCGCTTTGTGGTAAAATAGTAACAGAATTAAAAATTTGGAGAGTAAAGATGAAACGTTCTATGTATGCTGGGCGTGTTCGCAAGGAGCATGTTGGTCAGGAAGTCACTTTGAAGGGCTGGGTTGCCCGCCGTCGGGATTTGGGCGGTCTGATTTTCATTGATTTGCGAGACCGCGAAGGCATTATGCAGCTGGTCATCAATCCTGAGACTGTGGCTGCAGAGGTTATGGCGACCGCAGAAAGCCTGCGCAGTGAGTTTGTGCTGGAGGTGACAGGCAAGGTGGCAGCGCGTGAGCAAGCCAATGACAAGCTGGCGACAGGAAGCGTGGAGCTGCATGTGGAAAGTCTGAATGTCTTAAATATAGCCAAGACGACTCCTTTTGAAATTAAAGACGGCATCGAGGTGAATGACGATACGCGCTTGCGCTACCGTTATCTGGACTTGCGACGGCCAGAGATGCTGGGGAACTTCAAGCTTCGTGCCAAGGTCACTCACTCTATCCGTAACTATCTAGATGAGTTGGAGTTCCTTGATGTGGAGACACCTTTCCTGTCCAAGTCAACGCCAGAAGGGGCGCGTGATTACTTGGTGCCTAGTCGGGTTCATCAGGGCCATTTTTATGCCCTACCGCAGAGTCCGCAGATTACCAAGCAGCTCTTGATGAATGCTGGTTTTGATCGTTATTATCAGATTGTTAAATGCTTCCGTGACGAGGACTTGCGCGGTGACCGTCAGCCAGAGTTTACTCAGGTAGACTTGGAGACTTCTTTCTTGTCTGATCAGGAGATTCAGGACATTACAGAAGGCTTGATTGCTCGTGTCATGAAGGAAACTAAGGGCATTGACGTTAAGCTGCCTTTCCCACGTATGAAGTATGATGATGCTATGGCTCTTTATGGGGTTGATAAGCCTGATACACGCTTTGAAATGTTGTTGCAAGACTTGACAGAGGTTGTCAAGGGAGTTGACTTCAAGGTCTTTTCAGAAGCTCCAGCTGTCAAGGCTATCGTAGTGAAAAATGCTGGAGATAAATACTCTCGGAAGGACATCGACAAGCTGACAGAGCAAGCAAAACAGCATGGTGCCAAGGGTCTTGCTTGGGTGAAAGTGGTTGATGGTGAGCTGACTGGCCCAGTAGCCAAGTTCTTGACAGACTTGACAAGTCAGTTGACAGAATCTTTACAGCTTGAAAATAATGATTTAGTTCTCTTTGTAGCTGATACTTTAGAAGTGGCAAACGCTGCTTTGGGAGCTCTTCGTGTTCGTTTGGCCAAAGAGCTGGACTTGATTGCCCCAGATACATTTAACTACCTTTGGGTGGTGGACTGGCCTATGTTTGAATGGTCAGAAGAAGAGGGCCGCTACATGAGTGCCCACCATCCTTTCACCCTGCCTCAGAAAGATTCTGAGCAAGAGCTGGAAGGCGATCTGAGCAAGGTACGGGCTGTGGCTTATGATATCGTCCTCAATGGTTATGAGCTAGGTGGTGGAAGTCTTCGGATTAACCAGAAAGACTTGCAGGAGCGGATGTTCAAGGCGCTTGGTTTCTCAGCTCAAGAAGCTGCTGAGCAGTTTGGCTTCCTTCTGGAGGCTATGGACTATGGCTTTCCACCGCATGGCGGCTTGGCTCTGGGCTTGGACCGCTTTGTGATGTTACTGGCTGGTGAAGAAAATATCCGCGAAGTTATTGCCTTTCCGAAAAATAACAAGGCTTCTGATCCAATGACACAGGCACCTAGCCCAGTGTCGGTCGCTCAACTAGAGGAATTAAGTTTACAAGTGGAAGCACATGAAGAAGACTAATTTTTACAAACTCTTTCGCTATTATGTCCGCAGGTTTGCTTATAATTTTAAGATTTTGCGGTCCTTAAAGAGTATCTCGCGTGAGAAGTACGATGAGAAGATTTCTGCCTCGCTTGTCTATGGCTTTTTGTCAGCTGTCGCAGTCAATTTCTTCTTTCAGCCGGGGCATGTTTATTCCAGCGGTGCGACTGGTCTGGCCCAGGTCATTACTGCCCTCAGCACTCGTTTCTTAGGTTTTACCATTCCGGTTTCTGTGACTTTTTACGCTATCAATATTCCGCTGATGATTCTGGCCTGGTACCAGATTGGGCATAAGTTTACCATTTTCACCTTTATCACGGTTACCATGAGCTCGCTCTTTATCCAGTTTGTGCCGGAAGTGACCTTGACTGATAATCCTATTATCAACGCTCTTTTCGGCGGTGTGGTCATGGGAGCAGGGATTGGCTTTGCCCTTAAGTCCAGTATTTCCAGCGGTGGGACTGATATTGTCAGTCTGACTGTTCGGAAAAAAAACAGGTCGGAATGTCGGGAATATTTCTTTGATTGTCAATGGAATTATTATGCTGATTGCGGGTTTGACCTTTGGCTGGGAATATGCGCTTTACTCTATGATTACTATTTTTGTGTCTAGCCGGGTGACGGATGCTGTCTTTACCAAGCAGAAGCGCATGCAGGCTATGATTATCACCAGCCATCCGGATAGGGTGATTGATAAGATTCATAACAAGCTGCACCGCGGGGCGACAGTTATCCATGGGGCAGAAGGAACTTACAATCATGAACAAAAAGCTGTTCTGGTGACGGTTATCACCCGAGCTGAGTTTAATGAATTCAAGCAAATCATGAAGCATACAGATCCAACTGCCTTCGTCTCCGTCGCAGACAATGTCCATATCTTGGGACTCTTTGTTGAGGAGTGAAATAGTACATAAAAAAAGAGACCTAGTCTCTTTTTTTATGATTTCAACACAATCAACTGCTTACCAGCTAGGCTGTAACTGTCAGCTAGCGGTGCGATTGGTTTTTGGGCATCAATTGCTGGGTATTGGAGGTGTAGCTTCTGCTTGTTTTTGTTTTCGTAGACAGCCTCTTGGTTGCCAAAGTTGATGACGATTGTCATACTTTCTTTGCTGTCTTGAATCTTGTACTCCAATAAACTGTCTGACAGCCAGTTGACCTGACAGGCTTGCTTGATGGCGGTGCTGGTCTTTAGATGCAGCAGCGTATGTGCCCTGCGAAAGGCAATCAGCTTTTTGACAAAAGCGATGTCTTCTGTGTAATGCAGGGAGCGCAGCCAGTCTAGCTTATTGATCTCGTCGGGCATATTGTAGGTGTTGTCAATCAGATTTTTAGTCCGGAAAAATTCCTGACCGCTGTGGATAAAGGGCACACCTTGAGCCAGCAGGACGAGATGGAGAGCTAGCCGCGAATTGGACAGCCGATCCCTCAGAGTGATAGCAGGATTGACGATATCAAAGTAATCAAAAACCGTCGCATTGTCATGACACTCGACATAATTAATGGCCTGCTGGGGCGCAGTGAAATGAGCCTCACCTTTTAGACCAACATTGGCTGTCAGGACATTTTCAAGCTGACTGGCAGGAGTCTTGCTCTCGATTTGTCGGCCTTGGGCGATGGTCTGTTTGAGACTGTCACGGAAATGGTCACTGAAAAATCCATAATCCGGAAGTTGGGCAGCATTGTACTGATGGGCTAATCGCTCACTTGCCAGTCCAGTATCCATCTGCCAGCCTTCACCATAGAGATAGATATTAGGATAGAGTGCCTTGAGCTCGTTGGCTATCTGCTGCATGGTTTGGATATCTAAAATCCCCATCAGATCAAAGCGGAAGCCGTCAAAGCCATAGAGGCTGACCCATTGCTTGACCGACTGCTTGATATAGCGGCGGACCATGGCCTTCTCACTGGCTACATCATTACCGCAGAAGGTTCCGTTGGTCCGGTAGCCCATGTCATTGAGCCGGAAAAAATAGCCGGGCACGATTTTTTCAAAAGCATAGCTGTTGGCGTCATAAACATGATTGTAGACCACATCCATGATGACGCTGATATCAGCATTGTGGTAGGCAGTAATGGCCGCCTGCAGTTCTAAGATGCGGGCATAGGGGTCTCGTGGGTCGCTGGCAAAACTGCCATCTGGGACATTGTACTGGACAGGATCGTAGCCCCAGTTGTAGACAAGCTCTGGATGCTTTTCATCAACGCTGCCAAAATCGTAGACAGGCATAAGCTGCACATGGCTGATACCTAGCTCTTTAAGATAGTCCAGACCGAACTTCTGACCGTGGACGACTGGAGATTCGCTTAGCGAGGCAAACTTCCCAGGATAGGAGAAGCCAGCTTCTTTCTGCATAGAGAAATCTCGGACGCTCATTTCATAAATGACGGCTTCTGTCGGATTCAGCTGTGTTTTCGCTCGTTTGATAGGCTTTTTAATCTTGTCTAGATTGATGACATAGCTGTTGCCCGAATTGACATCTGAGGATAGGGCGTAGGGATCGTGGACTTCAATCCACTTGCCATTGATCTTATGGAGATAAGAATAGGAGGCTCCCTCTAAATCTCCCTCAATCCGTGTATGCCAGACTCCCCTATCCAGACGTTTGAGGTGATGAACCTGGTCTTTCAGATGTAGGAGGACTTTTTCAGAAATAGGTGCCCAGAGTTTGAAATCGGTGGCTTGGGGACTGTATTGAGCTCCCAAATCGTCGCCCGCATAGTCAAAAATCTCATCGAAAATAGGCTTTTTCACGATATGGCGGTACTGCAGGTCGGTATGGTTGCGGTCTTGGTCATAGACCTTGTAGGACTGCGTCAGGTCAATGGGCTCATTAGCCGATACAGTGTAGATAATCCGCTCTTCCTGATTGTTGATGTTTTTGATGGTTAAGGGGCTAGAGCTGTGCTTGTCTTCCAGTGTAAAGTGGATGGAGTAGGCTTCAAAGCTCTTTTCCAGTTCGATAGTGATGATATTTTCGTCATCTAAATAGGCTTGAAAAATACGAAAGGCCATGTTTTTCCTCTTTCTTTGTCAGTTTCTCTTCGGGTAATTGTTTTGAGTTTAGGCTTTTCCCTAGGGTGGGACAAGGCTGATATGTGAATCGTTGATAAATGAGCAAAAGCACTCGGATTAGCGAGTGCTGATGCTATGCGGAATCAGCTGGCGATAGCAGATTTGCTTGTCTTCTTTATTGTCCTTGATGATTTGGAAGAGGGTCCGGAAAGACTCTTTCCCAAGCTCGAGGGCATTGATATCGATATAGGCATCCACATCAATGCGTGGTTTGATAGAATCAAAGGTGACAATGGGAATCTGGTAGTCCTGATCTTTGAGATAGTGCAGGGCTCCTTCTGCTACTAGAGTATCGGAGGTTACGATGGCTTCAATCTCATCCAACGGCAGTTCCTCCATAATCTTGTAACTGTTGTCTTCCAGAAGGAAACCGAAGGCGAATTTGATAATGCGTTCATCCAAAGGCTGTTCTGCTTCATTCAGAGCTTGCTTGTAGCCTGTGTAACGATCCTGGGAAACGACCAGCTCCTTATTCCCGGCCAGAAAGGCGATTTTTCGATAGCCCATGTCAAGGAAGTATCTGGTCGCGTCATAGCCAGCCTTGATATTGTCGTTGTCCACTAGAGAGATGAAAGGTGAGACAGCTTTCCCAAGGATAAGGAAAGGGAAGTTATTTCTGACTGCAAAGTCGACCAAAGGATCGTCCTGCTTAGAATAAAGAAAAATCAGTCCGCCTACTCGTTTTCCTAAAATCATCTGCTTCAGATTTTCCAAGCGATGCGCTTCATCTTGCCCTGTGCTGATCTGGATGGCATAGTCATAGTCAGAAGCAATCTGAGAAATCCCTCGCAATACAGTTGGGAAGAAAGGATTTTGATAGAAGACATCTGAGTCGTCCGGCAGGACCAAGCCGATGACCTGGCTAGACTGGCTGACCAGACTTCTGGCATTGAGATTGGGATGATAGTCCAGCTCCTTCATAGCAGCACGGACACGTTTTTTAGTTTCTTCACTGATGGTTGATTTATTTTGCACGACGCGGGTCACGGTAGAGGGGGATACGCCTGCTAGTTTTGCGACTTCTTTGATAGTAACTCGCATAAAAACCTCCTAAAGGCCTGCATTTGCTGGAAATCATTTCTATAACATCAACTATTTTGAATCTACTAGTAGAAGCACTTACTTTCTAAGAGTCATGCAAACCTATGCCAAAAATAGCTATCGCAACCAGTGATTTTGCTTAACTATTGTGGTCAAAAAAGCAAGTATGAAGCAGTTTCTCCGCAAACGCAAACGTTTTCTGTTTGTAAGAACATTTTAACACAAAAAGAGAACGCTTGCAAGAAGAGAAAAACGTTAAACAATTGGGGCAGTAGGGAAGTCCTAAAAAAGCCCTAGAGCCTTTAAGAAATAAATTAAAAAAATATTCAAAACCCCTTGCACTAAAAAAAAAAATAGGTTATAATCAAGTCGACGCAAACGTTTGCATTAAGTAAAAATGAAAAGGCGTAGAGGAAAAAATAACGAGGTGATAAAATGAAAAAACGTCAAAGCGGCGTGCTCATGCACATTTCATCCCTTCCGGGCAAGTACGGTATCGGATCTTTTGGCCAAAGTGCTTATGATTTTGTAGACTTCTTGGTTCGCACCAAGCAGCGCTATTGGCAGATTTTGCCACTGGGAACTACCAGTTATGGTGATTCTCCTTATCAGTCTTTCTCTGCTTTTGCTGGGAATACCTACTTTATCGATTTTGATATTCTGATAGAAGAAGGTTTGTTGGACGAGGCGGATGTTAAGGGAGCTGATTTCGGAGATGATCCTAGAAAAGTGGATTATGCAAAGATTTTCGATGCTCGCCGTCCAATCATGGAAAAAGCAGTAGCTCGCTTCTTGAAAGCAGACGATCTGTCTGACTATGAGAGCTTTGTGGAGCAAAATGCAGCTTGGCTGGAAGTTTTCGCTGAGTACATGGCTATCAAAGAGCATTTTGATAATCTAGCTTGGACTGAGTGGCCGGATGAAGCGATCCGTCGCCGTGAGGCTGCTAGTCTCGCTTCTTATCGTGAGAAGTTGGCTGACAAGCTGACCTACCATCGTGTGACTCAGTATCTCTTCTTTAAGCAGTGGTTAAAATTAAAAGCCTATGCTAATGAACATCACATCGAGATTGTCGGTGATATGCCAATCTATGTGGCAGCTGACAGTGCTGATGTGTGGGCACAGCCGCACTTCTTTAAGACAGATGCTGTTGGCAAACCGACCTGTGTGGCAGGCTGTCCGCCAGATGAATTTTCAGAGACTGGCCAGCTTTGGGGCAATCCTATCTATGACTGGGAAGCTATGGACAAAGATGGCTATGCTTGGTGGATTGAGCGTCTGCGTGAAAGCTTCAAGATTTACGATATTGTCCGTATCGACCACTTCCGCGGCTTTGAGTCTTACTGGGAAGTACCTGCCGGCTCAGAAACATCTGCTTCTGGTAAGTGGGTCAAAGGTCCAGACTACAAACTCTTTGCAGCAGTTAAGGAAGCTTTGGGTGATTTGAATATCATCGCAGAAGACCTAGGCTTTATGACGGACGAAGTGATCGAACTGCGCGAGCGCACTGGTTTCCCAGGAATGAAGATCTTGCAATTTGCCTTCAATCCTGATGATGAAAGCATCGACAGTCCGCATCTGGCGCCAAACAACTCAGTCATGTATACAGGAACCCATGATAACAATACTGTTTTGGGCTGGTACAAGGATGAGATTGACGACGCTACTCGCCAGTACATGGCACAGTACACCAACCGCAAGGAGTACGAAACAGTACCTCATGCAATGCTGCGCACAATCTTTGCTTCAGTCAGCTTTATGGCCATTGCGACCATGCAAGACCTGCTGGAATTAGACAGTGCAGCACGGATGAACTATCCATCCACAATTGGTGGCAACTGGACTTGGCGGATGACAGCTGAAGAGTTGAATCCAATTGTCGAAGGTGAGCTTTATAGCTTGACTAAGACTTACCGTCGTATGAATACCGATTTAATTAACAAATAAAGAATAGCTAACTAGACTTGAAAGGAGTAATCATGTCAAACTTACAAACTTATATCAAAAATACTTATTCAAAAAATCTTGCTGATTGCAGCAATGAAGAACTTTATCTGGCTCTTTTGAACTACACTAAATTAGCCAGCGCTCAAAAGCCAGTCAATACTGGTAAGAAAAAACTCTACTATATTTCAGCAGAGTTTCTGATCGGTAAACTCTTGTCTAACAACTTGATCAACCTTGGGCTTTACGACGATGTGAAGCAAGAACTGGCAGATGCCGGTAAAGACTTGATCGAGGTAGAAGAAGTTGAGTTGGAGCCGTCTCTGGGTAACGGAGGCTTGGGCCGTCTGGCTGCCTGCTTCCTGGACTCTATTGCGACACTTGGTCTTAATGGTGATGGTGTAGGACTGAATTACCACTTTGGTCTCTTCCAGCAGGTTTTGAAAAACAACGAACAGACAACTATTCCTAACTTCTGGCTGACTGAGCAAAACTGGTTGGTTCGCTCTAGCCGCAGCTACCAAGTGCCATTTGCTCACTTCACTCTGACATCTACTCTTTATGATATTGATGTGCCAGGCTACAAGACAGAAACTAAGAACCGTCTTCGTCTCTTTGATTTGGACTCAGTGGATGCAGATATCATTACAGACGGTATTGACTTTGATAAGACAGATATCGCTCGCAACTTGACCCTCTTCCTCTATCCAGATGATAGTGACAAGCAAGGGGAATTGCTCCGTATCTTCCAGCAATACTTCATGGTTTCAAATGGTGCTCAGCTGATTATTGACGAAGCGATTGAAAAAGGCAGCAACCTGCACGACTTGGCAGACTATGCTGTCATCCAAATCAATGATACCCACCCATCTCTGGTTATCCCAGAAATGATTCGTCTCTTGACTGAACGTGGTTTGGATCTGGATGAAGCAATTGCAATCGTACAGAAGATGACTGCTTATACAAATCACACGATTCTGGCAGAAGCTCTTGAAAAATGGCCTCTGGAATTCTTGAAAGAAGTAGTACCGCACCTGGTGCCTATCATCAAAGAGCTTGACAAGCGCGTTAAGGCCAAATACGCAGATCCAGCAGTGCAAATCATTGATGAGGACGATCGTGTGCACATGGCGCACATGGATATCCACTACGGATACAGTGTCAATGGGGTTGCCGCTCTGCATACAGAAATCCTGAAAAACTCTGAGCTCAAGGCCTTCTACGATATCTACCCTGAAAAATTCAATAACAAGACCAACGGTATTACTTTCCGCCGCTGGCTCATGCATGCCAACCCACGCCTGTCTCATTATTTGGATGAGTTGCTGGGCCGCGACTGGCACCATGATGCAACTAAGCTCGAAGGCTTGTTGGAATTCACTGGCGCTGCAAATGTCAAAGAAAAATTGGAAGGTATCAAGGCTCATAACAAGCGTAAATTGGCTCGTCACTTGAAGGAAGCACAAGGCGTGGAAATCAATCCAGAATCTATCTTTGATATCCAAATCAAGCGTCTGCATGAGTACAAGCGCCAACAAATGAACGCTCTCTACGTTATCCACAAGTATCTGGACATCAAGGCTGGTAACATCCCTGCTCGTCCAATCACTGTCTTCTTCGGTGGGAAGGCTGCTCCTGCTTACACAATTGCACAGGACATCATCCACCTTATCCTTTGCTTGTCAGAAGTGATTGCTAATGACCCTCAAGTGGCTCCACACCTGCAAGTAGTTATGGTAGAAAACTACAATGTTACAGCGTCTAGCTTCTTGATTGCAGCTGGTGACATTTCTGAGCAGATTTCCCTGGCTTCTAAGGAAGCATCTGGTACTGGTAACATGAAGTTCATGCTTAACGGTGCTTTGACTCTTGGTACTATGGACGGAGCGAACGTTGAGATTGCAGAGTTGGTCGGCGAAGACAACATCTACATCTTCGGTGAAGATTCTGAGACTGTTATTGACCTCTACGCAAAATCTGCTTACAAGTCTAGTGAGTACTATGCACGTGAAGCTATCAAGCCATTGGTTGACTTTATCATCAGCGATGAAGTATTGGCTGTTGGTAAAGCTGAACGCTTGGAACGTCTTTACAATGAACTGATCAGCAAGGACTGGTTCATGACCCTGCTGGATCTAGAAGACTATATCCAAGTCAAAGAGCGCATGCTGGCTGACTATGAAGACCGCGATGCTTGGATGGACAAAGTTATCGTCAATATTGCCAAAGCTGGCTTCTTCTCATCTGACCGTACTATCGCTCAATACGAAGAAGAAGTATGGCACTTGAACAGCTAATATTCTTTGAATCAAAAAAGCCGAGACAGCAGTGTTTCGGCTTTGATTTTTGAATAAAATATGTGGATAGGGATTTAGCTATTGTGTGGGCTTCTGAAAAGGTGAAAGCCTCTTGGTCTTTGTACTGACCCCAAAAAGTTAGACAAAAAATATTAGTGAAAGGATTTAGTTCTGTACTGCACAGGGCTAAGTCCTTTTAGTTTAGTTTTGATCCGTTTGTTGTTGTAG